>JBEKTF010000120.1:0-16566 GCA_049516355.1 Bryobacteraceae bacterium | reverse complement strand
GCTTCCATCGTACTCGGGTTGAATCCGGCGCCGTCTGTGCCGGTGCCGATCGGCAAAGCGGTGATGATCTTCCCGTCGTCCGCATTCAGGATCACCATGTTTGCCGGGTTGCGGCAAGCGGCAAAGAGAATATGATTCTTCGCATCCAAAGCGAGGCCCGCGCAAGTGCCGCCTTTACCCCCCAGATCGTAATGAGCTGTGACGGTCAGCATCTTCGTGTCCACCACCGCGATGCTGCCCTTATCCTCCACATCGATATACATGTGACCTTTGCCGTCGCTCGCGGCCTGCTCCGGCATGCCCCCGATGTCTACCGTGCCGATCACCGAGCCGTCCTTCGCATCGATCGCCGTCACGTGTGGCGCCGTATGGCTGAGAATGTATGCCCGCTCATCAACCGGGTCGAACATCATGCCATCGGGATTGCCCTGCACCTCAATTGTCTTGATTGGCATCATCGTCTTCGTATCGAACATCAGAACAGGTTTGCTGCTGATGAAGCCGTGATTTGATTTGGCATCGATAACCGCTCCATGCGAGTTCGTGGTTTTGATTTCCCCAACCGGCTCGAGCGTATCCAGATTGTAGACCGTCATTCGCGAAGCAGGGCCGGTGCGCGCGATGTATAACCGGCGTCCGTCCACATCCGCATACACATAATCGAAACCGCCCAAGCCGCCAACCCTCGCCGTCTTCAGCACCTGATACGGCCCCTGCTGAGCCAGCCCGAGGGACACGATCAAGGCGATGCCCACTGCAACGAATCCTAAGATAAATCCCCGCATCGGCAAATCTCCTTTTGATCGAGTATACGCGTATTTCTCAAACCGATGTAGAATCACGGAGTAGTTTGAACTCCCCCGTTCACTCAAAGGAGAGACCATGAGAGTCCCGTTGATTGTCTTGATCGTGTTGGGCGTCGCCTGGGCACAGACCCCGGGCAATGGACGCCCGGTTATCGCAAACGAAGAAGACTTCCGCCGCGCGATGAAGGAGCTTTCGAACTGGGGACGATGGGGAGATGACGACGAGCTCGGCGCCGCCAATCTCATCACACCGGCGAAACGGAAGCAGGCCCTGGCCTTGGCAAAGGAAGGCGTTCCCATTTCACTGGCGCACGATATCCCCCAGGAAAAAGCCGCGGACGCGCCGAACATATTGGAGCGCACGCTCGGCGATGTTACTCCGACAGGCACCACGGATCGATACCAATACACCGGCACCTATCATGGCGTGATTCACAGCCATCTGGATGCCGTGAACTGTCACGTCATGTTTGAAGGCAAGGGCTACAACGGCCGGTCCATGGAAGACATCAAAGCCGCCGGCGGCTGCCCCAAAGGAAATATCAACGCTTTGAAAGACGGCGTGGTCACCCGGGCCATCCTCTTTGATGCAACGCGCCTGCCGGGAAAGGCCACTCCTCAAGGGTGGCTTGAGCCGGGAACGGCCATCCATCGTGAAGACCTCGAGGCCCTGGAAAAGCTGGAGCACGTGAAGGTGTCGCCAGGCGACGTCATCCTTCTCTACACAGGCCGTTGGAAGCGGCGCGCGGCGCTGGGCCCCTGGCCGAACACCACCGGGTTCGCCGGCTACCATGCCGACGTTGCCTACTTCATCAAGGAGCGCGGCGTTTCATTCATCGGATGCGACGGACCGAACGACGTCTCGCCCACGGGCCTTCCGCCGTCTATCGCCATCCCGCTGCATAAACTGACGCTCGTCGCCATGGGCGTGGACATTTTCGACAATCTGGATTTCGAAAGGGCCGTCGAGCAGGCGAAGCGGCTGAATCGTTACGAGTTTCTGTTCATGGCCGCGCCACTGCGGATCGAAAAAGGAACGGGATCGCCGCTCAATCCGCTGGCCATCTTCTAAACGGCCACTGCGACGGATAATCGCCTGAAGGCCGTGGCGCACGCACTTTGCGTGCCGCGTCGGCACTCTGCCGACGCCCGGCCATTCGCGAAAAACCGGTGACGAGAAAGTCTCGACACGGCACGTTGAGAACGTGCGCCACCTGAACTCCCAGGCAAAGGTGAAACCTGCTGGAAGCTGACCGCCTCAAAGGCGGTGGAATTTGGATCCAGCGATAGATACTAAAGATCTGCTTGGTATTCTTGACTACGAGGCAGCGAGGTTGGCCGCGTCCGAGTGGTTGGCAAGCCGAAAATTAGCGAATCCTCCCGGCACGTGGAACAGGGCGACTCCTCGCGCGGTTTTCCGTGCGATGAATTCCTATCTCGTCGTCCAGCGTTTAGGAACGCCACCAGCCCGGCTAACGCCCAAACGGTCGAGTTGACGCGACGCGGGCCAGAAGACTTAGGATCTCGGAAGCGCGCGCCGGGGAGCCGGTCGCATGCCGTCTCCTATATGCGTCGGCGCTGAAGATTCCGAGATCGCCGTTTTGGAGGGAGCGTCACGCTGCACGTCCGGCAGACGACGGCAGACCATCGGGGTTGATCGGCGGACTGAACCGCGTTTATCGTTCCCAATCCGGCGAAACGAGCCGCGAAGACCCAATGCGCCGATCTAGGAGCGTGTCCGAGTATTCAAAATCGGCATGTCATAACCACAATTACTGGTAGTAGGAGTCTTGTAGGCACACAACATATGACTCATAAAATGATTTCTCGGACAGGCTCCTAGGTGTTTCAAGTCAAGCTGACGTGACCATGACTTATCAGGATTAATCTTGTCAAAAATTCCCAAATTCTGAACCGCGCGGAGCGTATCCTGAATTTCACTTATCGGCAGAAGTCGTTGACTCCGGAAATGCCCACCGACGCCACAACTCGGGTGGCAAAGGCGTACCATGCCGCAGCGACGCCAGGATTGATGCTGCGATTGGTAGATCCGGCGGTTGCCGAAACCGCGGCCCAGCATTTCTCATTTCCGCCACGAGCTTGCGGATGCCATCCAGAATGTCGGCAGAGGTGGCCTCACGATGACTTGCGAACGCCCCCACAGCGACGCCTTGGCCCCCCGGCATTTCAGCGTTGAAGACTTGCCTCGGCCAATCATCGGGCGGAATCCACGACATCAGATCGAGGGGCCGCCTGTCGCCAGGATCGCCTTGATCAAAAGCTCCGAGAACCAAGCGTCTATGTATGAGGGCAACCAGGTTATCTCGCGACTCATCCGGCAGAATGCAGCACAGTTCTAGCAGCATCAAGACAAAGAAAGAGCTTTGGGCGAGTATCATCGGAGGATCTGGCTTGGTGGCGACCTGTTCGAACACGTTGGCGAGAGAATTGCCGCCGTCGATAAATGGCAAGCTGCTGCGGCCTAACCTGCGAGGGTATAGCCTCGACAGAAGGGCCTCAACGATTTGCGCAAAATCTGCGAGACGGCTAGCGTTTCGCCAGATCGCCGCCATCAGAAAGAACTCGATATGCTGAATGTCAAGCACTGGCCGAAGCACGGACACATTTGCATTGGTCAGCATTGCTGCCCAGTTTGCAATTTCGTTTAGCGATTGCCCCAGATCCAGGCGGGGTGCGGAGCTCTCGGCCAGTTCGACTGACAAAAGGCCTAGACGTCCGATATGCCAGTAGGATACGTAGGATGAGGCAACTGCGCCAAGGTAGCTGCCCACGGCTACCAGGCTATCGATCGATTGTTCGGTCGATAGATCGTCGATATGCGCCCGGTAGAACCTGTCCAACTCCGCAATGTAGAAGTCGCTCCAGAACCGCTGAATCCCCACAGTGGCTGCCGGGACGGGATGTTCGGCATGCCGCTTCCACAAGGCGACCGCGGCCCATTCCACGAGCTCGATCCAGCCTGTCTCGAATGAAGGGTTAGAAGCCGCCCGCTGGCGCAAGATAATTAATGCGACCGGCACGAGTGCAGCTCCGCGTAAGCCGGCGCTCTCTTGCAAAACATCACCAACAAACCTGTTCCAGTTCGGAACCAATTGTGTTTGCCACGCTTCCGACCCATGCCTGAAATCCGCGAATTGTGCCGATAGGTAGCTCAACTGTCCGAAAAAGCGTTCTGGTAACAGCGAAGGGCTCAGGATATGCCGAATGGTCTGCTCGACTAATTCAGACAGATTCCAGCGGACAAAGTGAAGTGCGACTCCATCACCCACCTTCGTTGGTGCCGCCGCCACCCATCGGCTATATGCTTCAACTCCGTTCTGTTGATCGTCTTTGTTGTAAGCGAGGATGATTGTTACCGACTTGACCTGGTGTAAGCCCTCGGCATTTAGATCAGGGGCTATCGCCATACGCAAGTCACGGTCAAAATCGCTCCTCGTCCAGGTCGAATTTGTCAACGGCTCGTCCTTAAGGACAAATATGGTTAGTTGGTCGCCTTCATCGGAGAGGAAAGAGATGTCGATTCCAAACTCGGCCTCGCTCTTGCTCTGAGGGCAGCCCAACTCTCCGCTACGTAGGAACGGGAGTCGAAGTGGCTTGCCAAACCGCGCGAGTCCCAAGTTATAGGCAACCCAATCAATCCCCCATTTCGCACCGCTTTTCTCTCGTCGCGTACGTTCATTGAGGCTCTGAAGGTAGTAGGTAATGAATGATTTAATGGATTCCGCGTTCATTGGGCGGTGTCCACGCCCGCCTGTGCATTGAGCTTGGCGATACGATTTTCCGCTGCTCTGCGGCGTAGATCCATTCCCTCCGGATCCACAAACTCCAACCGTGGAACCTCAACGCTTGAAGAGGACGAGTGCATTGTCGATGGTTCGCTTAGCGGTCGATTCCCGAAAAATGTTCGGAATTCCCTACCGCCATAGAGAAGACTAAGTGTCGGCATCGTGCTTAATACAACCGAATTGTCCTTAACAGCCTTTGCGACTTCCCGGATGACCTTTCGATCGTGTAGTCTCTGGGCCCGAGCCATGCCGGGCACTTCCATCTGCAATGCTGGTGAGCTCGAGGCCTTAGCAATTTCGGCAAGACGGTCGGCGGCGTCAGCAGCGATATCTGGCAAATATTCGTGGTTGGAAGCCGAAGCCGCGAGAACGGTGCGATATTGATGCGTGTTCAGGCACTGCAGGGCGCACTCCGCATGAAAACGCTCCGCCAGATCCCCCCCGATGTCATCAACGCGAACCGCCAGGCAAGCGTGGAGCCGAGCAAGCGCTGCATTATCGAGAAGGCGGCGCTGCGCTTCAAGCAGCAGCAACTCTATTTGGGTGTCGGTCGCTGCGGTCACCGCGGACAAACCGATCGCTTCGACGCCGCACTCCGCCAACACTACAAGGCCCATGTGGCGCGCCGCGCCTTCGGCCTGAAAGCAAAGGTCCTCGGCGACCGACGTATGAAGGCCCTTCTGCCGCAGCAGTTGAAAGAAACCTAGAAATTGCCGTTCTCTTGCAACTTTGAGCCACGCCTCGCCAGAATGTTGCGCGAGAACCCTGATGAATTCACGGGTCATTCCGACGTCCTCAAGAACGAGCGTTCTAAGTGCGGCATAGACTTGCTCCCAGGTTCCAAGGCTACCGGGCGAGATCGGGAGGTGCCCTCGGAGTACGGCAAGCCAATTTTCGGCCACGACCGCCTCGTTTTTGACCGAAGATACGAAGCAGTGAAGGGACGCCGTAACGGCCCAGTACTTTGCTTCCTCGCCGAGCCCTGGCCGCGAAAGGATGTGCAATTCCCTCTGAGCCCACACCCACGAACCTTTGTCGACCTGAATAATAGAATTCAGGAGATAACACCAGGCAATCTCCTCCTCGGAGCCCGGATGAACGTACCGGTCGCGCATGTCGAGAGCCCTTTGCTCATTGAGGACGAGATCTGGTCGGGCATAGGCCCAAGACTGAATGTAGAGGCCGCGCCACGCCGAGTGACCGCCGGACCGCACGCGATCCTCAATCGCAGCGAACCGGGCGGCATCCGAAGCCTGCGCCGGGGCGGCCAATCTCAGCCAGCCAATCATGTTGCGGATGATTCTGAGCGAAGGTCCCTTCGGGTTGCTGTCAAGCCACCGTTCCAACACCGTGATCGCCTCTTTTGTGCTCGTAGCGCAGAATGCTTCGATGCATCCCCAAAACCCACCTTGAAAATGGTCGTTGCCTGCGATCCGATGAGCCTCCGCGATCCAAGGGAAGGCTTCGTCAGCCGTGAATTGAATCCGCCGGAACATCTCCACACCGAAGCTCAGCGCGTGGAAGGCATCTTGCGGGTCCTGGACCAGCATCGAGAGAAATTCGGCTCGTTCCGGGGAACTCCACATTGGAATCGCATCAGCCCACAGCCTTCCCATGAAGACATGGGCATCGTTAGATACCCCCAAAAACTGATGGGCCGCCATGCTGAAACGCATGAAGCCGTCATTCGGTTGTATAGGCGCCTGAAACAAGCCTCTCAGGATTTCGAGAAGCGATCCTCCATCTCGATTCGAGTTTGTCAAATCGCCCGCGACCCCTGGGTCAATCATCCCTGAAGACCAGGAAGCATCCGGGCCCGTGGTTCTCATTTCGATCAGTGCTGCTGCGAGATTGGGATATCGCGATGCGAATGATTCTGGAATCATAGGATCCTTTGGACGCGCCCCACCCACATAAAATCCTACCGAAATAGCTTCGAGGCAGATCAACGCAGGTCAAACCCGACTCTGCACGCACAGCCGGGCGTGCATATAGAATCTCATATACAGAGGACAAGTCCTCGGCGGCTGAACACCTTTAAAGACGCAGTTTTATACGGGCCTGTAGTGAGGCGCTGCATCGATTTGCGTCAGATTGCTCCTGTGAAACGCCGGCTACGGAAATAGGCCCCCGGAAGTCGGCTTCTGTGAAACTTGGCCAGTCGAAAAATGAAAGACGCGCTTGGTTCTCCACGGGACAGCGGAGAAACGCTGGACTCGTCGCACAGCATCAGAACAACAATGCCAAACGGCCGAAGCAAACCCACCGCACCACTCACCACAACACCCCGTGATATCCTGAACTTTCTGGTAGAGGTGCGGCAGCCAAAACCGCGCGCAAAGTTCCCGCGATCACGGGAGGCGCGCCGGAAGGGGTTTTGTCGCCGAAATCGGCGCGGCGGATCGGTCGCGGGCGGTTGGGGGCGCGAGTTAAATCTCCGTCACTGTCATCCGGCGTTACTGAAGCGCACAGTTCGAAGGTACGTTGTGCGCGACAGAAAATCGGGTGGAGCGCTATCGGGATAGTGAAAACTTCATCCATCCTCACTCTCCTCGTACGCGCATCCCAGACAGGCTTTATCAGGTAGGCTGTACCAGGCAGGCCCTATGCATGTATTCGAGTTGACGCGCGCGCTGATCGACATTCCTTCCGTCACCCCCGAAGAAGGAGACGTCGGGCAATACCTGTTCGACTATCTGTCGCGCCTCAGCGCCGCGCACAACGGCCGGGTCGAGAAAATCGAGGTCGAGCCGAAGCGCTGGAACGTCTTCGCCGGCTTCGGTATTCCCATCGTGACGCTCTCCACTCATATGGATACCGTTCCGCCCTGGGTGCCCTCGCGCGTGGATGACGAATTCATCTGGGGGCGCGGGGCGTGCGACACCAAGGGCATCATCGCATCGATGATTACCGCGGCCGAGCGCCTTCTCGAACAAGGCGTGCGCGATTTCGGTCTGCTGTTCGTCGTCGGCGAAGAACGCAACAGCGCCGGCGCTTATCATGCCGCGAAGGCCCCCCGTGGATCGAAGTACATCATCAATGGCGAACCCACCGAGAACCGGCTCGCCCTCGGATCGAAAGGCGCGCTCCGGTATGAGTTGGTGGCGCGCGGGAAAATGGCGCACTCCGCGTATCCTGAATTGGGCGATTCGGCGATCGAGAAATTGCTCGACGCGTTGAACGCCATCCGCAAAGTGGAACTGCCCGTGGACCCTGTCCTCGGCGCAAGCACGTTGAACATTGGAACCATTCACGGAGGTCGCGCGCCGAATGTAATTCCGGACGAAGCGCGGGCCGAACTCTTCATCCGCCTCGTGGGCGATTCAGGCAACACCAGGCGCGCCCTCGCCAGAGCCGTCAGCCCCTGGAGCGAGCGCGGCGTCGAGCTGAATTGGGTGCTGGAAATTCCGGCCATTCGTCTCACGGCTGTGGAAGGCTTGCCCACCACCGTTGTCGCCTTTACAACGGATATTCCGGCGTTCGGCGGATCGTGGGGACAGCCGTTGCTCTTCGGCCCCGGAACCATCCACGTCGCGCACACACTGGAGGAACGCGTACCCAAGCAGCAACTCCTCGACGCGGTTGAAATTTATCAAAAAATGGTAGTGAAGCTTCTGAGCGCGAAGGGCGAACGCTCCGTTTCGCGCGGTCAAAAAGAGTAACGACAATGAGCAGAATCGAAGCAGGTATTTTGGGAGCCACCGGAATGGTGGGCCAGCACTTCATCAAATTTCTCGACGGTCATCCGTTGTTCCAGCTCACATGGCTGGGTGCGAGTGAGCGATCGGCAGGTAAGCGCTATGCCGACGCCGCGAAATGGCATCTGGGCGGGTCCGCGCCGGACTCCATCTCGACGCTCAAGGTCGAAGACGCGAAGCCCGGCAACGCGCCGAAACTGCTCTTTTCCGCGATGGATGCGTCCGTCGCGACCGAGATCGAGCAAGCGTTCGCGCAAGCCGGGCACGTGGTCGTCTCGAATTCGAAGAACCATCGCATGGATCATGATGTGCCGCTCCTCGTGCCGGAAATCAATGCCGATCATCTGAAGTTGATCCCGGCTCAGCAGCGCGCGCGCGGATGGAAGGGACAGATCGTGACCAACCCGAACTGCTCGACCGTCGTACTCACAATGGGACTCGCGCCGCTCAAACAATTCGGCATCACGCGCGTCATCGCAACTACGCTACAGGCGATCTCGGGCGCGGGTTACCCGGGCGTGGCTTCGATGGATATCGTGGGCAATGTGATCCCGTTCATCGGCGGCGAAGAAGAAAAAATGCAGCAGGAGACACAGAAGATTCTCGGGCACTACGCGGGCGATCACATCGAACCGCTCGCCGCAAAGGTCAGCGCGCATTGCAATCGCGTAGCGGTGGTGGATGGGCACACCGTAACCGTCTCGGTCGAGTTTTCTTCGAGCCCGAGCGAAGCCGATCTGCGCAATGCCTTCGAGACTTTCTCGAGTGTGCCGCAGGAGCGCGGCTTGCCCAGCGCACCCAAGCGCCCCGTGCAGTACATGCCCGAAGCGGATCGTCCGCAGCCGCGCAAGGACGCCGAGCGCGATCGAGGTATGGCCACCTTCATCGGGCGCCTTCGACCCTGCCCTGTTTTCGACTGGAAGTTTGTCGCACTCAGCCACAACACCATTCGCGGAGCCGCGGGCGCGGCGGTGCTCAACGCCGAACTGATGCACTCAGAAGGGCTGTTAGCCTAGGAGCCTGTGCGAGAAATCATTTTATGAGTCATATATTGTGTGCCTACAAGACACTACCAATTGTGGTTATGACATGCCGATTTTGAATACTCGGACACGCTCCTAGCCATGCCCACCCCCTTCTCTTTCTTACCGAGCCGCGCCCGTAAGGAAGCGGTAACGAACACGCCGGGACAGCACGCATGATCGTAATGAAATTCGGCGGCTCATCCGTCGAATCGGCCGAAGCAGTCAAACGCGTAGCCGGCATCGTCCAGGCCCGCGTCGATCGCCATCCGATCGTCGTGGTCTCCGCCATGGGCAAAACGACCAACAAACTCCTCGCCATCGCCCAATCGGCCATCCAAGGCAAGCGCGAGGAATATATCCGCCAGCTTCATGATCTCCGCGATTTCCATTCGCGCGAAGCCCGCCAGGTCGTTCCCCTGGCGCATCGCGCGGAACTAGACCGCACTCTGGACGATCATTTCCAGGAGATGACCGAGCTCATCAAAGGGATCGCAGTTCTGGGCGAACTGACGCCCCGTTCCATCGACGCCATTTCGAGTTACGGCGAACGCCTTTCGAGTTACATCGTCTCGCTCGCGTTCGAATACTATGGCGTGCCCTCGGTCCATGTCGATTCGCGCAGGGTCATCATCACCGATCACCGGCACACCCAGGCCGCCCCGATCTTCCCCGAAACCTATAAACGGCTTGCCGAAGTACTGCCGCCGCTCGCCCGCGACAAGGTCGTCGTGATGGGCGGCTTCATCGGCTCAACCGAAGAAGGCGTAACCACGACCCTCGGCCGCGGTGGTTCCGACTTCACCGCCTCGATCGTCGGGGCTGGCGTTCAGGCCGAAGAAATCCAGATCTGGACCGACGTCGACGGCATGTTGACCGCCGACCCGACCATTCTTCCCGGCGGTCACCGCGTCAAGATTATTTCTTTTGCTGAAGCGGCGGAACTCGCCTACTTCGGCGCGAAAGTGCTGCATCCGTCCACAGTTATCCCGGCAATCGAACGCAACATTCCGGTGCTCATTCTGAATTCACGCCGGCCCGATGTCCCTGGCACCCTGATCGTGGCCGAGACCGTTCACTGCAAAAACGTAGTGAAGTCGATCGCCTGCAAACGTAAGATAACACTGGTCAATGTCCACTCCACCCGGATGCTGATGGCGCATGGATTTCTGCGCCGCATCTTCGAGATATTTGACCGGCACGAGACGCCCGTCGACATGGTAGCGACCAGCGAAGTCAGTGTATCGCTGACCATCGACAACACCACGCACATGGAGCACATCTGCAAGGAATTGAGCGAGTTTTCCGAGGTCGAAATGGAGCCCGATCAGGCCATCGTGTGCCTGGTGGGCGAAAACATCCGCTACACTCCGGGTGTGGCCGCGCGTGTATTCACCGCACTGCGGAGTTTGAATATCCGGATGATCTCTCAAGGCGCATCATTGTTGAATCTCAGCGTAGTGGTAATGGAAAAGGATCTTCGCCACGCCGTCGAAGCGCTGCACACCGAGTTCTTCAGCGAACTCGACCCAGATGTCTTTGAGTGAACGGAGCGTTTGAATGAACATTGCCATCGTAGGTTATGGCCGAATGGGCCGCATGATCGAGCGCCTCGCCACCGAACGCGGCATCACGGTTTCGACCAAACTCGACGAACACAACAACGCGAACTTCGAAGGCATCCATGCCGAAAACTTCCGCGGTGTGGACGTGGCGATCGACTTCTCCATCCCTTCCACGGTAGTGGGAAACGTCGAACGGATCGCGGCGCTCGGGGTCAATCTGGTGGTCGGGACCACCGGCTGGCAGGAACAGATTCCGCACGTGCGGAGCGTAGTCGAGCGGCACCGGGTCGGCCTGGTCTGGAGCCCGAATTATTCTGTTGGTGTGAACGCTTTTTTCCGCATTGTGAGCGCCGCCGCGAAGCTACTCGCGAACGAACCGGAGTACGAAGCCTGGGCTTGGGAGATTCATCATTCGGCGAAAAAAGACGCGCCGTCCGGGACGCTGCTCAAGCTGGTCGAAGAGATGCGGAAAGCCGGCTATCAGCGCAATGTGGATATCGCGTCGAACCGCGCCGGAGCGATTCCCGGCACCCACGAGATCGGATTCGACTGCGCAGCCGATACAATCACTTTGCGGCACACCGCACGCAGCCGGGAAGGATTCGCCCTGGGTGCGATCAAAGCGGCCGAGTGGGTAGTTGGCAAGAAGGGTTTTCACGAGTTCGGAGATATTCTTTTTGGAGGTGGCACATGTTTATAGGATGCGGAACGGCTATGGTCACGCCTTTCCGGAAAGACGGATCGCTCGATGAAGCAGCGCTGCGCAAACTGGTCCGGCGTCAGATCGAACAGGGCATCGATTTTCTCGTCCCGTGCGGCACCACCGGCGAGAGCCCGACGCTGACTCGCGACGAGCACCTGAGGGTGGTCGCGATCACGATCGAAGAGGCTGCCCACAAG
Organism: Bryobacteraceae bacterium; assembly: GCA_049516355.1. Taxonomy (GTDB): domain Bacteria; phylum Acidobacteriota; class Terriglobia; order Bryobacterales; family Bryobacteraceae; genus BOG-234. The sequence goes on along the minus strand of JBEKTF010000120.1, from coordinate 4,769 downwards.
GTTCCGGTGCTGGCCGGCGCCGGCGGCAACAATACCCGCGAGGTCATCGAGATGGCGCGCGCATGCCAGAAGCTCGGCGCGGACGGCATTCTCTCCGTCACTCCGTACTACAACAAAGCAACGCAGGAAGGCTTATTCCAGCACTACAAGGCCATCGCGGAATCGATCGAAATACCGATCATTCTCTATAGCGTTCAGGGCCGCACCGGCGTGAATATCGAGCCCGCCACAGTGGTTCGCCTCGCCGGGATCGATCGCATCATCGGCATCAAGGAAGCTTCGGGAAACATCACGCAAATCGCGGAAATCCTGAATCGAGTCCCGGAAAACTTCATCGTGCTTTCAGGTGACGATGCGATGACTTTGCCGGTGATTTCACTCGGTGGGCGCGGCGTCATTTCAGTCGTATCAAATCAGATCCCCGGAGCGATGACCGAGCTGGTGCGCCTGGCGAATCGGAACGATTTTGAAGGCGCTCGAAAACTGCAGCGCCGCTGGTTGCCGCTGATGCAGGTCAACTTCATCGAATCGAATCCGATCCCGGTAAAGTGGGCCATGGGAGTGATGGGTTTGCTGGAACCGGTGTATCGGCTCCCGCTCGTTGAGCCGCTTCCCGCAAGCAGGCAGAAGATCGAACAAGTACTGGAATCGGTTGGCCTCCTGGCCACCGCGGGAGCCCATTAATTGGAGCACATCGCCGAGATTTTCGATAATCCACCTGAAAAATACACGCCGGAACATTTCGCGCTCTTCGCCCGTTTCAAACAGGCGTTGAACGCAGGGACCATTCGCGCCGCCGAGCCGGACGCCACTCAGCAGAGCGGCTGGCGAGTAAACGGATGGGTCAAGAAAGGTATTCTGGTGGGCTTTCGCATGGGATCGATCGTCGACATGTCGATCGATCCCGTACGGCAGCCATTCCTCGATAAGTCGACTTACCCGGTGCACAAGTTCAGCCCCTCGGATGGCGTCCGGATTGTCCCCGGCGGTTCCAGCATTCGCGACGGCTGCTATATCGGCAAGGGAGTCGTCTGCATGCCGCCGATGTACGTCAACGCCGGCGCGTACGTCGGCGAAAGCACCATGATCGATTCCCATGCACTGGTGGGAAGCTGCGCGCAGATCGGGCGTAACTGCCACATCTCCGCCGCGTCGCAGATCGGAGGCGTACTCGAGCCAGTCGGAGCACTGCCCGTGATCGTTGAAGACGACGTTCTCGTCGGCGGAAACTGCGGCATTTACGAAGGAACCGTGGTCAGGAAGCAGGCTGTGCTTGGTACCGGCACCATCCTGAACCGCTCGACGCCGCTCTACGATCTGGTGCGCGGACAAATCTACCGCGCTACAGACGACCAACCGCTGATCGTTCCCGAAGGCGCGGTCGTAATTGCGGGCTCCCGCGCCGTAACCATCGGACCGGGCCGGGATTGGGGCATCTCAATCTATACTCCGGTCATCGCGAAGTACCGGGACGATCGGACGGGCGCCAAAATCCAGCTGGAAGACCTGCTGCGCTAAGTCACTCCCGTTTGCGCAGCTTGTCGAGGAAGTGGAATAACAGCACACCAATCATGGCGTTGACCACGGCCAGAAGCAGCTCTTTCTGGATCTGAAATACAGCCGGCTGATCGAGAAGAGAACGTTGAAGTAGCCAATAAAAAAACTGGTGGAACAGATAGAAAATAAAACACAATACCAGCCGGACAAAAGCGTGCTCCACATCGAACTGCATGCCGATCGACGCCGAAAAATAGCCCACCAGAGTTTTGCAGATTCCGTACATCCCCAGGTGTTGCTGGAACAATGAATCCTGCGCCAATCCGAGGGTGAGGCCAATCGCCAGCCCCCGAAGCTGCGACCGCCGCATGAGCGCGAAATAGATCGTAACGAGAAGCGGCAATTCAATCTGCGAGATAAAACCCAGCGTCTGGAACAGAGGCAGGTAGACCTGAATCAACAACGCCAGCAAAGGGATGGCGAAGTATACCCAGACCGGATAAACCGCGCTACGCACCTGGCGCGCGCTATCCACCATGATCCGGCTGCTGGCTGGATATTCCATCAGGGCTGCGGCTTTGGCGTTGCTTGAGTTGGTGGCGCTTGAGCGGGTGGCGCCGGTTTGGGCGACGCGGGCACCGGCGGCGTTGTTGCAGGCGACGTTGTTGCAGGCGGCGTTGTTGCAGGTTCTGCCGGAGCGTTGACACCGGGCACTTTCAAATTAAAGTTCGGCGGCGGTGTTCCCGGTAAACCTTCCCCAAATACGTGCTTCTGGGCATCGCCGATCTTCTTATACTGATCCCTCAGCTTGTCCGCGGTCGTAAGGAGAGCACCGGATTGCGGCGCCCTGGCGTCCGAATTCCCGTCCGGATTCACATCCGGCGTGAGGTATACCGGGGTGTCGGGCGTAGTCTCCTCCGGAATAGCCTGATGAACGGCATCAAGGATGACAAGCACCTCTTCCGGGGCAGTCCCGGTACCGGAGGGATCCACGGTGATGTCCTGAAAATTGCCTCCTTCGTGAACTCCCGTAACCTTGCCGACGGGCAAGCCTTTGGGAAAAACGCGATCCTCACCCGAAGTGAAGAACATCTCGCCAACTTCGACCTTCTGCCCGGTGGGCACGAAGTCAACCCGGTCGCTGTCGTTTCCCAGACCTTTCAGAACACCGTGAACGTGATTCTTTTGCGATTCCACGCCGGCCGCGAAGCCGGGGTCGGTCACGGAAAGCACCTGGCTCGCGAACGGAAAAACGGCGACCACCCGGCCCACGATTCCATCCGGCGTCACCACGGCCATGCCCCGGCGAACCCCCGCTGTGGTACCCCGATCGATCAGGACGGACTTCGTTCCAACACCCGGCGTCGCGCCGATCACACGGGCGCCGATCATTTTCGAAAGAGACCGGGCCTGGAAACCGGCCAGCGATTCGGCCCGCTGAGCGGAGGCGAGGTCATTTTTCAGCAACTGATTTTCCAGCCTGAGGCGGTCGACCTCCGTCCGTAACTGGCGGCTTTGCGCGCGCGCGTTTCGCAGCTCAAAATAGCTACTGAAGAACCCGGTTGTCCCATTGCGCATGGCCTCGATCGCGCTGGCGACCGGCGTCACCGCGGTAACCGCCCAGACCCGCACCATGGGAACATCGTTGTCGCTCTTGACCTGCCAGGCGAGGAGCACCAGTTGGGCGAAGATCACCAGCAGCAGGACGATAATGTTCCGATAACGGTAGAACAGCGATTCCATAAACGGGCCGCCCGAGAGCGCTCCTTTACTAATTCTCGCTAATCGATAGAGATTTTGCGCAGCAGCTTGAAATCGCTGAGCATCTTCCCGGTTCCGAGCACGACGGATGCCAGCGGATCGTCGGCGATCGAAACAGGCAGTCCGGTTTCTTCGCGAATGCGCTTATCCAGATTCTTGATGAGTGCGCCGCCGCCGGTGAGCACGATGCCGCGGTCGCTGATATCGGCGCTGAGCTCGGGCGGAGTCCGTTCGAGCGCGACACGAATTCCATTGATGATGGTGGCCACGCATTCCGACAGAGCCTCGCGGATTTCCTCGTCGTGGATGGTGATGGTTTTCGGCACGCCTTCAATCAGGTTGCGGCCTTTGATTTCCATCGTCATCGGTTTATCGAGCGGGTACGCCGAACCAATCTCCATTTTGATGGTTTCCGCGGTGCGCTCGCCGATCAGCAGGTTGTACTTGCGTTTCAGGTACAACATCACCGCATCGTCCATGGCATTTCCGGCCACGCGCACGGAGCGCGAATAAACGATTCCGGAGAGCGAAATCACGGCGATATCGGTGGTGCCGCCGCCGATATCGACCACCATGTTGCCGGAAGGTTCGGTGATCGGCAGACCAGCGCCGATGGCCGCGACCATGGCCTGTTCCACCAGATGAACTTCGCTGGCTTTGGCGCGATAGGCAGAATCCATGACCGCGCGCTTTTCCACCTGCGTGATTTCGCTGGGAACGCCGATTACGATCCGGGGGTGCACGAGCATCTTGCGATTGTGCGCCTTCTGGATGAAGTAATTCAGCATTTTCTCGGTCACTTTGAAGTCGGCAATTACGCCGTCTTTCATCGGTTTAATGGCGACGATGTTGCCGGGCGTGCGGCCGAGCATCTCCTTCGCCTCTTTGCCGACGGCCTCAACTTCGCCGGTGGTTTTATTAAGGGCCACGATGGAGGGCTCGTTGACCACGATGCCCTTTCCTTTGGCATATACGAGGGTATTTGCCGTGCCGAGATCGATCGCGAGATCGGACGAAAACAGACTGAACAGAGAACGGAGATTCATCTAAGTGATTCGAAATGCAAGGGGAGGCTTTTGCAGAATTCAAGTCTATCGTAACATAAGGCGGCGCAGAGGGATTCGCGGGAAATTTCAAAGCGGATCGCATATCAGGCGGCCTGGGCGTGTTGTTTTTGGCGTTTGTCACGGCGTAAATCGAGGTGTTGGGCGCGTTCAAGACGGCGTTCGCGGTCGATGGCGGCACGGGATCTGGTCATTCGAAAAAACGAAGCCATCTTTGGCCGGCTCGTACGTTAATCCCTTCATTTCACTGAGCTGGAGGAGCTTCTTTGCGTCCTCGATTTCGTGCCGGCGTTGCTCTTTGCGGGCGGCCTGGAGGGTTTGGAGCAGGCTGAGATTTTTTTGGAGACTGCGGTTGATGCGCTGCTCGTAGAGGGTCAGGAGTTCGAGGTGTTTCGATTCGACCGTGAAGACGCGCGCGGCGACGAACGCGGCGTGGACCTGCGGGTG
>JBEKTF010000119.1:0-16612 GCA_049516355.1 Bryobacteraceae bacterium | reverse complement strand
AGTCCTCCGCCTGTGGCGCTCTCGGCAACCGCCAGCGTCGCATGCAGACTCAATAGCTGTTTGCCGACGACCGCCTCGAGGGGATCTCCATTGCGCGAGTAGATCCGGTCTCCCAGCACGGCGTCGATCTTTCCACCGACTTCCGCGAGCAGGCGCATGGTCTCGCCTTCGGTCGAGCAGCGGGCGCGCAGGTGGACCTGCATGTCGCCGTTGTGCGCCAGGATGGTCGTGACCGGGTTGCTGTAGTGCTTGTAGATGGGCGCGATGGCCTGATCGAGTTCAGATTCCGACATGCCCGAAATGCGCAGTTCGAGCGTACGGATGGCGAGCTGAGGGACGATGCGCTGCAGGCGCGGCACGCAATGGCGGGTGAACATGGATTTCAATTCGTGGGGCGGCCCGGGCAGGCTCATCAGGACGGCGCCCGCCTCTTCGATCCACTGGCCGGGCGCGGTGCCGCGGTCGTTCGAGAGCACGTGCGCGCCCTCGATCACCATGGCCTGGCGGCGGTTGATTTCGGGCATGGCGCGGTTCATCTGGCGAAAACGCTGCTCGATGCCGTCGTTGATGGCGGCATTGAAAACCAGGCGGCGGTCAAGGGCGAGCGCCACGGCGTCACGGGTGAGATCGTCTTCCGTGGGTCCGAGTCCGCCCGAGAGTACGACGATCGGAGCTGCGCCCAGAGCGCGCCGGATGGTGCCGGCGAGGCGCTCCAGGTCGTCGCCGATGACGTGTTTGGCGGTTACTTCGATGCCGAGGTTGTTGAGCTGCTCGGTGAGGAAGAGGGAATTGGTATCGACGCGTTTGTGCGTCAGCATCTCCGAGCCGACGGCTATGATCTCGGCGTTCATTGTTTACCGGAACCGACACAGGCTGAAGCCTGTGCCACCATTACGCGCCCCGTACTCCTACGTCGACCCGGAAAATCGCGTTCGTGGTGGAGATGATCATGGCTCTGGAGGGCGAGAAGGCGAGGCCGACAATTCCCGGACCCGAAACGAAGAGCTTCGCGTCGCGATCCTGCGTGATCTTCACTACTCCCTTGCGACCCATGTAGGACGCTGCCGAATACAGGTTCCCATCGGCGTCGAAAGCCATGCCCTGGGGACGGCCGAGGCCGCGATAAAACGTATCCACGTCGCCGTTGTGCGCTACCCGGTAAATACTGTCGAAGCTTGAAGTGGTGGGTCCGCTGACGTAGAGGTGCTGGTCCGGCCCCCATGCGAGATGGTAGGCGGAGATGGAAGGCTCGATCGTGGCGAAGACGAAGATCTGGCGGGTGGGGCTGATCTTGAAAATGGTCCCGCTGCGATCGCCGACGTAGAGATTGTTCTCGTCGTCGAAAGCGAGGCCGGTAGCGACCCCCATGCCTTCGACGAAGACCGACATGTTGCCGTTGGGGCTGACCTGGTAAACGACGCCGTCGAAGCGGCTCGAAATGTAAATGAAACCGTCGCGGCCGACGGCGATGGCAGTGGCGTTCATCAGATCATTGACGAACGGCGTCACGCTGAAATTCAGGTCGATCCGGTAGACGGCGACCGGGACTTTCTGGCCGCGCGAGCCGCTGAAAGTGGTGTAGATATTGCCGATGGAATCCACCGCCGGGCTGGTTACGGGGTGCAGATTTTCGGCGATCTGGATGCCGATGTCGCAGCTCCAGGCATCGCTGATCTGTTTGCCGTTCTCCACGATCAATTCGCCCGCGGATGCGCCCTCGGGAACCTTGACAATGACCAGCGAGTTGGACCCGATGACGATGGGCGCGGCTACGTCGCCGATCGTGACGCGGGGGCGATCGACGTTGGTTAAGCTGGTGAGGCTCTTCCCCCGTATGTACAGTTCTCCCCCTGTGATCGCTGCTTCGGGCTGAACCTGGGAAATTTGAGGCCTGCCGTTGGAATCTTTGCGGATCGCCATCGTTAATGATGATTGAACCATCCCGTCAGAAATAAGACAAGTGCGCCGTAGGCTCCGGCCATCATGTCGTCAAGAACTATGCCCGCTCCGCCGGGTATCTGCTCTATGAGACGGATGGGCGGGGGCTTCCAGATGTCGAAAAGTCGAAAAATTCCGAAAGCCAGCGCCAAGGTCAGGAAATCGAACCGAAGCGCGCCCGCCAGCGTGAGCCATTGACCCAGAACTTCATCGATTACAACGAATTGCGGATCTTTTCGTCCCGACCCGGCCGCGACGGCGCCCGCGGCCCGGATTGCCGGGTAGAGCAATGCGAAGGCGAGGATCAGGAAATGAAGCCTGGTGAACCCGATTCGGGAGAGCAGCCATGCGATTACAATGGCGGCCAGGGAGCCGGCCGTGCCGGGAGCGATAGGGGCGTAGCCGCAGCCGAACCAGGTGGCGAATAGCCGGGCGGGCTTACTCGTCATCGCGTTCGCGATCCGGCGGCGGGTAGGCGGGGGTCGAAATGACGTACTTTTCCATGGCCCAGTTGCCGAGGTCGATCTCCCGGCAGCGTTCGCTGCAGAAGGGCGATTCGGGGTCCGTTAGTTTGACTGGCTTTTTGCAAATCGGGCACTTCATATTTCAAAATCAACGGGCCGGGATCTGGTTCGGAATCACGAAACCTGGGCCTGACGTGATGTGAATTAAATCCAAAGCCGGCGCGGACCTCCGCACATCCGGTTCGGTGGAGGCGAGCAGGGTGCCGATGAGGTCGTAATCGTGCGCTTCGGTGATCCGCAGCTGGCGCATCTGTCCGGGAGCCGGTTCGGCGCCTTCAAAATCATTGATAAGCACCGTGCCGTCGATTTCCGGGGCTTGCGTCGACATGCGCGCCTGCCAGAGCAGATCGGTGTCGGGCGAAGGGCCTTCGACGAGGACCGGTACTTCGCGCCCGATCATGGTGCGGTTCTTTGCCCGGGAGATTTTCCGTTGGATCGCCATCAAACGGCGTTTCCGGTTCGAAATCGTACGGCCATCGACCTTGCCATCCAACGCGTAGCTCTTGCTGGTGTCTTCGTCCGAGTAGGAGAAGACACCCAGGCGATCGAGTTGCGCCGCCTGGACAAACTGGCAGAGCGTTTCGAAATCGGCGTCGGTTTCGCCGGGAAAACCGGCGATGAAACTGGTGCGGATGGCAACTCCGGGGATTGTCCGGCGGATGCGTTCGATCAGCTTAAGGAAGATGTCTCCCGATGCGCCGCGCTTCATCCGCTTGAGCACTGGGGCGCTGGCGTGCTGCAGCGGCATATCGATGTATTTGACGAGATCGGCGTGCTCCGCGATGGTGTCGAGCAGTCTTTGCGTGACCTTGTTCGGGTAGGCGTAGAGGAAGCGCACCCATTTCGGCTGGGGCGTTTCGATCTGTGCGAGGCGAGCGAGAAGTTGCGCCAAACCATCCTGGAGGCCGAAGTCCTCGCCGTAGCAGGTCGTATCCTGACCGATCAGATTGATTTCGCGGACGCCTTGTCCGAAGAGGCGCGTGGCTTCTGAAATCACGGATTCGAAGCGGCGGCTGCGGAAACTGCCGCGATACTGCGGAATGACGCAGAAGGTGCACGGGTGGTCGCAGCCCTCGGCGATCTTCATGTAGGCGAAGTGGCGCGGCGTGGCGAGGATGCGAGGAGTCAGGTCGTGATAAAGGTACGGGGCGGGCGCGGCGGCCGGTTCGTCAATTCCCTCGCAAACGGCGACGATCCGATCGATTTCGTTGGTGCCGATCAGCGCGTCGACCTCGGGCATATCTTTTTTGATGTCGCCGCGATAACGTTCGACAAGGCAGCCGGCTACGACGAGACGTTTGGCTTGGCCCATCTTCTTGTATTCGGCCATCTCGAGAATGGTGTCGATGGATTCCTTTTTCGCGGGATCGATGAAACTACACGTGTTGACGACGAGAACGTCGGCCTGGTCGGGATGGGCGGTGAGTTCATGCCCGCGCGCGGCGAGCTGGCCCATCATGACTTCGCTATCGACGAGATTCTTGGGGCAACCGAGACTGATGAAACCGACTTTCAAGATAATTTAGTCCGATCGGGGGATGGCGGGCGCCAGATAAATCTATTCTAACGCGGTGGGCACGAGAAGCGGCGTTTCCGGCTGATCAGTTCAGCGTATAGTTCACATCAATCGAGGTGAATATCTGGACGGAATCGCCACCGGGAAAGCGCCTCAACGACGTTGTCGGGCAGACTTGAGGTGGCCTTCAGGGAAAAAGGATTTCCCTCCCGGTCGATCACCATTTCGACTTTGGCAGGATAGATCAGAAACGACTTGAGATCCGCTGGATATTCCGGTTGCAACTGCTTTTCGGGAACGGGCGGTTCGAACTGCTGCTGTGCGGGCAGGCTGTCGGCATGCAGAAGCACGAGTAGCGTGAAAGAGAGAAAGGGACCCGCTCTCATGGGATCTCCAATTATAGCCGGATAATAGCCACCCCTCGGGTAGCTGTAACCCGCCGGTGCTATTCTGGTTCTGCATCGTGGACCTGAATCTCGAAACACTCAAAAGCGAAATCCTGGACTTCCTGGAACGCTCCGATTTCGCGATATTCCGGAGCCACTCGGGAGCCCTCGAAGGACTTCCGGTTATTACGTGGGATACGGAACGATGCCCGGATTATCGCGCATTCCTCGATGTCGCACGCAAGGCCGGCGAGAAGCTGATTTTGTTCGCGTCGCGGGAACTGGCGGAAGACGAAATCGACGAGATCCTCGAGGAACTGGAAGACACCGAGTTCACACGCGAGGAACGCCGGGATCTGGAGAGCCGGATCGGGAAAGCGCAACGGCACATCGGCGAGACGTGCTCGCTCGAGCTCGGGTTCGATCATAACTCCCACCTTTACGTCTATGAGGCGCAGCCCGACTGGTATGAGGATTTCCTCGACGCGTGCGAGGAAATCAGCTCCGTGCTCCCGATAGAAGACACGCATCAGGGCTCCGGTGAGGACGGGCTCGGCGGGTTCTATTCCAACAACTAGTCGCTGGATTTTCGCGCCGGAAACAGGCGACAACACCGGCGACAGCGCCCGGCTCGCGCGGGAGTTGGGAATTCCGCCCGCTGCGGCGCAAATTCTCGTTCGGCGCGGTTTCCACGACGCCGCGAGCGCCGAGCGTTTTCTGAATCCACGAATCGAAGATCTGCACGATCCGTTCCTGCTGCGCGATATGGATCGGGCAGTGGAACGCATTCGCGTGGCGATCGCGCGGGGTGAATCAATTGAGATTCACGGCGATTACGATGTGGACGGCGTTACGTCCACCGTCATCCTGAAGAAAGCTCTCGAAATGGCCGGGGCCGAATCGGGCTGGCATATTCCGCACCGGTTACATGACGGGTACGGGATGCAGCCGGCAGCCGTGGAGGAAGCGGTGCAGCGCGGTACGCGCCTGATTATCAGCGTCGATAACGGCATTCGCGCGAGAGCCGCCATAGTGCGCGCGAACGAACTCGGCGTGGATGTGATTGTGACGGACCACCACTTGCCCGAAGCGGAATTACCCCCCGCGCTGGCCGTGATTAACCCGAAGCGATTGGATTGCGCATACCCGAATCCGAACCTCTGCGGTGCGGGAGTTGCGTTCAAGCTGGCGCACGCGATTCTCGCCCGGGCGGGATGGCCGGAAGCGAGGCTCTATCGCGTGGTCGAGTCGTTCCTGAAACTGGTGGCGATCGCGACGGTGGCGGATATCGTGCCGCTGACGGGTGAGAACCGCGTGATCGTAAAGCACGGGTTGGAGGGGCTTCGGGACGTGCGCAATCCGGGGCTTCGCGCGCTGCTTAATGCCGCCGGATTCGCGGATCGCGTCCCCGATGCGGGCGAGGTCGGATTTCGCATTGCGCCTGCGATCAATGCGTCGGGGCGCATGGATAGCGCGGGGCAGGCCGTGCGCATGTTCCTGACGAGCAATGCCGATGAGGCCGAGCAGATCGCGCGCGAGTTGTTCGCACTGAATCAGGAGCGGCAGACGGCCGAGCGGACCATCGTGAAAGAGATTTTCGAGCGCTGCGTGGCGGCGCCGGTTACGGATAGCGACGCGGCGCTGGTGCTTTGGGGCGAAGGATGGCATCGCGGCGTGGTCGGGATTGTGGCGAGCAGAGTTGTCGAACGCTTTCATCGTCCGGCGATTGTGCTTGGTGTTGAGAACGGCGTCGCGCAGGGCTCGGGGCGGAGCATCGAAGCGTTTCATCTTCTCGATGCGCTCGAGAGCATGCGCGATCTGTTTACGAAATTCGGTGGTCATGCGCATGCCGCGGGGCTCACTCTGCCGGAATCGTCGCTCAATGCGTTCCGGGAACGTTTGCGTGCATGGGCCGCGGACCGGTTAACGGCAGAAGATATGCGGCCCATGGTCGATATTGACGCGGTGATCGAGCTGCCGGAAATCAATGACGCGCTGTGGCAGGCGTTGGAGAAGATCGCTCCGTTCGGCATGGGAAACCGGCGGCCACTGTTTGCCGCTCGCGGGGTGCAGCTGGCGGGGCCTCCGCAGGTCTGGAAAGAGAAACATATCCGGCTCGCCGCGAGACAGGGCGGCAGGACGGTAATGATGAAGGGCTGGGGTTTGAGCGATCTCGCGGAGGAGTTGCGCGAGGTCAGGGAAGTCGATATCGCGTTCGAGATCGAGCGGGACTGGTTTGGCGGCTGGGGTTTGACCGCACGCGCCTGCCGGGCCTGCGGGACCGCCGTCACCGCCAGCGGCCCCTTTGATTAAGCATCAGCGTAACGCTAAGCGTAACGCTAAAATGGCAGGCGGAGAGCGCACTCCATGAATCAAAGAGCAAAACTCGGTCTCGTGGTTGTCTCCGGGCTCCTTAGCCCGCTATGCAGCTACGCGCAGGCTTGACGGCTATTTCAGTTTGTCGGAAATTTTTGCGATGCCGGCCAAGGCGCAGACTTCGTCCCGGTCGGCGCTGGGAGCTCCGCTGACGCCCACGGCCGCGATCACGTCGTTACCGACCTTGATCGGCACGCCGCCGCCGAGTCCGACGATATCCACGATATTGGGAACGTAGCCGGTGGCGTACGCCTTGGCGGTTTCGGTGGTGGCTCTCCGCTGCGTCACCGCCGTATAGGCCTTCTTGCGGCTCAAGTCGATGGTGTGCGGAGCCGCTCCGTCGTCGCGCAGATAGCCTTTGAGCAGGCCGTCGGCATTCACCACCGTAACGCTCACATGGAAACCATCGGCGCGGCATTTCTCAACCACAGCCTGGATAATCGCCTGGGTCATATCGGCCGAGAGAGATTTCTGCGTGACCAGACCTTGCGCGCGGGCCGGGGAACCTGCGGCAACCAGCGTGGCCAGGGCGGCGAAGGCGATAACGAAACGAGTATGTAACATATTCAAACCATCCATGCAGATATGCAGTTAGCCATGGTATCGGCCCCGCGATTCCGAAGTTAACTGCGATAATCTATTAACCATCGTGATCGACTGGAATCAAACTCATGCCCATTGAAACAGCCGCGAGTCCGGCTGTCGCAAAACTAAACAAAGTACGCGACGAGATCGCGAAAATCATCGTAGGCCAACAGAGCGTGGTGGATGGCGTTCTGATCTGCCTGCTCGGCGGCGGCCATGTGCTGCTGGAAGGCGTCCCGGGACTGGGCAAGACCACGCTGCTGCGTACACTCGCGCGCGCTCTCAGCTTGCGCTACTCCCGGATTCAGTTCACGCCCGACCTCATGCCCGCGGACATAGTCGGCAGCATGATCATGGAGACGGACGACCACGGCCACAAGATGTTGCGCTTTCAACCCGGGCCGATTTTCGCGCATCTCGTGCTGGCCGACGAAATCAACCGCGCCACTCCGAAAACGCAATCCGCGCTGCTCGAAGCCATGCAGGAACGCACCGTTACCAGCGGAACGGTAACGCATGAGCTCGAATCGCCATTCCTCGTCATGGCCACACAGAACCCGATCGAGATGGAGGGAACGTATCCTTTACCCGAAGCGCAGCTCGATCGGTTCCTGATGAAGATTCTCGTCACGTATCCCACGCGCCTCGAGCTTTCGCGCATCGTGGAGCGGACCATCGCCCGCGAAGACACAACCGTTCACGCGGTGCTCGACCGCGACGATGTCCTTCAGCTTCGTTCCGTGTGCCGCGAAGTGTTGATCGCACCGCACGTGCAGGATTACGCGGTGCAGCTCGTGATGGCGACGCAGCCGGACGAGAAAGAAGCGCACGAGCTCGCGCGGAAATATATCCGCTATGGCAGTTCCCCCCGCGGCGCGCAGGCGCTGGTCGAATGCGGACGCGTGCTGGCCCTTCTGCGCGGCCGCTTCCATCTGAGCGTGGAAGATATCAAGGAACTCGCGCCCGCCGTGTTGCGCCACCGCATCATTCTGAACTTCGACGCGCATGCCGATGGCAAGACGGCCGATTCCATCCTGGCCGCCATCATCTCCGGCGTAACCGTCCACGCCTCAGCCGCATAGGACTTAGAGAGAGCTGGCTTTGCCTAACTTGCCGAACTCGCCGAACGAGCCCCTGCTGGACCGCGAATTTCTGGAGCGCCTGGAGCGCCTGGCGATCCACTGGCAGCGTTCCTTCGCCGGCCTCGTCGGCGGGCATAACCGGTCCCGATTTGCCGGAGGCGGACAGGAATTTCTCGATCATCGCCACTTCCATCAGGGTGACGATCTTCGCGCCGTGAACTGGCGCGCCTACATGCGGCTGGACAAGATGTTTCTCAAGATGTTCCAGATCGAGCCGCGCGTGCCGGTGCGAATGCTACTGGACACATCGGCATCCATGGCCGCCGGTACAGGTGAGAAATTTCTGTTTGCGCGCCAGCTTGCCGCGGCGCTCTGCTATGTGGGCCTGGTGCGGTTGGACACAATCCAGGTACTGCCTTTCGCGTCGCAGTTGCGCGAAGGCCAGGTTTCGGGTGGAGGACGGCACCGTTACCGGCTGGTGGCGGAATTTCTGGAAGCGCTGAAACCCGGCGGCGCGACCGGTTTTCTCTCCGTGGTGCGGCAGTACCTGAATGAGTATCCGCAGCGCGGCCTGGTGATTGTGATTTCCGACTTCCTGGACGAATCGGGCTGCGAAAAGGCGCTTCAATATCTGGCGGATTACGGCAACGAACTGATGCTGATTCAACTGTGGACGGATGACGACCGCGCGCCGTCATGGAGCGGTGAGTTGGATTTGACCGATGCTGAAAGCGGCGGGCACCTGCGGATACAGGTGGATGACGAAGCCCGGCGGAGATACACTGAGGCGTTCGACGCTTTTTCGGCGGGAATCAAGGAAGTGGCGCTGAGAAACGAAGGAAAATACACGGGGTTGCCGACTTCGATGCCGCTGGAGGAAGCGATTTTCGGATCGATGGTGCGCGCGCGCAGTATAGCGTAGGACAAAGCCTGAGAGAATTGCTTCACAGGCAGATATGGAATTCCTCAACCTGAGCTTCGGCCAATTCGTGACGCTTTTCGGCGCGGTCGCGGCGTTTTCCGTGGCTCTCTATCTGCTCGACCGCACCCGTCGTAAACAGGTTGTTTCCACCCTGCGCTTCTGGGTGCAACCCGGCACAGCGGCTCCCGTCACGCGCCGCACCAGAATACAGCAGCCGGTTTCGCTTCTCCTCCAGTTAATCGGGATGGCTCTGCTGCTTCTGGCTCTTGCGGAATTCCAGTTCGGCGGCCGGCAAAACGCCCGACGCGATCACGTTCTGGTACTGGATACGTCCGCGTGGATGGGCGCGGCGTTGCCCCGATCGCCCAATCGGGCCGACGCAACTCTGATGGACCTCGCGCGCGCCAACGCGATCGGCTGGCTGCGCGCCGTACCGGCGTCCGACCGCGTGCTGGTGGTTCGTGCCGATGCCCTCGCCACTCCCGTAACAGCGTGGGAGGTCGACCGGCGCAACGTGGCGCGGGCCATCCTCGAATCGCATCCGGGCGCCACGGCCTTGAATTTATCCCAGAGTCTGCAGTTCGCCAGTCAGTTGCAGCGCCGCAGCGGATCGCTCCCCGGCGAGATCGTCTACGTGGGTCCCGGGCGTATCTCGGCGCATGAAGCGAACAATATGTCGCTGCCGGATATCCCCGCGTTTCGCGTGCTGGCCATCGACGACAACGTTGAGAACAGCGGTTTGCGTAGCGTAAATGCGCGGCGATCCGCCGACGACACCGGCACGTGGGATGTTGTGGTGCGGGCGCGAAACTACGGCCGGAGGGCGAAGGATGTCAACGTCACGCTCAACTTCGCCAACGTTCCGCAAGGCGCGCGTGAGCTCAACCTTCCTCCGGGTGAAGAGCGCGAGACCACCTTCACGGTACATACCCGCGCGGCCGGGATTCTCGAAGCGCGGCTTTATCCGAAGGACGCTTTCGGTGCTGATAATTACGCCGCGCTCGAACTGCCCGAACTGCGCAGTCTGCATGTGACCGTTTACTCCAATCAACCGGACATCCTGCGTCCCGCGTTGACGTCGGATCCGCGGGTGGTAGCCGAATTCCGGCCGAATGCGCCCTATATGCCTCGGCCCGGAGAGGAAAATCCCGGGCTGATTATCCTTCACAATTTCCGGCCTCCGGCAATGCCGCCTGGCGACGTGCTCTGGATTAATCCGCCGGTGGATAATCCGCCGGTCCCGATACGCATGCGCGTCAATCATCCCGAAGGTTTGAAGTGGATGCCAGACCAGCCTTTGACGCTCGGGCTGCGCGCCCGCGATGTGCAGATCGAGACGACGTCGATTTTCGAGCCGGGTCCGAACGACATACGCCTGGCCGAAGTCGACAAGGGACCCATCATGCTGGCCCGCGTTTCCGCGGATGGGAAGAACAAAACGGTCATCATGGGATTCGATCCCTTCGAGGGCGCGATGCGCTATGAGCTTGCCACTCCTTTGCTGCTGGCGAATGTGCTGCGTTCGGCCGCGCCGGATGTTTTCCGCGACCTCGATGTGGGAACGCAAAGCGCTGGCGCCGTATCCATGCCTCTTACCAGTAAGCTCCCGGTGCAGGTAGTGACGGATTCCGGGGCGAACCTGCCCTTCAATGTGCGAGATAAAGCGGTTGAGTTCTTCGTTGGAGAATCGTCGCGTGTCAGCGTGATCGCGGGCAATTCGGAACGCGTCTTTTCGCTGACGTTGCCGGAGATGTGGGACGTGAAGTGGACGCCTCCGGCCAGCGCGCGCCGGGGCATCCCCGCATGGAACGACGCCCTGCGGCGCAATCGCGACTGGTGGCCGTTTCTCGCCACGCTGGGGGCACTCGTGCTGATCGCCGAATGGATCGCGTATGGCCGTTACTCGCCTTTGCGGCTGCGCGTCGTCAAGCCGAGACTGGAGAGAGCCGCATGATGACGTTCGAACGGCTTTGGGTCCTGCTGCTGCTTCCGCTGCCGCTCGCGTGGCTTGCCTGGGAATGGCGCCAACAGCCGCGCCGCGCTCCTCTCTACTTGAAAGTGGCGATGGTCGTTGCGGTAATCCTTGCGCTTTCCGAACCCTCTCTGTCGCTCCAGGTGCGGAAGGTAGCGGTTGCTGTTCTGGTCGATACTTCAGCCAGCGTCAGCGATGCGGACCTCAGCCGCGAAAGCTCGCTTCTTCGTCAAATCGACAGTGCGCGCGGGAGCAACCGGATCGAAGTGATTCCGTTCGCGCGCACGCCGCGCGCTCTCGACCAAAAAGAAGCGGACTTCAAACTGATCCACACGGGCGGAGTGGAGGGACGCGGGACGAATCTGGAGGCTCCCATCCGTCAGGCGCTGGCATCGCTGCCGGCGGGCATGGTGCATCGCATCGCCCTCATTACCGACGGTAATGAAAACGACGGGGCTGTCACGCGCGCGGCCTGGCAGGCACAGCAGACGGGCGTGCCGATCGACACGATCGCTCTTTCGGGGCGAACTCAACCGCAACTCAAGACCGAAGCGGTGGGGATTCCCGGCGCTGTGTTTACCGGCGAACGTTTCCCGGTGGATCTGACGATCTATTCACCCCGCGCCGTGCCCGCTACGGTTGAGCTATCGGCTGAAGGCAAGCAGATCGGCTCCCACCAGATTGCGCTCGAGGCCGGCGAAAACCGTATCCGCATACGGACCAGTCTGAATGCCGCGGGCGCGATCGATCTGAGCGGCAAGATCGAAGCCGCCGGTTTGGGTGAATCGCGTTTCGAAGATGCGGTGGCTGTGCGGCGGCCTCGCGTGCAGTGGATTTCGGAAGACCCGGCCGGCACGGAGGGCCACATTGTGGACGTTTTGACGGCGAACCGTTTCGACGTGGTGGAATCGAAAACGCTTCCGGCCAATCTTGACGACACGCAGCTGGTCGCATTCAACAATATCAATCTCGAGGCAGTGCCCGAGGCCGACAAGCAGCGTCTCGAAACCTTTGTGCAAGGCGGCGGCGGAGCGTTATTGATTGGGGGCGAGCACGACGTCTATGTGGACCACAAAGGCGCTCCGGAAGATCCGCTGGCGCGGTCGTTTCCGGCAAAACTGGTGCCGCCGCGCTCTCCGCAGGGCACTTGCGTCGTGCTGATCATCGATAAGTCCTCTTCGATGGAAGGTAAGAAGATCGACCTGGCACGGCTGGCGGCTATCGGCGTCGTGGACAATCTGAAGCCCGACGACCAGGTGGGCGTGTTGATCTTCGACAATTCCTTTCTGTGGGATGTGCCGATCGAAGCGGCCAGTAACAAGGCTGCGATCAAGCGCCTGATCAGCGGAATTATTCCCGACGGAGGCACTCAGATTGCCCCGGCTTTGACGGAAGCTTATAAGAAGATTCTGGCGGTTAGCGCCGCATACAAACACATCGTCCTGCTGACCGACGGCATCTCCGAAGAAGGCGACAGCCTGACCCTTACGCGCGACGCCGCCACCAATCACGTAACGATTTCGACCGTGGGACTTGGTCAGGATGTGAACCGAAGTTATCTGGAGAAGATCGCGGTCATTGCGAAGGGTAAGTCTTATATCCTGAACGAGCCTGCCGGTCTCGAACAGGTTCTTTTGAAAGACGTGCAGGAGCATACCGGCACCACCGCGATCGAGAAGCCGATTAAAGCCGAGGTAAAACATCCCTCCGACGTGCTCGACAAAGTCGATATGGAACATGCCCCCAACCTTTCCGGGTATGTGCGCTTCGAAACCAGGCCGACGGCGGATGAAATTCTCACAGTCGAGACGGATCCGCTGCTGGCGCGCTGGCAGTACGGGCTGGGACGCACGGCTGTGTTTTCGTCGGATGCAAAAAGCCGCTGGGCCGCGAACTGGCTGACGTGGCCCGGCTTCGATCGCTTGTGGACGAATATCTTCCGCGATCTGCTTCCGCACGGAAATGAAAGTGAAGCGGTGGCGCGTTACGACAGCGCAAATCAGGAGCTCGTGGTCGATTATCATCTTTCGGACCGCGCTCCGGAATCGGCGAATCCGCCCGATTTATATGTCATGGGACCGGGCGATTTCCGGCATCCGCTGGAGGTTGCGCGGCTTTCGCCGGGGGCATATCGGGGGCGTTTGCGAATTGGCTCTCTCGAAGGATTATTCCGTGTGCGGCCGTTGATTGAAAGCCGGTCGTTCCCCGAAGTGGGTTTGTATCGCCAGGAATCGGAGTTGTCCGACTACGGTTCGAATGAAGCGCTGCTGAAATCGATTGCGCAATCGACTGGCGGCAGATTCAACCCTTCGATCAGGCAGTTGTTCGATTCCGGCGGGAAGTATATCGACTCGACCATGCGTCTCTGGCCAGGATTGCTCGGGATCGCGGTGCTGTTAAATCTGATCGAACTTGCGATGCGGAAATGGCGCGGGATTATTGAGAGCGTCCGAGGGTTTCGCGCGCCGGAAACACGGATCGCCGCGTGACAGATGTAACGGGGCGGCTGCTCGTTACACATCCGGGTATCGGCGCGGGCTATTATACACAAGACGGCCGCCCCGCGATCAGAAGAACGTACATCAATCAAAGAAGAGGAGTATCCCGTGGATTCCAACGAAGCCAAGACGGTAACCGATTTTCTCATCGCCGATTTTGAAAACGAAATGCAGACAACCCTGCGCGTCCTCGGGGCGGTTCCCAACGGCCATCTCGACTACCGGCCGGACTCGAAGTCCAAGACTGCTCTGGGACTCGTCCGGCACATCACTCTTGAAGACGAGTGGCTGCTGAACTGCATCGCCAACGGAGAATTTACGCAGCCGCCCGACGATTCCGATGCCTGCGGCATCATGAACTCGGCCGACGCCGTCGCGCGTTACAAAGAGAAAGTTCCAGCGGCCCTGGATCGCGTACGCGCCATACCGGGCGATAAACTGACCAAAGTCATCGACTTGTTCGGTATAATCCAGGCGCCCGGAGTCAATTTTCTGGCAATCGCGGCCAAGCACTCGGTCCACCACCGCGGCCAGTTGAGCACTTACCTGCGCCCGATGGGCGGTAAGATCCCCGGGATCTACGGGCCTTCCGCTGACACTCAGTAGGGCAAGGCCGATGCCGTCCGGCGCGCATGCGGAAGCTGCCGGATAGGGTGGGCTCTACACGCCGCACATGCAATTCTATTTGATCTGTCCACCCGGACGTTGCTGTGCGGGGAATCTCTTCACGCAACCGGTGCGAATAGATTTGGCTTCGAAAGGTCGTGTCGCTGGCCGCCAGCGTCCTCTCTTGCTGAGCCGCACGTGGCCATATCCGGAAAGGAAAGCGTCGGGTTCAGCAACAATCTGCGGACTGGTATGGTGTCCAGAACCCATTGTGGGTTGGGGTCCCCTGGCCCGCTGCCGGCGTCCTCGCAACAAAACGGAGTTAATAGAATTCAAGCGATGCGTCTATCGGATGCACGGCTGGTTGGCAATGAAAAATCCGTTGCTACTCCAAGAATCCGAGCCGCACGAAGGGTTGTCGTCTTCCAGATCGTACTGCCCGTTGCCGACGCATGAGGGATCATTGAAAATCTCATTCCCCGTCCCGGACACGATCTGAATCCCGGCCATGACATTGCCAACCGTCGAGTTTGCATACACCCTGTTGCTGTTTCCCTGGATGGCTATCCCCGCAGAGACCGCCGGAGAACCCGACCGTGGGCCGTTTCCGCTGCCGGTGTTATTATTCACGGTGTTCGCGCTGCTGCCGATGGCCAGTAATATTCCCCCGCCGAATGCGCCAGGAAGGTTCGCGACAGCTCCATTGCCATTCGTCACGTTGTTCTGGATGGTCCCGCCGGAGGAGGTAACCAGCCCCAGCCCAGCGAGCCCATTCTGCACGAGAACGTTGGAGCCGATAGTCAGATATGTCGAGTAAAGCCCATAGATACCAAACTTGCTGTTGTGCGCCGCAGAGACGAGGTCAACCTGGGAATAATCGGCACTGACGAGCAAGACTCCGACCTGGAACGCCTGAATAAGCCCCGGACCCTCGATAGCGGCATGATTTACCCGGCTGGCCCCGCCGGCGACGTCAATTCCGGCGCCAATGCTATTGGCTCCGGCTCCGGTGATCTGGTGACCATTCAGCTTCAGGCTAACCCCGCTCGCGGTAATCAGAATGCAATCGCCTGTACTCGATTGGGTCAGATCCGCCGTGACCTCGTAGTCGCCTCCTGTACTGATCCACGACCCGGCCGGCGCAGCAAGCAACGGATTACAAGCACTGATGGGTATAAAGGCGGCCTGGGCGGGAACTGTTGCTGCCAGAGCGATCAGAATCACCGCAGGGAAGCTGAGCGCAGCCTTGCCTGGTTGATGGTTCGCAGAGACCCGATTGACCGGCGTCATGGCTCTTTCCTCCTTCTTCAAAATACATCTTCCGGGGCGAACTTCCCGAAGACGCGAAAGGCCTAAGCTGCGGCTTTCGAAAACTTAAGCCGGCGGGGCCGACTGGCAGAGGGAGTGTAGTCCATAACCATCGCAGCGTCAAGAACCAGTACTCCTGGTCAGTCCAGGTCCATCAGCGATTTCCGGGTTCCTTAACGGGGCAGGTTCGCTGCCCGTCAGCCGGAGGATGGGGCAGCAACAGGGGGTGCTATTGCCTACACCGGTGACTCGCGAAATGCTCTGGACGTTTCCTGTCTTTGGCCGCCGTCTTTGACCGCCGACATTGATTCCACGGTAGTCGCCCCGGATGGATGGAGACGGTGTCCACGCCGCTTGCCTCAACAAGTGCTTATCCACAGGACGCGGACGGTCCAGCGTAAAGCCTCGACTTCAACCGTGAGGAGAATCGATATCTAATTGTCCTCAAGTACCGATCCTCCCAGGGTTCTAACGCCGTTGTCACGGGTTCAGTCAGCCCCGACACGATCGTCTGCCTCCCTGCGAATTGGAAGCAACGGTCCGAATTGGAAAGACAGGTTAATGATCTCTCCAGCGCGGGCACAGGCTCGGAAGCGGCAGGCAGCGCTGGTTCGGGGGCGCGTTGGTCGCAGAGGCGCTCGACCGCGTTGACGAGCTTCTGCAGGTTCATATGAGACTGGCTGGCGCGATGACTCAGGTCGGCGAGA
Source organism: Bryobacteraceae bacterium (assembly GCA_049516355.1). Classification (GTDB taxonomy): domain Bacteria; phylum Acidobacteriota; class Terriglobia; order Bryobacterales; family Bryobacteraceae; genus BOG-234. The sequence goes on along the minus strand of JBEKTF010000119.1, from coordinate 192 downwards.
GACGCGGAAAGCTCCAGAAGCTGGTTCTCGAGGGCGTTGATGCGCGACGAGAGGAGGTTGTCGAGGGACTGCTCAAGGGTCTGGAGCGCGCTGGCGACCGACTCCTTCATTTCCGTACGCGGGTGCTCGCGGAAATCTTCGACGCGGGGCACGACGATGGCTTCGATCTCGGTGGGGAGGGCGGCGACCTCT
>JBEKTF010000118.1:0-16612 GCA_049516355.1 Bryobacteraceae bacterium | reverse complement strand
AACTGGTGCACCCGACTTGATTCGAACAAGCGACCTTTTGCTTCGGAGGCAAACGCTCTATCCAGCTGAGCTACGGGTGCACGTAAATCGATTCTATCGCACCCGCGAGGGCAGCCATGAGACCCGGGCGTGTTACTATTTTGGAGTTAGCGACCGCAGATGAGCCGGAGAGGTGGCTGAGTGGTCGAAAGCAGCGGTTTGCTAAACCGTCGTAGGGTCTAAAGCTCTACCGGGGGTTCGAATCCCCCCCTCTCCGCCATACTTAAGTTATTTATTATCAATTATTTATCGGAGTGCTCTCTTCGTCAGTTCCCGCTACAGGGTAACCGCGTCGCGCCTACGTCGCGCTAACTCAGGGGTTCAATGATAAAGCAAATCCAAGTAATGGACGGAATGCCGACCACCCATTCCCTATCAGGCCAACGGCGCGTCGCGTTGCCAGGGCGAACAGGGCAATGGTCTACGGCATCCGTGGCAACTTTGGCAACTTAGAATCTGCGACTTGCAGAGTCGATTAGGCCGTCAACGGACCGAATCCCCCCTCTCCGCCAGCTTCTTTTCAATAACACACAGGCAATCACGGTTTTCAGCGGGCAATACCGGGTAATACGGCGTAGAAACAAACCGTGCTGAACCTCTATCGCCGCCACTGGCCGGAGTCTGAAGCCAATCATCCGGCAGAGTCCCGCTCCGGCGGATTTGAGGAACGCAGGAAGGGCTGGAAGCGTTGCGCGTACATGATCCTCGCATGCTCAGCGTAGGGCCGCGCCGGGCTCTGTGTGCCTATCCGGAGTTCACATGATGTATTTGTCGCCGGCACCATGGGCGCCTATTGCTCCCTCAGCCTGGAGTTGCCGCACCAGCGCGATGATTTGATGCTGTGCATGTTCAACATCCTTGATCTTCACCGGTCCGAGTCCTTCGATATCTTCCGTCAACATTTCCTGAGCTCGCGTGGACATGGCCTGCGCAAAGTGGTTGTATGTATCCAGGTCGCTGCCTTTAAGGGCTACGATCAAATCCTTACGGTCGATCCTGGAAAGAAGAATTTTTATGTCTTCCTTGTCGAGCTTCCGGATGTCTTCGAAAACAAACATCAGACGCCGGATGGATTCCGGAAGCGTTTCGTTCTCCTGACCGATCGCGGCGAGGAGTTCGTCACTCGTTCCCGTATCAAGACGATTCAACATCTCCGCCACGGCCCGCACCCCGCCATACGACTCCCGGCTGAACTCTCCCAACGCCTGCAGGCGGCGGCTGATGTATCCTGCTATTCTATCCACCGTCTCGGGAGAAAACTGATCCAGCAGAGCCATGCGCTTCACCACTTCCGCGCGCAACTCCGGGGGCAGCGCGATCAAGAGCGCCGAAGACTTCGCTGGGATCAGATGCGACAGAACCAGGGCGATCACTTGCGGGTGCTCGTTGTAAATAAGCTTGGCAAGCTGACCCGGGTCACTTTTCTGGAGCGCGACCAGGTCCCCGGAATTGGCGCCCATCGATTTCAGCAATCGTTCGACAATCGAAAGGCCCGTGTCTGAACCAAAGGCCTCGGTAAGCATTTTTTTTGCATAGTCCACGCCTCCCTGGAGCATGTAGGAGTGTGCGAGGTATCCTCGTTCGAACTCCTCCATAACGGTGTGTGCCTGCTCGGACGAGACTGGCCCCAGGCGGGCAACTTCCCGGCTTACGAGCTCCACTTCTTCCTCGGACAACTGACGCAGTATTTTCGAACTGGTCTCATTCCCGACAGAAACCAGAAAAATGGCGGCTTTTGTGAGATCGCCGGAGGTGGCCTGCGGCCTCTCCTCGGGCCCTTGCTTGCGTTTGCCTGTTTGTACGGCGGGAAAGTCCTGAACCTGTTCGGCAGTTGGCGTCATAGATTACCTCGAAGACTCACAGTTTGATTAATCCAGAAGATCATACTTAACTCAATCCGGCTTATGCACGTTCTCAATTTGAAATGCCATTTGCCCGTTCTCGGAGACGATCTCTCCTTCGAACTTGGCTTTACCGTTAGCCAGACCGACTATCGGCTGGTCCGTGCCGTGATCCAGAAGCACCACGGAGCCCGCTTTCATAGCCAGCAAATCTCTTACCGTCAGGCGCGAAGTCAGTTGCGGTTCGACTGTCAGAGAGGCCCGGTTCAGCAACTTCAGAATGCGCCGCTGATCTGTCTCGCTCGGTTCAGACTGAGCCATTGGGCCTTGCCGATCGAATTTCTGCACCATGGATTTGATCGTGATCGATGGCATGGCGAGGTTAATCATCCCCGCGCGATCGTCAATCCTGAATTCCATTCCGATCGCAACCACGGCCTCCATCGGGCCAAGGGTCCGCATCTGCTGCCGCTTTGATTCCAGAGAGTCCACCCTGAATTCGACTTCGTCAACGCCCCTCCATGTCCGTTCGAGATCCCGGGCGATGAGGCGAAAGAGATTGGTCAGCAGATACCTTTCCATTTCCGTCAGATCGCGATTTAACACCTTGCCGGAAGTCTCCTTGCCGCCGAGGAGCAGTTCCAGAACCGGAAAGATCAGGGACGGATTGATTTCCAGTACGGCGTTGTCTCCGTACGGCAACAAGTTCATCGAAACCATGCAGGTTTGCGGTGGAAGCCCATCCAAAAACGTCGCGTATGGAATTTGTTCCACGCTGACAAGGTGCCCGGACAAGTACGATCGCAAATATGCCGACAGACTGGATATCAAGCTGCGCACCAGGTTTTCATGCAGAAAGTGGATCGTCCGAAGTTGGGACTTCGGGATGCGGTCCGCTCTCTGGAAATCAAAGGGGATAGCCTTGCTCTTGAGTTTGGCCGCGGAATCTCCCTGACGGCTCAGGAAAACCGCATCAATCTCATCCTGGGAAAGTTGGCGCATGTGTCGACTGTTGGCTAGGAGACAGTAGTGTCCGGTTGTCCGGCCCGGTTCAGAGTGCCAAGCTGATACAGGCGCTCACCGCGGCTTATCAGATCCTGCACCCGGATGCCGTACTGGCCCCCGACCGCTACGATCTCGCCGAACGCTACAACCCTGCCATTGACTCTGAACTCCACCAGATTGTCGTTCCGCCGCGAGAGGGGGATTAGCGATCCCCTGGTGAGCTTGAAAGCGTCTTCCAGATTCAACCGTCCAATCCCGAGCGAGACGCTGACTGGCATTTCCAGGTCGAGCAACGGCTCAATCGTTACCGCCGCCGGCTCTGCGTGTTCCCGCCTGCCTGTCTCTTTTCCCCCTGCCTGGTCTGAGCCCATCTGAGCCAGGATCTCCCGATCGAGCTTTTGGAGGAGTTCCAAACGCACAACGAAGCACAGAGGAACCGGCAGGTCGTCGGCTCTTCGCAAGCTGATGAAACCGCGGGTACCGGTATCCGGCGGACCGGCCAGAGGTTCGCCCGCCTGGCAGGTCACTTCTTTGTGGCAACGCACCGTCAAGCCAGCCGCCAGGCCAGATAGCGACTGCGCCAGGATTTCCCGGTACGTGTCCCTTATGTCGCCCGGTTCAGGCGTCTCGATCCCGATTGCCTGGAGCGCGCCGGCACCAATCTCCCGCCACGATGATTCCGGAGCGCCGACCCAGATGGAATGGCCGGGGATCAAGCTCAACTCCTGTGCCCACCAGAATGAACCGTCGCCCGACGGCTGGTCTCCTGTTTCCGCAACTTCCACGCCCGGCAACTTGCCGCCCATCCCCTCGATTGCCTGTGCCAGTCTGTTCGCCCATTCCGCCATCAGCCACGGAAAACCACCTGACACATCCGGGGTGGGAACCGGCTTGTCTTCAGTCATAACGAATGTTTGCTCCGCTCTTCGGCCCCGCGAATTTCATTCATGGCAACGCAGTCCGATGCCCCCCAAGCCTTGCCGTCGCTCATTACCCTTCCAGCAAAAGCTAGTGTCTCGACCCGTGACGGCCAGACCGTTCACCGTCTTCCGTCTCTTTCAAACAAACCTTCACGTTCAGCTGACCCCCGTCCCACAGAAACGGGACGACAGTCCACTCGTCGTGGCTCAAACTCCTGGTGTTGAAATTCCTCCCGTAGATCACGGTGGGAATGCTCAATCCCATTGGCCCAAGATGGTTTTCCAAATGATTCTTCAGACTGCCGATGACCATGTTGGTTAACTCACCGAAGGCGTCCAGAACTTCTTCATTAACGGACTCAAACTCGGCCATCAAAAAAGAAGATGCGAGACGGCACGCCACATCGGAACTACAGTGCAGGCTGCCTGTTCCGGCTCGTTTGCCCGCCAGCCCGATGAACGACACAACACCTTCCGTACCGCCCGGCGGCTGTGTCTCCGTGTAGGCCTCTTCGCAAGCCATATTCAGGTTTAGCATCATGGAACAGACCTCCGTGGTGGAACTTCGCACCATGTCCACGATCATTTGTCGGTCGAGCGCCGCTTCACTCATATATTTGTCCTGGCCCTGGCTGCGCGCTAAACGAATCCCACCAGCTTGTCCTTGATCTGATCGGGAGTAAACGGCTTTCGGACATACCCGCTGGCACCCAGGTCCAACGCCTCCATCACCTTGGACTGGCTGCCCTCCGTCGTGATCATGAGAACCGGTATCCGCTTCCACGCTTCATTGGCCCGGAGGTGGCCAAGCAACTGCAGCCCATCCATATTCGGCATATTTATGTCCGAAAAAATCAACCCAACCGACTTATCCTTCAGGATCGCGATAGCTTCGACGCCATCGCCAGCCTCATACACGCTGCCGAGGGGCACCTCCGTTTGTTGCAGCACGCGCTGAAGAATTTTCCTGATTGCGGCTGAATCGTCTACGATCAGTACGTCCAAAGTCTGAGCCATTTGTGTTGCCGTCTCCATTCATGAGTATTTGCAATGCCGCCGATGTCCGTTACCTTCATTGGATAGTGGACAGCGAGGCTGGCCGTTGCACCTTGCCGAAGTAGCTTCCGCGGATCACGGACTGAATCCGCACGCCATAGTTACCGTCGACGACAACTACTTCGCCGTATGCCAGCACTTGATCGTTTACCAGCACTTCTACTGGCTGCTTCAGCGTACTTTCCAGTTCCAGGACTGAGCCTGTGGTCAGTTTCAGAAGCTTCTCCAGGGGTAACCGCGATCTGCCGACGACAACGCCCACGCAGACCATCTGGTCGAGCAGCAACGCCAGCGTGCCGGGATCGCCCGACTGGAGCGACATGTCCTTAAGCGATTCCGAAACCTGTTTACTTTCTCCGTAGAGCGGTGGCATTGCGACCTTCCTGTCCCCCTCCGCGAAGGCCGCGATCCTTACGCTGAAGTTCTCGTTGAGTACGATGACCTCTCCGGTGCCCAACAGGACACCTCCCGCGAAGACATCGAGAGGCTCTCCGGCAGGCTTAGGCAGTGATATGACACTGCCATAAACCAATTCCAGGACATCACCGAGCTTCATGAAGCACCGGTCCAACTCCGCCCGGATATCGATCGGCAAATCCGTAAAAGGATAAATCTCCTCGACGGCGGTATTTTGGTCTGAAATCGCGGTTTTTTGGCTCATCTCCGGGTCTGGAAAACCTCGACACTGCAAATCGGGCACCAAACCTGGATGCCCTTCTTTTATGGGGCCCCGGGCTACGTCCGCTCGATTTTTAGTGTCAATAATATGACATAAGACATTATGTATGAAGACGCTGACGACCCTGGCCGGATAACCGAATCAGACGTGAGCCGGGCCGGCATCGAAAAGCCGCTGGAGCCAAGATTGGCAAGTGTTCTGGCGTGATCGCCGCCCGCAGGACTAAGCCGGGAGCTTTTGGCGCACAAGCGCCTGACACCGCTGAATCAGCCACAATCAATGTCAATAAAGTGACATTAAATATTGCAGTAGAAAATCCTGATATTCCCACCGAAGAGCAATTTTGCGGAACATCAAGCCTGCCATAAGTAATGACAGCGTCATATAACAGACAGGTTTGTGGCATATCAACTGACATCCGATGGCCGGGCTCAAATCCGGAATGGACGCGAAATTGCATTTGTGCCGTCGCCGGCGCATCACGAGCAGCGGGAGGCCACTAAAGTGGAAGACCAGGAAATTATCAAAGAGTTTCTGATTGAGAGTACGGAAAACCTGGCGCAACTGGAGCAGGGGCTGGTGGAACTGGAGCAGAATCCCCGCGACCCGGAGTTGCTCGCCGCCATTTTTCGAACGATTCACACGATAAAGGGAACCTGCGGCTTTCTCGCCTTCACCAATCTGGAGAGCGTCACGCATATTGCCGAGAGCATTCTGTCTCAGCTACGGAATGGAGAGCGAAGTATCACTCCCGAGCTGACCTCGCTGATCCTCGAGACGATGGATGCGATTAAGGGGGAACTGGCCAGCATAGAAGCCACATCCAAAGAAAGTGGAGAAATCCATGAGGATCTGCGGCGGCGGCTAACGCTGGCGTGCAACGCGAAGGCGGACTCAGCGCCGGTCAGGCCGGCAGCGGCACTGGCGGAAGCGGAGCAGCGCGCCACCGCGGAAAACGATCCGACGGCGGCCTTACCGAACCGGCCCGATACAGCGGGATCGCTCCCGGCGCCGCCTGTTGCGCCGGAGCTTTCCACTGAGGTGGATAAAGGGACGGCCCCGAAGGCCGGCTCAGTCGCGGATTCCACCATCCGAGTGGATATTGGCCTGCTCGATAAGCTGATGAACCTGGTCGGCGAGCTGGTCCTGGCCCGCAACCAGGTTCTTCAGTTCAACTCGCGGCAGGAGAATGCGACGCTGAACGGAACCGCTCAGCGTCTCAACCTGATCACCACGCAGCTGCAGGAAGGCGTGATGAAGACGCGCATGCAGCCCATCGGCGTGGTCTGGAACAAAATGCCGCGCGTAGTGCGCGACCTCGCGGCCTCCTGCGGCAAGCAGATTCAGCTTGAAATGGACGGCGCCGAAACCGAGCTGGATAAGAGCATTATCGAAGCGGTGAAAGATCCGCTGACCCACATTGTGCGGAATTGCTGCGACCACGGCATCGAGCCGCCCGCGGTGCGGGTGCGCAACGGCAAACCGGCGCAGGGAAGGCTCATACTGCGCGCTTACCACGAAGGCGGACAGGTCAACATCGAAATCACCGACGATGGCGGCGGCATCGACGTCGCCCGAGTCCGGCAGAAGGCCCTTGACAGAGGTTTGATCCGGCCTGAACAGGCGGAGCGTTTGAGCGAGCGCGAAGCCATCAATATGGTCTTCCTGCCCGGATTTTCGACTGCGGAAGCAGTTACGAGCATCTCCGGCCGTGGCGTCGGCATGGACGTTGTAAAGACGAACATCGAAAAGATCGGCGGAGTGGTGGACCTGTCCAGCCGGGCTGGCGAAGGCACCACAGTGAAGATCAAGATTCCGCTGACTCTGGCAATTATTCCCGGCCTGGTCGTGAGCAGTGGAGACGAGCGATTCATCATTCCGCAGGTGAGCCTTCTGGAACTGCTGCGCCTGGAAGGCGAGGCTGGCCGCAAACAAATCGAACGTGTTCATGGCATGCCGGTGTACCGCCGGCGGGGCACTCTGCTGCCCATCGCGTATCTCAATGAAGTGCTGCACTTGTCCACCGCGACTGCCGATGCCGACGTACTTAACATCGTTGTTCTGCAGGCTGAAGACAGGCAATTCGGGCTGGTGGTGGACGCCATCAACGACACGCAGGAGATCGTGGTCAAGCCGCTCGGCAAGCAATTGAAAGGCCTGACCTCCTATTCGGGCGCGACCATCATGGGCGACGGCAAAGTGGCATTGATTCTGGATGTGCTGGGAGTCGGGCAACTGTCGGGTGTGCTCTCCGAATCGCGCGACCAGGCCCGCGGCGACATCGCACGAAGCGAAGTATCCAATCAGAATCGCCAGAGCTTCCTGCTGTTCCGCGCCGGTACGTTCGGGCGGCTGGCTGTTCCCCTTTCGCTGGTGGCGCGGCTGGAGGAATTCCCGGCATCGCGAATCGAACGCGCCGACGGCAAGCTGGTGGTGCAGTATCGCGGCCGCATTTTGCAGCTTACCCAGCTCGCTTCGGTTCTGCAGGGCGACGCGCCGGGCTCGGGCGAACTCGCCGATCCCGCACAGGTCATTGTTTTTTCCGAAGGCGACAATATGGCGGGGTTGGTCGTGGATCAGGTACTCGACATCCACGATGAAAACATCACCATCGGGGAGCAAAAAAACACCACGCGGGCCATGGTGTTCCGCCGGAGAAAGAGCGACCGCCCAAAACTGTCCGGTTCGGCGGTGATCGGGGGCAAGGTAACCGACTTTCTGGACCTTGCCGCGGTGCTTCGCAGCACGGACGACAACTGGTTCGGTGCGGAACCGGTTCGTTCCAGCCGGCGAAAGCCGGTGCTGATTGTGGACAGCAGCGGATTTTCGCGCGGCCTGACACGCAGCTACCTGGAATTAGCCGGCCACCCGGTGATGGAAGCCAGCACCGCCACCGAAGCCCTGGACAAACTGGAAAGGGCCGACGTGGGCGCGGTGATCGCGTCGCTCGATCTGCCGGCCGGCGGCGGCAAAGGGCTCGCGAAGCAGATGCGCGGCGATCGGAACCTGGAACACATTCCCGTCCTGGCGCTCTGCAATTCTCAGGCGGAAGCGGATGTTAAGGACGATGGCGACTTCGTCTGCCGCGCTGAAAAGTTCGACCGGGAATCGGTACTCCTGTCGCTGGAACGGTTACTAAATGCCGTCGAACCGGCGGGCCAGCCGGAACTTGCCGGGAGCAGGAGGTAGTCACATGACAATTCAAGAAAAAGCGGGCACCACGGATGGGCTCGCCAACGGTACGCGGCAGTATTCCACGTTCTATGTTGAAGACCAGTTTTTCGGTATCGAGGTTCTCAAAGTCCAGGAAGTACTTCGTTACCTGGAGATGACCCCTGTGCCCCTCGCCTCGGACGTGGTCGAAGGTCTCATCAATTTGCGCGGTCAGATTGTTACGGCAGTGGATATGCGGCGCCGGCTTGGCCTCAAGCAACGGCAGGAGGGGCAGACTCCGATGAATATGGTGGTGCGCTCGGAGGACGGCCCGGTCAGCCTGCTGGTCGACGAGATCGGCGATGTGCTCGAAGTCCGCGCCGATATTTACGAGCAGGCTCCGGACAACATGCCGCGGGAACAGCGCGAGATGATCGAGGGCGTTTACAAGCTGGACGGACGTCTGCTGCTGGTGCTGAACGCGGAACGCGTTTTGCAGACCCATGCGGGCAACTAAAGGATATATCCCCGATGAAAGTCACGACAGCCGATAGACGCAGGAAAACAGGACAGGCGGTCCTGGAACCGATCTACGACCGCATCGGCGGCGCCGCCGCCCTGCAGGCCGCGGTGGACGCTTTTTACGTACGCGTACTGGCCGACCCGGTTTTGCAGCCGTTCTTTGTCGACGTCAACAAGGGGGCGCTCAAGGCCAAGACGCGGGCATTTTTGGCTCAGGCACTGGGAGGGCCGGCGGCTTACAAGGGACGCGACATGCGCACCGCGCATGCCCGGCTCAAGATTGCACAGAAGCATTTCGACCGTGTGGCGGGCCATCTGGTCGATACGCTGAAGTCCCTGGGCGTGGACTCGGAGACGGTGCGGGAAATCGTGGCCATTGTCGCCCCTCTGGCGGACGACATTGTGAATACCAAAGAATCGAATACCGATGAATCAAAGGAGCGGAATATGAAGACAAACGGCAACATGGTTTCAGGCGGCGCCGCCGTCCTTGAGGCAGACTCCAACCTTAACCTTACTTCAGCCCTGGAAGGCATGAAAGGCGCCCTGGACAGCCTGGGGACCAACGTATTCGTCGCCGACCTGGACCTGACGCTGGTGTATATGAACCGCAGGGCCAGCGACATCATGCGCAAGCTGGGTCCGACGATCGAAAAGCTGTTCGGCGTCTCCTATCGCGAGTTGATCGGCACCAAAATCGACAGCTTTCACGGCGACCGGGCCAAGCAGATCCGCCGCCGGCTCACCGACGCCGCCAACTTGCCGATTCGCACCGAGATCCGTCTGGACAACCTGATTCTGGACTTGAATGTGAACGCCATTCTGAGCGAATCCGGCGAGTACATCGGCATCGTGGTCAACTGGGAGGAAATCAGCGACAAGAAGCGGCTGGAGGCGGATGTCGAGGAAATCCGCCAGATGATGGAGAACTCGCCGACCAACGTGATCCAGGCCGGCACCGACCTCGTCATCAAGTACATGAACACTTCTTCCCTGAAGACCCTGAAGAAGCTGGAGCACCTGCTGCCCTGTAAGGCGGAGGATATCGTAGGCAAATCGATCGATCTGTTCCACAAGAACCCCGAGCACCAGCGGAGGATGCTGGCCGATCCGAAGAACCTTCCTCATCGGGCCAATATCAAGCTTGGCGACGAAACCCTCGATCTTCTGGTAAGTCCCATCTACGACGCGAAGAAGAACTATCTTGGGCCGATGGTGACCTGGGAGGTAGTGACGGAGAAGCTGCGTCTGGAAGAAGACGCCGCCCGCGTGCAATCGATGATGGAGAATTCTCCCATCAACGTTCTGTACGCCGATACCGATCTGAAGCTGCGCTATATGAACCCGGCTTCAATCAAGCAGTTGAAGGCCATCCAGCATCTTTTACCGATCAAAGTCGAGGACATGATCGGGAAATCCATCGATATCTTCCACAAGAACCCGGAACACCAGCGCCGTATGCTGGCGGATCCCAAGAACCTGCCGCACCGCGCGAACATCGCACTCGGGCCGGAGACGCTCGATCTCCTCGTCAGCCCGATCTTCGACAACAAGGGCAGGTATATGGGGGCGATGGCCACGTGGGACGTCATCACCAAAAAATTGGAGCTGGAGAGGCAAATCGGGCAGAACGCATCCACCCTGTCCTCGTCGGCCGAGCAATTGACGGCCATCAGCCAGCAGATGGCGGGCAACGCGGAAGAGACGGCTACGCAGGCGGATGTTGTTTCGGCGGCGAGCGAGCAGGTCTCGAAGAGCGTCAACGTGGTGGCGACCAGCTCGGAAGAGATGCAGGCTTCCATCCGGGAGATCTCCAAGAGCGCGAGCGAGGCGGCGCGCGTCGCCAAGAGCGCAGTCTCGGTAGCGAGCGCGACCAACCAGACCATATCCAAACTGGGCGAATCGAGCGTCGAAATCGGCAAGGTAATCAAGGTGATCACCTCGATTGCCCAACAGACGAATCTGCTGGCGCTTAATGCCACGATCGAAGCGGCGCGGGCCGGCGAAGCGGGTAAGGGCTTCGCGGTGGTGGCCAACGAAGTCAAAGAGCTGGCCAAACAGACAGCGAAGGCGACGGAAGACATCGGCCAGAAGATCGAAGCGATTCAGTCCGACACCAAGGGGGCCGTGCAGGCGATTGCGGAAATCAGTTCGGTGATCAATCAGATCAACGACATCTCCAACAGCATTGCCTCGGCCGTGGAAGAGCAGACGGTGACCACAAACGAAATCGGCCGTAACGTGACCGAAGCCGCTAAAGGTACCGGGGAGATTGCGAAGAACATCTCCGGCGTTGCCACCGCCGCGCGCGAAACCACGCAAGCGGCGGGCGACACCCAAAAGGCAGCTCAGGCGCTCAGTGAGCTGGCCGCCCAATTGCAATCGCTGGTTGCGAAGTCCAAGGGCTGATAAGAGCCCGGAGGGGGCGTAGCGCCACCCGCGCCCCCCACCTCACCCCCATGGCCCATCAAATCGTACTGGCCGGCGTGGACTATCGCCGAGCGCCGCTGGAAGTCCGCGAAGACCTGAGCTTTAACCGGGAACAGGCGCTGCAGCTATTGCCGCAACTCATCGAAATCGGGAATGTGAGTGAAGCATTGCTGCTGGCAACGTGTAACCGAACCGAGTTTTATCTGGCGTACGACGGCGATTCGCCTGTCGATTCCCTGCTGGAGATTTTGAAAAGGACCCGCCCCCATGCGCGCTCCTTACACCAGGACTGTCTCCGCTTCGTCGAATCAGGCGAACAGGCCGTGTGGCACTTGTTTCGCGTGGCATCCGGAATCGATTCCCAGATTCTGGGAGATACGCACATCGTGACGCAGGTGAAACAGGCGTATCGCATGGCCGCGGAAGCCGGAACCCTGGGGACGCTGCTGGACCGCACGGTAACGGAATGCCTGCGTGCGGCGAAGCGGGCCCGGCGGGAGACTGCTATCGGCCAGGGCTCGGTCAGTGTCGGCGCCGCCGTCCTGCGATCGGTGCGCCGCTCGTTTCCCAACCTGGCCGGGACCCGAGTGATGATTCTCGGCGGGGGAGAGGCGGGAAGGGATATCGCCCATCATCTGTCCAAGGTTCGATTGGCCGGCCTGACCTTTGCCACCCGTAACCCGGAACAGGCCGCGAACCTGGCTCGGGAGTACCGGGGGCAGACAGCGGAATGGGAGCACGTACCCGCTCAGTTGGCCGCAATCGATGTATTGGTGACTGCGACCTCGGCTCGATTGGCCTTCCTGGACCGGGAATCCATCGAGCGGCTTTCGCGGGTGCCGGAGCGACCCTTGTTGATCCTGGACGCGGGCATTCCGCGCAATGTCGACGCCGCCGCCGGGGAACTTCCCCACGTACACCTGCTGAACCTGGATTCACTGGACCGGGAGCAGGAGCAAGCGCTGGCGGCGCGCGTGGCAGAAGTACCTCGGGTAGAGGCGATCCTTGCGGAAGAACTGGACCGCTGGCGGCAGTGGTGTCAGCGGCGCTCCGCGGGATTCGGCGCGGAGTGGAAGCTTCCGCGGAAATTCGGGCCCGCTATGTTGAACCCGACTGGCGCGGGAGTGCCGGTCCCAACCGCGAAAGGATAAGTGCGCGAGAGAATCTTATGTCCAAGGCAATGGTGGTTGACGACTCACGGGCAATCCGCATGATTCTGGCAAAGACGCTGTCGGAATTGGGCTTTCAGGTTTGCCAGGCCGGCAACGGGAAAGAGGCTCTGGATGTGGTGGAACGCGAAAACGGGGATTTATCCCTGATCCTCGTCGATTGGAATATGCCGGAAATGAATGGACTGGAATTCATCAAACGCGTACGTGCGGATTCACGCATGTCTGCGGTTCCTCTCATGATGGTTACCACCGAAACCGAGATGGATCAGGTGATGACGGCGCTCGAAGCCGGGGCGAACGAATACGTGATGAAGCCCTTTACCAGTGAAATCATCGCCGACAAGCTGCGATTGATGGGGGCAATTCAATAAGGCCTCGATCGTCAATAAGTCTACGCCCATGGGTATTTTTTCAAAAAAAGTGATCCGCCGGGGAAACCGCATCCGCGTGCTGGTGGTGGACGATTCCGTGGTGATCCGGCGGTTGGTGACGCACGCTCTGGAAGAGGACCCGGCGCTGGACGTGGTGGGCGCGGCGCCCAACGGGTCAATCGGGCTGGAACGAGTCTCGCAGCTCAATCCGGACGTGATCACGCTGGACGTCGAAATGCCTGAAATGGACGGCCTCGAAATGCTCCGCCGCCTGCGGCAGAGTTCGAATTCCCATGTGCGCGTGATCATGTTCAGCACGCTGACCGAACGCGGGGCGGAGGCCACGATGGAGGCGCTGTCGCTGGGAGCGGACGACTACGTCACGAAGGCCGCCAACGTCGGTTCGCTGGATCGCTCGATGACCGCTTTACGGGACGAGTTAGTCCCCAAAATCAAGCAGTTTTTCACGCTGGAGGGTGACCATGGCGCCGCGCAGAGCGTCGCTCCCCGCGTAGCCGCGTCCGGGCTTGAGCCGGTCAAACCGGCGGCGCCCGCCAATCCCGGTTTCCGGCCAATGAGTCCGCCTAGAGTAATAGCTATAGGCGTCTCCACCGGCGGTCCTACCGCGCTCGGAACCATCATGCCGACGTTCCCGGCCGCTTTTCCTTTACCCATTCTGATCGTGCAGCATATGCCTCCCATGTTTACCCGGCTTCTGGCGGAACGGTTGCAGGCAACCTCGAAGCTGAAAGTGTCGGAAGCCGTGGAAGGCGCCGTGGTGGAGCCCGGAAAAGTACTGATCGCACCAGGCGACTATCACATGCGCGTGCTTAAGAACGGTGTTAAGACGACGGTGACACTGGACCAGGGGCCGACGGAGAACTCCTGCCGGCCGTCGGTGGACGTCCTCTTTCGTTCGGTGGAAGAAGCTTACGGCCCGGCGACAATCTCGGTCATCTTGACGGGAATGGGGTACGACGGATTGCGCGGCACGGAAGTCCTGAAAGCCAACGGCGCCTGGGTCATTGCCCAGGACGAAGCTACCAGCGTCGTGTGGGGTATGCCCGGAGCGGTTGTCAAAGCAGGCCTGGCCGATTGCGTGGTGCCGCTCGAAGGAGTGGTGCCGGAGATTTTGAGGAGGATTGGAGGAAGGTAACTTCTTCGCAGGCCGCGAAGATTCCGCTAAAAACACCATCGATGCCGGAAACTACAACGGGTTCGACCATTCTTCTCGAAAACTATCGATTCCTGAAGGACTATGTCTACAAGGAGTCGGGCATTGTGCTCGACGACGACAAGCATTACCTGGTGGAGTCGCGCCTGATGCCGGTTGCAGTGCAGGAGCACCTCGCTTCGCTCGATGCCCTGTGCGCAGCCTTGCGCGGTAACGCCACTCCGTTTCTTCATAGAAGAGTCGTCGAAGCCATGACAACCCACGAGACGCTCTTCTTCCGGGACGTCGTTCCGTTCGACGCACTGCGAACCGGGATTCTGCCTCTTCTCATCGAGCAACGAAAGTCGACCCGCAAGCTCGCCTTTTGGTCGGCAGCCGCTTCGTCCGGGCAGGAGGCCTACAGCCTCGCCATGCTGCTGCTCGAAGCGGGACTGGGGGGCTGGAACATTCAGATCCTTGGTACCGATCTTTCCGAGCAGATCCTCGCCCGCGCCCGCGAGGGACGGTACATGCAGATTGAAGTCAACCGCGGGCTGCCGGCCAGCTATCTCTTGAAATATTTCGAACGCCAGGGCCTGGATTGGCAGATCAGGGATTCGGTGCGCCGCATGGTAACGTTCGAGCCGTTCGATTTACGCAAAAGCATGCAAGCCAAAGGGCCTTTCGATGTGATCTTTTGCCGCAATGTCTTGATTTATTTCGACGTTGAAACCAAGAAGAAGATCCTGGGGGAGCTGCGTGGCGCCTTGTTCCCAGGCGGTTACCTGGTGCTTGGCGGAGCGGAGACAACACTGAACCTGGACGAAAAGTTCAGGCGGTTACCGGCAGGTCGCACTACTTTCTACCAGGCCCCATAAGTTAAGACAGGAGCAACATGGAATCAAGCGTTCAAATCGAGTGCCAGCCGACAGACGTAGCCCGGATTGTGGAGGACGTGTTCTGTACCATGCTGGGGGTCCAGATCGTTTCTTTTCCAGGGGCCAGTTCGCCGGAGCGAGATTCCCTGACCGCCGCCGTTCACTTTGCCGGAGTGTGGAAGGGCGCTGTCTTGCTGCAATGCAACCGTGAGCAAGCCTTTGCTTTCACCGCCCGGTTGATGCCTGGCCTGGAGCCCCTGCAAATCGACGGAGACGTCCGCGATGCGCTGGGCGAGTTGGCCAATATGGTGGGAGGCAACCTGAAGTCGGTGCTTCACCCGGGCGTCGCTCTCTCTATGCCATCGGTAGTGGAGGGCAGCGACTACGCGCTGCACATCTGCGGGGGCAACGCGGTCACAACGGTGGCGTTCTCGAGCGACCTGGGTGTGTTTTGGTGTACGGTTGTGCAGATGCTGGATAAGAAGTCCGGAAAACAGGCCCTCCACACGAACTCTAAAACAGTTCCTGCCAGGCTATGAGCGATCAATCATCTGACGCCGCTCACCGGTCCGCCGGTTCCTGGCAAGTTCATCCTTCAACGCCCGGTTTTCGAGAATCAGCTCCGCTACCACATTCTTGAGTGCCTGATTCTCTCGAGCGATCTGGCTCAGCACGTTCGGTCCAACTGGATCACCCCCGTCATGAGCGGCCTTCCAACGATAGAAAGTCCGCTCACTGATGCCATATTGCTTGCATATTTCGGCGATAGGCATTCCCGAATCGGATTGCTCGAGAATTGTAGCGATCCGTTGCTGTCCGGTGCCTTTGCGGCCCATATCTCTTTATTGTCCCTGATGGCCTCCTCGTCTTTCAATGGGGCACGTTTCTGGCCAACGTTATAAAAGTCCAGGTCGACATAAAAGTCCAGATCGACCAATTGGGGAACATCGTCACTGAGTGCCGAGGGTGGAATTGCTGAAAAGCATCCTTCACAGCTCCTGACCCTCGATAAATTCCTCCAGCCATACTTGAGAAGCTCCGGTGGTAGACACGAAGAAAAGGAGCTTCGGATGAAGAAGGCCAGACATACGGAATAGGATGGCAGAAGAGGAGTTAGCTTGGATAGCGCCTCTCAGTTAAGACTGGCAGGCAAAATCGGGGCAGGTCACTCCTATTGGTTACTTTCGGGCACAAAATTTGACACACTTGGCGACCAGATCGGCTCATCGGTCAGGTGAAAGCAGTTGTCTCAAGGCTGCGTTGTCACTAGTCAGCTTCTGCTTATCCGGTTGACTCAGCAAAGCCCAGGATGTTGGGTTCGAGATCTTTTGCGCCGCGGATCTGCTCGTATTCGGTTGATTTGCGGGCAGTTCCGAGTCCAAGGAGGGTCTGA
>JBEKTF010000117.1:0-16771 GCA_049516355.1 Bryobacteraceae bacterium | reverse complement strand
CGCCCGCTCAAATGTTGCATGTGTTCAGGGAATTCGAAGACCTCACCGCCACCAGCAAGTTTTTCGCCCTGGGCGGCCTCGGGTCGGCGCGCCGTCTCCTTGAGCAGGCAGTAGGCCCTGAATCGGCAACTGCAATGCTGAAAAGCGACATTCAACATGCGCAGGAAGCAGCCGAAAAAACCGGCCCCGGTCCGCTGGACGATACCGATCCGCAGGAACTGGCGAAGGTCCTTCGCGAAGAGAATCCGCAAACCCTCGCTGTGATCCTTTCCAACCTTGCGCCCGCGCAGGCAGGGCCCCTGATGGCTTCCCTGCCGCCCGAGGTCCAGCCCCAGGTGGCGCTTCGAATTGCGCTCATGGATCGCATCGCGCCCGAGGTGTTCCGTCGCATCGCCGAAGCCATTCGCCTCCGTTTGAAGGCGGCGACCCAGCTCAACCGTTCCAACGGGGCGCGTGCCCTTGCCTCGATTCTCAACTATGTGGATGGCGATGTCGCCGACACGGTTCTGTCCGCTATCGAGCTCGAAAATCAGACCACCGTTACCGCGGTTCGGGACTTGATGTTCGTGTTTGACGACGTGATCATGATCGATAAAGAGGGGATCAAGGCTCTGCTCGCAAAGGTCGACCGCAAGGTTCTGACTATCGCGCTCAAAGGAACGAGCGAGAAGATTCGCACTCATTTCACCCAATGCATGTCCCAGCGCAGCGCCGAAATGCTGATAGAAGATATGGAAGCCCTCGGGCCGATTCGCATACGCGACGTCTCGAGTGCACAGCAGTCGGTCATCGCCGTGATTCGCCAGCTCCAGAAGGAAGGCACGATCGCGTTGAGCCAGGGCGGCGGGGGTGGCGATGAATATGTCGTCTAGAGTTTTCGATGGTGACTGCACCGCCGTGCAGCTTGTCCCATGGCGGGAAAATTCGCAGTCCCATACGGGAGCCGGGCAATCGCCGAGGAACGACACGAGGAACAACAGGCTCGCGCAGGGGGATGCGCACCAGCTCGAAGCAGCCGCCGCGGCCGCATTGGAACAGCGGGTACGGGAATCGTGGCAGCAGGGTTTCGACGCTGGAGAAGCGGCTGCGCGCCAAACGCTCGAAAGCGAAGTCCGCGTCCGCGTCGAAAAATTGGCCGCCACGATCGCCGAAGTGGCCGGTCTTCGTTCCGAGACAATTCGCCGCGCCGAGGTGGATACAGTTCGCCTTTCAATCGAGATTGCGCGCCGCGTGCTTCACCGCGAGCTCTCTGTGGATCCTTCCGCCCTCGAAGCCCTGATAAAGGCTGCTCTGGAGAAGCTGCGGCAACAGGAAGTCCATCGCGTACGCGTCTATCCCGGGGAGGAAAAACTCATGCGTTCCTGCCTGGAACAAGCAGGCAGAGGGCAAGCCATCGAGGTCATTGGCGATCCCTCGCAGTCGCGCGGAGGGGTTTTCTTCGAAATCAGCCGCGGCGCTCTGGACGCGTCCGTGGACACACAGCTGCGTGAAATCGAACGAGGTTTGACCGACGAACTGCGTATACGTACATGACACCCACCGCTTCCTTCGATCTGAATCCCTATATACACCAGGTCAATAATATTTCCCTGCTGCCGTGGACCGGCGAGATTGTCGAACTCGTGGGCATGCTGGTCGCCTCCCGCGGGCCAGCCGTCGCAGTCGGAGATTTCTGCGAAGTGCTGAGTTCATCGGGGCGAAGGATCCGCACCCAGGTCATCGGCTTCCGCAACGGCATGGTGCTGTCGATGCCCCTCGAGGAAATCGACGGCATCCAGTTGCACGATCCGATTATCGCCCGCGACCGGGACTCGCGAATTGCCGTTGGCCCCGACCTGATCGGCCGGGTTGTCGACGGGTTTGGCCAGCCGATCGACAAGAAGCCGCGCATTCGCCCCGCCGCGCACTATGCGCTCTACCGCCCTCCTGGAAGTCCAATGGATCGTGAACACATCGTGGAACCGGTCTCCACCGGAATCCGTGCCATCGATATGATGATGCCCGTCGGTAAGGGCCAGCGAATGGGAATCTTTGGCGGCAGCGGAGTCGGCAAGAGCACTCTTCTCGGATTGATGGCCCGTCACAATTCGGCCGATGTCACCGTGATCGCTCTGATTGGAGAGCGCAACCGCGAGGTCCGCGCATTTCTCGAGCACGAGCTCGGCCCGGATGGCAGCAAGCGGTCTGTAGTGGTTTGTTCCACGTCCGACCGGCCCGCGCCTCTGCGCGTGCGAGCCTGTTTCGTCGCGCTCGCGATCGCCGAATATTTTCGGGACCAGGGCTTGAGCGTCCTGCTCATTATGGATTCGGTTACACGCCTCGCCATGGCACAGCGCGAAATCGGGCTGGCGGCGGGTGAACCGCCAAGCCAGAAGGGCTACACGCCCTCGGTATTCAATCTTCTGCCTCGCGTACTCGAACGCGCCGGAAACTTTCAGAACGGGTCCATCACCGGTTTTTTCACTGTCCTCGTCGAAGGCGACGATTTCAACGAACCCATCTGCGACGCCGCCCGATCCATTCTCGACGGACATATCATTCTTTCCCGGCGTCTGGCGGCGGCAGGGCACTACCCGGCCATCGATGTCCTCAATTCGATCAGCCGCCTTTCTTCCCAGCTGACCGGACCCGAACATAAAGCCGCCGCCGGAAAAATCCGTCAGGCATTATCCGCTTACGAGGAATCGCGGGATCTGATCGAATTGGGCGCCTACTCGGCCGGTTCCAATCCGCGCCTCGATGCCGCCATACGAATGCGTTCCGAAATCACCGACTTTCTGAAGCAGGACAGCTCCTCGAATGCAGTCGTTTCCGAAAGTCTCGAGCGCATGGAACGCATTGCGGCGAATCTGTAGCCCGTAAATCCCATGCCGCCTTTCCGTTTCCGCCTGGCCAAAGCGCTCGAGTGGTACGGCGAACAGTGCCGCATGGAAGAAGATCGTTTACGCGACAAGATCGCCGCGCTCAAGCACAGCCAGGCAGAACTAGCGCGAGCCAGTGAAGCGCGTATCCACATCGAACGCGATCTGCTGCAGACCGCTGTTCTCCCCGCTGCCGAATTGCTCGCCCTGGCGCGATACCGGCGGCGCGCTATTCAGGAGGAACAGGGGCTCACCCAGGAGCGCATCCGCTGTGAGCGTGAAATGGAAACACAGTTCGTGGCGGTCCAGGCCGCGCGGCGGCGTGTACGGTTGATCGGGAAAATTCGCGAGCGCAAATTGACGGAACACACGGTTGAGGAAAATCGTGAGTTGGAGGAACTGGCCGCCGACGCCTTCAGAGCCGTCCACTTCGCCCCCTGATCCCGCCGCGATTATTACCCTTAGTACTATTACCTGCCCACTTTTTTGAAACCGATCCCAATGATAGCCTTTGTATACGAAAGTAAATGGCTGGACTGGGACTCGATCTCCGGGGAAAGCGCCGATACGAACTCGCAATGGATTTGCGATTCTCGTACCGGCAAAAGGGAACGACCTTTTGTGGGTCGGGCCGGACCCGGGATCTCAACGATCAGGCGGTCTGTTTCGAAAACGACATCAGTGCCCCGGATGGCACCGAAATGGAACTCCGCATCGCCTGGCCGCAGCGGCTGCAAGACGTGTGCGACCTCGAGTTGGTGGTACGCGGCGCACTGATAAGAAACGACTTCGGGCGCGCTGTACTTCGTATCGGCAGCTACGAATTCCGGACCTGCGGCGAACGTTCTTTCGATCAGAGCCCCGGTTGCGGAAGTAGCTGGAACGTAGTCGGATAGCTGTAAAGCGGCGCCAGTCGATGTGCGGGGCGCTGCCGCTGGATCAGGCATCGTTCCGATCTTGACCATCCTTCTACCCTGACCGTTCCCGCAAGTCGTTCCACCCGGAAAATCTCGCGCGCTCCGCATTCCGCGCTCAGCCCGGCGAGAGACCACCCCTGCGATTCCACCATTCGCATTCCACCGCTGTGATCGAACACGATGAAATGCTCCCCGCCGTCGTCCGCGGGGCCGCAGGCGACATCGAGAATCTGCTCGGCCAGCCTGAGGAATGCGCTCACACTAATACTGATCGGCGGTCCGAGCCGAAATTATTGCCAAAAATATCAAACCAATTGGCCAATGGAGAACTATTCATCGCTACGTTGTTGCCCCAAAATGGAACCGTAGTGATCTCTCTGCGAAAACACATCGATGCCTGGGCTGTCGAGTCGGCGGCGGCGCCGCTCTGCGCTTATCGGGAAATCCTGCTCGCTATCGCACGGGCCGCCGGCGAAGTGACACCTCATCTGGCTCAGAGCTTCCAGCAAAAGCTCAAAGCGCTGAACGAAGGCTTGGGAGCTGCCCCCGCTCCCGATCTGATGCGCGAAGTTCACCGGGAAGTGGATCGCGAGATTACCGCCTGGGGTAAGGGCGCGGGGGGATATTTTCGCGATAAAGCGAATGAAGTAAGAGAGATGATGATTGTGGTCGCCAACGCCGCGGCATCCACCACGGAACGGGACCAGCGATATGCGGGCCGCTTCAGGGAGCTTACGGCGAGTCTGCAGTCGATCGCAAGGCTTGAAGATCTGACCAGCGTTCGGCGGTCGCTTGTGGATAGGGCCGCGGAATTGAAGTCCTGTGCCGACAAGATGGCGCTTGAGGGCGCGGCGGCAATCTCGCAGCTCACGGCTGAGGTATCCGCCTATCGTCTGAAACTCGAGGAATCCGAGAGGCGCGAAACCGTTGACGTGTTGACCTCGCTGCTCAATCGCAGGGGGATCGAAGCCCGCATTGAGGAACGAATTCTGTCTCGCGACGTCTTCTCCGTGGCGATACTCGACGTGAACGGATTCAAAGAGATCAACGACCGATATGGCCACCTTGCCGGAGACGATCTGCTTCGGCAATTCGCAGGCGAGCTGCAGAATCAGTTTAAGCCCGCAGGCATCGTGGGGCGCTGGGGTGGGGATGAGTTTTTGGTGATCGTACCATCGAGCCTGGCGGAAGTCGAGACCGCCATGGCGCGCGTGCGCCGCTGGGCGTTTGGTTCCTATCGCCTGAAAGTGTCCGGGAGCCCGGTTCAGGTATCCGTCACAGCCTCTGCCGGTCTGGCGGAATGGAATGGCAAGGAAAGCCCCGTCGAATTGCTTGCACGGGCGGACGAACACATGTATGCCGACAAACGGGCTTTGCGCGAGCCCGTCCTGACCCGGTAACGCCGGCGGTCGTTTTGTGCCGCCGGTTCTTTATAAGCCGCCGCGCCAACAAATTGGGAGAGAAACTCGAGCGGTTTCTCAGAACTCACCTCCCTCAAACAAATTCCCGCGGGAATGTTAACTTTCGGCGCTAGAAAAGACTTTCCATCCGTCGATCAGAACTTGTGGACGTTTTTCTGGGACGGCAGCCTATCCTCGATCATGAGCAGAACGTCATCGGTTTTGAGTTGCTGTCCCGGTCCGGGCCGGACAACTTCTGCGCTCAGTTCGATCCCGTCGCAGCCACCTGCGAAGTGATCGTCAACGCCGTACTGGCGGTGGGTCTTGACCGGTTGCTCGGCGGCAAACCCGCATTCATCAACTTCGACCGCTCCCTCCTGCTGGGCGACTGGACCACGCTGTTGCCTCCCGATAAGGTGGTCATCGAAATCCTGGAGTCGGTCGAACCGACCCCGGAAATCCTGTTTGCCTGTCAGAACCTCCGCGAGAAGGGGTATTTGCTGGCTCTCGACGATTGCACGAACGACGATCGGACCCGCCAGTTCGCGCCCTTCGTCGACATCCTGAAGGTCGATTTTCAGGATGTGTCCCTACCCAATCAGGCGGCAATTGTGGAGCGGTATCGCGGCTCCAGACTCCAGTTCGTCGCCGAGAAGGTCGAGACCAGAGAAGAATTCGAGCAGGCATGCCAGTTCGGATATCGATATTTTCAGGGCTACTTCTTCGCCCGGCCCCGCGTTCTGCGGGCGGCCAGAGTTCCCGCGTCGAATATCAATTCATTGCGGCTGATCAAGCAGGCGCAGCAGCCGGAACTCGACTTCAATGCCATCGAGCAAATCGTCCGCCACGACGTCGCATTTTCGTACTCTCTGCTTCGCCATCTGAATTCAGCCGCGTATTGCTGGAACTCGCCCGTCGAGTCCGTGCGCCAGGCTCTGCTGCTCCTCGGAGAGGACAAGATCCGGCAATGGAGCTGGATGGCCGTTCTGCCCGGCCTCGGTCAACCGAAGAATCCCGCGCTGATCTCGCTCGCTCTGTTCCGGGGCCGTTTTTGTGAACTGATCGGCACCGCATCGGGTCGCTGTCCCACCGGCGCCGATCCATTCCTGCTCGGCATCGCGTCGCTTCTCGATGCCATTCTCGAAAGGCCTCTGGGCGAAGTGCTCGGCGATTTGAATATTTCCCCTCGCCTGAAACGCGCTCTGCTCGGCCCGCCATCCGACGACGCGTTCCATCAGATCCTTTCGACGGTGAGATTTTACGAGCGCGGCGACTGTGATCAGGTTCCCGCGGAAGTGTTGGGGCTGGACGGTAAAAAATTGAATGAGCTCTGTCTGGCCGCGCTTTCCTGGACCGATTCCCAGACCGAGCAGTTCGGCTATTCCACCGGCGGAAAAACCGTGCATAGCCTCCTCAATAGTCCGGTGTTCGCGCAGCGCAGAGTGCCGGCACTCAGCGGCAGGGTCTGATCTGTATTCGTGGGGATAATGCTCAGACTCCCCTGATTCTCGCCTGGTTGTTCCGCATAATCGACGACGACCGTGTCGACCAGACCTTGCGTAGGCACCAGTGCCAGGCCGAGTTGCTGAATAGCGATAAAAATGCCTGGTTTGTTGCCCGGGGATGTTCCCGAATTCGCCGCGCCACCCGATTGCGTAGTGTCGGGTGACTACTGCAGATCGAAGTCGTACCTTCCCGAGAGCCCGGTTTTATCGACTACTGGCATATTCACCACAACGCGCTGCATCAACCTGGCAAACTGCGCCATGGTCGCGTTACGGGCTGGGAGCGTCGAGGTCTGAGGCGGCGGTGAGCTTTGGACAAAGAGAGACGGCCCTCTGCCGGGACCGGCGGCGCTTTCCTGGAT
Source organism: Bryobacteraceae bacterium (assembly GCA_049516355.1). Lineage (GTDB taxonomy): Bacteria > Acidobacteriota > Terriglobia > Bryobacterales > Bryobacteraceae > BOG-234. The sequence continues at coordinate 9,726 of JBEKTF010000117.1, read as the reverse complement.
CTTTAGTCCGTTCTGTCCAATAACCAGATTGTAGACGGGCATTAACGTTTGCTCGCGATGGAATTGGAGCTTGAATCGTTCCGTTAGAAGCATCTGAAACATTGGCAGGGCTCGCGCAAGAGCGATCGGGGAGGTCCCCCCGGTTGTAGGAGGAGCGGGAGGTATCTCGGCGACGATATCGTATCTCACTGAGCCGATCCACGCGGGTCCGCCTGAGACCAATCCGTTAGGCAGATTGTAAGCCAAACCGATGCATTCCTGGAGAGTATGGTTGTTGACCACAAAATGGTTATTCGCCGCGCTATACGATCTGCCGCGCGCGTAGGGGCTGCTTGGTTTGATCGTGGTGCTCAGGAACGCAGGGGGATCTGCTGTGGATTGACCAAAAATCCCATACGCCCAAAAAAAGATGAATGTCGCGGTTGTGATTCGCCGCATCGTTATTCTTCACCTTCCTTTGCTCTACTCTTTTAATTTGCGCAGCCCTTCCGCGCTTCTTCAAACTGATCGAACAGCCGCCCGGCGCCATCGCCCGTCAGAGTGAGGATCCGATGCGGTTGCCCCTTTTCCTCAGCGGTCTTCACGCTCATCCCCATCTTCTCGAACTGGCGCGACTGCACCTGCATCTCCCGCGACCACTCGTGATCGAGTTCGCCGGCATACATGTAAATGCACATCTTCGAAATCGCCTTCAGGCGCTCGGGCGTGGCATCGATCAGATAGCCGGGAAATCCCGTAATCGAAGTGAAGTACTGCGGGTAGAGCGCCGCGACGTGGAATGCGCTGATCCCGCCATTGGAATGGCCTGCGATATGGAACTTGTTGTTGAGAATCTTATACTCGCTCAGAAGCTGCTTCAGAAACTCCGGAAAGACGCGCTCTCCTCCTTGAAAAAAAAGCTCGCCATCCGGCGCAGCGGGCTCCACGGCGATATAGCCGCGCCGTTCCGAGTCCGCCCGCCAGGTAAGACGCACATCGGTGTTGACCATGTCCATTTCCTGCGCACCACCGCCGAATGCGAGGATTCCCGGATACGCCCTGGCCGGATCGTAATGATCCGGCAGGACGACTTTGTACTCCACTTTCAAGCCCAGGATGGTCCTGGATTTATCCAGAACCTCGCCGTGGAGCGCAAAAGCCCCACAGAGCAAAGCGCCCATCAAAAAGCCCGCGCGAGTCGCCGTCATGTTAGTGGCCGGTATAGCTGACGCGCCAGATCGATTTCGATCCGTCGTCCGTCACCATGAGTGATCCATCGGGCGCCGTAGCAACCCCGACCGGCCGGCCCCACACATCTCCGGACGGCGTGACGAAGCCCGTCAGAAAATCTTCGTACAAGCCGCTGGCGTGGCCATCTTTCAGCGGTATGCGGATTACTTCATAGCCCGCTCGCATCGCCTTGTTCCAGGAACCATGTTCGGCGGCGAAGATGTCGCCTTTGTATTCGGCCGGGAACTGGCTGCCGCTGTAGAACGTGAGCTCGAGCGATGCATTATGCGGCTGCAGCAGCACATCGGGCACGGTCACTTTTCCATTTAATTCCGGATGCGCGGGCAGCCGCGGATCGGGGTTGCTGCCCATGTAGTAATAAGGCCAGCCGTAAAACGCGCCTTCCTGCACGTGCGTGACGTAATCGGGCACCAGGTTATCGCCCAGCCCGTCGCGCTCGTTCGTCGAGCACCACAATTCGCCGGTGATGGGGTTGATCGCGATACCGACCGGATTTCGAATACCCGATGCATAGAGCTTCACGAACTTGCCGTCCGGAGTGTATTCCCGAATGGCGGCGCGATCATGTTCGCCGGGATGCGTCTCGGGATCGTCGATATTCGAGCCTGAGCCTACCGATACGAACAGGCGCTTCCCATCCGGCGAAAACGCCAGATCGCGCGTCCAGTGGCCGCCCCGGGGAAGTCCCGTGATAATGGACTCGGCCGGTCCGCTGGCTTTGAGGTCGCCCGATTTATACGGGAACCGCACCACCGAATCGGTACTCGCCGCGTACACATATTGAGGATTGTTCCCCGGTGGGTAGAAAGCCATGCCGAACGACTGTTTGAGGCCGGTGGCGAAAACGGATTGTTCCTTCGCTTTACCGTCCGGCGTTACACCGCGGAAAATCAGGATTTCGCCTTTATTGCTTTCCATCACGAAAAGATCGCCATTGGGAGCAGTACGGATTTCGCGCGGCGTATCGAGACCTGAGGCGAACAACTCGACTTTGAAGCCGGGCAGCGCCTGTGGCCAGGCGTCGGCGGGACGCGGCACAATCATGGCGCGCATGTTTGCCGAAGCAGTGGCAAACGGTTTGGGAAGGTCCGCCGGCGTGATCTTCCGCCAGGTGCCTGGTTTCTCGGTAGCGTAACTGGCGAAGGCGGATGATCCGCTGAGGACGGTTTTCGGCTCCGCGTTTCCAAGGATGACAATCAGGGTACCGGCGGCTGCAACCAGGGCAAGCACCGCGGACGTGGCTGTACGTGACTTCTGCATACAGCTAGTGTAGACCGGTTCGCAAGGGCCAGGGGATGGGGGACAGCTAAATCCAGTTCCGTGGTACACGCGGCCTCAGCCGCGTAATTGCCCGGACTGTGCCTCGCTACTTCGCCGAAATCTGCGCGCCGCGCGTAGCAGCATCCCAACGCGCATCCGCCTGCGCCACGATCCCAGCCAGATCCTCGCGCAGCACATATCCTTCCTGGATCAGCTTCATTGCCGCATCGGTCACCTGTCCGAGATAAGCCGTTCGGCTCGGATAGCGCTCCTCAACCGACAAACGCGGATCGTGATTCTGCTCCCGCGCCGCCCGAGTCGGTGCGAACGGAACATACGTGCCAGTCAGCGGCAGCAACTCGCCTGGCGCGCCGATGGCCGGATTTCTGAAATTCCAGCCGGTATACGTCGCCAGAGGCACCGCAATCTCAGGGAACCGGATTCCGCCACGCTCATTCCCATCCGCATCCACCTGCGGAACCAGAAACGGCAACGGGTGGCTCGCGTCCAGATCGGAGCGATAGCCGCCAGGAATCGTCAGCGGCGAATGCACGCCTGGCAGGGCAGGGAACTTGAGGCTCTTCTGCTCGACCAGTGTGCCATCGGCCAGCTTCGGATAACGGCTGGCAGGCGGAGCAACGCCTTCACGGACCCACCGGTCCATAGCTAGAAGCAGAGACCGTTGTCCCCACGCGTAGTCGTTCGGATTCGAATCCTGCTGGGCGAGCCGATTCTGTGTACTCGCCAGCGCCGGCGTATGCTGTGTCCCCGCGAACAAATAAATCCGCACGTTCTCCGGCAAAGTCGCGTCCTCGTGGCCGTCGAGCGTAGTGTGCGTCAGCGCCGCGGAGCGCCCGCCTCCCCAGTATTCCGTCGACGAATTTGTGTAAATGATCAGCGGCATCGTCGCCGCGCTAAGGTGCGAAAGCAGGCCATCCGTCTTTCCCGTAATCGGATCGAACTGAGGTGAGTTGAGATAGGGAAAGCGCGTAGCCGTAAACGCTCCCAGGCTGTTCGGTTCCGCGAACCGCACATTGAAATCGCCCCGCGAAGCACCGGCGATATGGGCCATCACGGCATCAAAGGCCTTGCGGCCTTCCTCATCGGCATTGAATCCCTGATAGAGAAAATCGCGCAGCACCCGGCCGTCCTGCGATTGCCCGTAAACATAGGCATTCCGCGCGCTCACCACAGCGCCGCCCGGCGCATGTTTCACGTATGCCGCCAGATCGCGCAGCGCGACAAAGCCAACCCCGGCCACGGCCCCGCTCTTCGCCTCATAGCTCAATTCGTAAGTCTTGCCCGCTTCGAAACCGCTCCTGAGAGAGACAGCGGATGCATTCGAAACAAGCTGCCAGTCGCCGCGCGGAATCGTCTTCAGATGCCCCCAGCAGTCCCTCACGTACGGTGAGCTGGTTATCATTACTATTCGCGTCGGCAGGCGGATACTGCCGCACCGAATAATATCCATCCGATTCCAGCTCGTACGTTTGGCTGCCCGCGTTAGGCGTAAACAGGGTAGAAACGCGCCCGCTCACCGCCACCCGTGGCGCATCGACGCCGATCAGCCCGTTGCGCTTGGGCACATCCAGCTGCCAGCCCACGGCGATGAGCGTAAATCCGTGCTGAAACAGGAATCCGTCGCCGAAATCGGCCTCTGCCGTCGGATCGAGCGATGCGCTGGCGTGGTTGAAGCGCTCCAGCAGCGTCTTCCTGCCGCGATTGACCACGTCGAACAAAGCCACACCATTGCCGCGCGCCTGATCCTTGGGCGCGAGGATATAGACGTCGGCGGAAAACACAACCCACCCTCGCGCATCGCGCGGCGCTTTATCCAGATCGACAATCGCCTTGTTAGCCGCATTCGCGGGGTCGATCGAAAACCAGGCCTTACCCACGATCTTTTCGTAGGGGCCGACAAGACCGAACGCTTTGCCGTTGAGCACGTCGGCTCTCGTTGCGATATCGATGCGGGTGACCTCGGCTGTCGCGACCAGAGGCGCGCAACAAACGAAAGCAAGTAGAGCAACGCGAAGGGTGGCGCGGCGAGTCTTCATCGGAGCCATTCTATACGTTTTCAATGTTTTACGCGGCACGCGCATTGGCGCATGCTGAGCGCGTTCGCGCAATCGAGTCCCTCGCTTCGAGCACCTTCCGCATTCAACACACATCTGCAACTCATAGATTCAATGGTCTTTCCTGGCCATATCACGCGATCCGAGGCCTGGCATCCCGGCTGCATCCCCATAGTGACCCCGGTTTGGGAAATCAAACCCGGAAGAAGAGAAAAGGATGGAAATTTATGACAGCCCATACGCTACCCGCTGAAGAATTAAGCGCTCTGGTCGGTTCGGCCAAAGCCGAAGATCATCGCAAGCTCGCAAAACACTATTCGACGCATGCCGCCGATCATGTAAAGGACGCAAAACAGCATGAGGCACTCGCGGTCCAATACGACAAGACGGCTCCCACACTAGCCAGTGAAGCGCGCCACTACGCAGCTCATTCCATGGAGGCCGCCGAAGCCCTCCGCAATCTGGCAGCTCAACACGAAAAACTCGGCAAGTAATTCATTCAACCTGGCAAAGGGAGCACGCAATGGCGAGCGCGAATCCGAAATACCCGGATATAGCAACAGGCATTGCCGCCGAAGTGCGCTCCCCTGAGCCTGTCCCCGAGCCCACCCCCGAATCCAGTGACGCCGAACACGACCACGCGGGAAGTCCGATCGAGTGGGCTCGCGTAGCGTTCGTGGCCCTGGTTCTCCTGGTGGTCTGGTCCGGTCTGATTCCCCGAGTCGCCGGCGTGGACCTTCTCGCCGTCGCCGGTATCCTCATCGGCGGCTACCCAATCTTTAAGGAAGCGATTTCCGATCTGCTCAAAGGGCACATGACCATGGAACTTTCCATGACCATTGCCCTTGTCGCGGCAGCCGGAATCGGCGAGTTTTTCACCGCGCTCCTGATTACCGATTTCGTGCTGGTAGCCGAGATCCTCGAAGGGATGACGGTCGGGCGCGGCAGGCGGGCCATCAGAAAACTACTCGATCTGCTCCCGCATATCGCGGAAGTACGTTCCGGAGGTTCCGATGGCAAAGTCGCTCCCCGTGAACTCTCGGAAGTTCACGCGGGTGACGTAGTGATCGTGCGTCCCGGCGGCCATATTCCGGTTGATGGAACCGTCGTCAGCGGCCACTCGTTTGTGGATCAGGCTTCCATAACAGGAGAGTCGATTCCCGCCGAAAAAGGCCCCGGGATGCAGGTTTACGCCGGCACCATCAATCATTCGGGCGTGCTCGAAATCCAGGCGGAAAAAGTCGGTCGCGACACCGCATTCGGCCATATCATCGAGATCGTCGAACAAGCGGAACACTCCCGCGCTCCCATCCAGCGCATCGCCGATCGCCTGGCGGGATATCTGGTTTACTTCGCCCTCGGCTGCGCGGCCTTGACCCTTATCATCACGCACGATGCCCGATCCACCATTTCGGTCATCGTCGTGGCGGGCGCTTGCGGGATCGCTGCCGGAACCCCCCTCGCGATCCTCGGCGCCATCGGCCGCGCGGCCCGCCTCGGAGCCATCGTGAAGGGCGGTCTTTATCTCGAAATACTGAGTTTCGTCGATACCGTCGTTCTCGACAAAACCGGCACTCTCACCACCGGCACGCCCCACATTCTGGATGTGCTTATCTCGGACGGCGCTACTGCGCAGGATGTTGTTCGCATCGCCGCGACGGCCGAGCGCTTCTCCGAGCATCCGCTCGCGAGAGCGATTACAAAGCGTGCTGCTGAATGGTCGCTCCCCGTCGCCGAACCGGGCCATTTTCGTTACATCCCCGGCAAAGGCATCCTGTGTGAAGTGGATGGTCTTCACACCGCCGTTGGAACACGCGGCCTGATGGAAGACGAAAGCATCTCCGTTCCGCCCGCCCGCGATTCGCAAAGCTATTCCGAAGTCATGGTGGCCACGGACGGAAAATTGATCGGTTCGATTCACATCGTCGACGTGCTCCGCCCCGAAGCGGCTGCCGCCATCGGCGAAATCAGGGCCATGGGATACCGGACCGTCCTGCTGACGGGAGACAGAAAAGAAGTCGGCGATGTGATCGCTAAAGCGCTGGGCGTCGACGAGGTCGATTCCGGGTTGCTCCCCGAAGAAAAGGTAAACTACGTTCGCGGCCTGCGAGCGCAGGGCAAAACGGTCGCGATGGTCGGCGACGGGGTGAACGACGCCCCGGCGCTCCTCGAAGCGAATGTCGGCATCGCCATGGGATCGGGCACCGACGTTGCGCGCGAGAGCGCTTCGGTCGTCCTCCTCGGCAACGACCTCCTGCGGTTTGCCGAAGTCCTGAAAATTTCACGCCGCTGCCGCGGCATTATCCTGGCCAACTTCGCAGGCACTTTGATCGTCGACAGCGTGGGCGTAGCTCTGGCGGCGATGGGTCTTCTCAATCCGGTCTGGGCGGCGCTCATCCACGTATCTTCCGAACTGGTCTTCATTCTGAATTCGGCGCGTTTGTTGCCCTCTTTCGCCTCTGAAAGCACGGTCGCCGCTGAGGAGGGGCACGCCTGATCCATGCATATCTCCGAAGGCTTTCTGCCATTGACGCACTGCATCGCATGGGGCGTGGCATCTCTCCCCCCGGCGATCATCAGCGTGCGCGCCATCTCGAAGGAACTGGACAAGAAGCGCGAGAGCCGCGTTCTGCTTGCGGCGTCGGCGGCTTTCCTGTTCACCTTAAGCGCGCTCCGTTTGCCTTCCCTCACCGGTAGTTCCTCGCATCCCACCGGGACGGCGGTCGGCACATACCTGTTCGGTCCTTCCGCGATGCCCGCGCTGGCTCTGGTCACGCTCGGGTTCCAGGCTTTGTTGCTGGCCCATGGCGGCTTGACCACGCTCGGCGCAAATCTGTTTTCACTCGGCATCGTCGGCCCGTGGGCGATGTGGATTCTCCTCCGCCTCATGTTGCGTATGGGTTTTAGCCGCGATCGCAGCATCTTCCTTTCCACGGTGGTCGGCGATCTCGCAACTTATGTAACTACTGCCGGACAACTCGCCCTCGCCTATCCATCCGCGCACGGCGGCTATACAGCGTCGTTCATCAAATTCATCGGCGTGTTCCTGATCACCCAGATCCCCATCTCGATTGCCGAAGGCCTGCTCACCGTGGTGCTGCTGCGGACCCTCGCAGCCGACGAAAGCGTCGGAATGCAAGGCGCAGGCTCGCAACGCCCCGAACCGCGCCTCAAGGCCGCCAACGCAGTTGTCCTGGTGGGTGTCTTTGCCACGATCTTGGGCGCTTTTCTTTTTGCGAATTTCAACAAACCGGTCGGCAGCGACGATCAGGCCGTCACTGCGATTCAAAATCTCCGCCCCGGTTACCGGCCCATTGCGAAGCCGATGTTCACGCCCAGCGAAGCCGTCGAGCCGTTGCTGTTCACTCTCCAGGCTGCGATTGGCATCACGGTCATGGTCTGGGCTCTCCTGTGGTTCCGCGCGCGACACCGGCAAAAGATGGAGCGGCATACCCGCCGCCACGTTCACCTGCATCCCCATCTGAGCGATATCGCCTTCACCAACGCGTGGCGTCATCGCAACCCCTGGGAGAAGGTTCTGTTCGGCGGCGGCCTTTTGCTCGTCGCGCTCCTCGTTCCACCTTTTCCGTGGTGCATCGTAATCGCCGTGGTCGTAACCATGGCGGCGACCCTCGGCGCGAAGATCCCGGCGCTCAGCTGGATTGGTGTCCTTTCCGTGCCGCTTTCGTTCGCGATTCTGACGGCGCTCGGAATTCTCGTTCAAATCGACAACTCCAGCGGTGGCTTTTCGCTGGGCGGTTTTTCGCTAGGCATCGACTGGGCCGGCCTGCCGTTAGCGGGCGGATTGCTGCTGCGCTCTTTCGCCGCCATCTCCTGTCTCGCATTCATCGGATGGACCACGCCGCTGATGGAATTGATTCCGGTCTTCCAGCGTCTCGGCATCCCCGTAGTCCTGATCGACCTCGCGTTGATGATTTATCGTTTTCTCTTTGTTACCGCGACCACACTGGGCGAAATGAAGCGCGCTCAGTCCTGGCGTCTCGGCCGCGCGGATTATCGCAGCCGCATGCGCGCCCTCTCAATGCTGGCCGGAGGGCTTTTCCTGCGCTGTGTCCAACGCGCCCGCCGCCTGGAGAACGGAATCGAGGCGCGCGGATACCAGGGCAGGCTTTGGGTTTTAGCTCCCAGACATTCAGCCTCGCCCGCTGTGATTACCGGAATACTCGCGCTCCAGATTGTTCTGTTGATCGCGGGATTCCTGCCGAAGGAGATTTTATGGCTTCGATCTTAGAAGCATGCAATGTGGGCTTTGCCTACAGTCCCGAAAAGTGGGCGATTCGCGAGATGAATTTCGTTCTCAGCGAGCCGCGGCGTATCTGCCTGCTGGGCGCCAACGGAGTCGGTAAATCGACCCTCATGCTCCTGTTGAACGGCACCCTCCGCCCGTATGAAGGTGAATTGCTCGTGCTGGGTCAGCCGCTCGACTATTCAAAATCCGGCATGCAGCGCATTCATCGTCAGGTTGGCATCGTGCTTCAGGACCCGGACGACCAGTTATTCGGCGCAACCGTCGAACAGGACGTGGCGTTCGGCCCGCTCAACAACGGCCTCACCTCATTCGAAGCCCGCGAACTCGTAAGGAAAACGCTAGCTGACCTTGCTATCCTGCATCTCATCGATCGTCCGATTCATGAACTCAGTCTCGGCGAGAAAAAGCGCGTCGCTTTGGCAGGTGTGCTGGTCCTTAACCCTAAGGTTCTCCTCCTTGACGAACCAACCGCAGGCCTCGACCTCGTTGGTGTCAGATCCATGCTGAACCTTCTCGCCCGCCTGCACGAAGCGGGAACCACGATCGTCATCAGCACCCACGAAACCGACATCGCTTACGAATGGGGAGAAGAAGCCTGGATTCTCATGGATGGCCGGATCGCCGCTCGCGGACCCGTCTCGGAAGTCATGCGCGACCGCGAATTACTTCGCGCGGCACATCTTCGCTTTCCCTGGATGGTCGAAGTAGGCCTGGCAATTCAGGCGGCATTTCCGGATCTCGCCGGCCAACCCTTGCCCGTGGATCGCGACGGAGTAATCGAACTCATCCAGGAAACGCGCCGCTGTATGGAAGCTGCACCGCTTTTATAGTCCACGCGGCACCAGCGGCCCTTCCCGTACCGGCCCCGAAGCTTCTTCCTCTTCCGGCACC
>JBEKTF010000116.1:0-16965 GCA_049516355.1 Bryobacteraceae bacterium | reverse complement strand
GAAGCGGCGAAAGCTTCTCTGAAGACCACGCAGGACGAGCTGATCAAGCAGGAAACCGCTTATGACCTGAATCCGAAATCGATCAGCAAAGACGCTCTCGACAGCGCCGCGAACGCGGCCGCAGTGGCAAAAGCAAACCTCGATGTGGCCCAAAGGAATTACGATCTGACGAAAGCAGGCGCATGGATTTACGACATCACGAACCAGGAGAAGCAGGCGGCCGCTCTGGAAAAGGCTTATTTGTCGTCGAGCGCGCTGCTAGCCAAGTACACGCTGGTCGCGCCTCGCGACGGAATTGTGATGGCGGTAAACGTCAGCGTGGGGAGCTTTGTCTCCAACCAGGGCGCCTACGACCAATATACGCAAGGCGCTACCCCGGTGCTGGCGTTGGGAAGTGCTCCCGCCTGGCTGCAAGTGCGCTGCTACGTCGACGAAATACTCGTGCCGAGGCTCCCGAGCCCCTTAAAAAAGATGAAGGCTCAGATGTCGGTGCGCGGCTCGAACGCGAAGCTCTCGCTGGAATACGTCAGAGTGCAACCCCTTGTGAGTCCAAAAATCGAACTTGCCGACCAAAAGGAGGAACGGGTAGACGTCAGGGTACTGCCCGTGATCTTCAAGGTCAAGAAACCGGCTGACATGAATTTGTACCCGGGTGAACTGGTAGATGTGTACATCGGTCAATAGCGGAATCGTTGTAGCCGCGTGCCTTACGTTGCTGGCTGCGTGCACGGTGGGCCCGAAGTACGTGAGGCCATCGGTCGCGGTCCCGGCTGTTTACAAAGAGGCCGGCGCGGAAGACGCAGCCGTCTGGAAAACATCCCAGCCACGCGACGATGTTTCGCGCGGTGAATGGTGGGCAAGTTTCAACGACCCGCAATTGAACGCGCTCGAACAAAGCCTCAACAAGTCGAACCAGAACATCGCGGCCGCCGCGGCGGCTGTTCTCGCGGCTCGTGCCCTGGTGCGGGAATCCCGTTCGCAGTTTTATCCAACCATCACGGCCGGTACAAGCATTACCAATCAACACCTGTCGACATTCGGCCCACAAAAGGCCAGCGTCACATATTCGGACTTTTCTTTGCCCGTGCAGGCGTCCTGGGAACCGGATCTGTGGGGCCGTGTCCGGAACACCGTCAAGGCGAACTCATTCGCGGCACAAGCCAGCGTCGCCGACCTCGAAAATGTGCGCCTTGCCGCGCAGTCGGAACTCGCTGTCGACTACTTCGAGCTTCGGGCGCAGGACGATCTGAAGCGAGTGCTCGACGCCACCGTGAGCGCGTATCGGGAAGCGCTCGAACTGACGCGCAACCTCAGCGATGCGGGCCTCGATCCCGATGAAGCTGTGGCGCAAGCGGAGTCTCAATGGAAAGCGGTACAGGCGCAGGACACGAGCCTCGGTAACATGCGAGCTCAGTATGAACACGCGATCGCGGTGTTGGTCGGCCAGCCCGCGCCGTCATTCTCCATTTCCGTGGAACCGGTGAAGGCTTCTCCACCCGCAATCCCGGTTAGCGTTCCGTCCGAGCTTCTGGAGCGAAGGCCGGATATCGCGGCTGCTGAGCGCGCCGTCGCCCAGGCAAACGCAGAGATCGGCGTGGCGAAGGCGGCATTCTATCCGAACGTCACGTTGACCGCTTCGGGGGGCCTGGCGAGTCTCTCCATCCTGCAGTGGTTCACGTGGCCAAGCCGCGTCTGGTCTGTCGGACCGAGTCTCGCGGAAACGCTTTTCGACGCTGGATTGCGCAGAGCGACGGTTCAGCAGTATCAGGCGGCCTACGATCAGACAGTGGCGACCTACCGGCAGACGGTGCTGACCGCCTTCCAGCAGGTGGAGGATAACCTGGCGGCTTTGCGAATCCTTTCAGAGGTTATTGAGCAGCAGGACGCTGCAATCCAGTCAGCCCGGAGAAATCTTCGGGAAGCGACAGTGCGGTACACAGCTGGGCTTGACCCTTACCTTAACGTGATCGGCGCTCAAGCTACACTGCTGAGCAATCAGCAAGTGGCGGTGAGCTTCCGGGAGCAACAAATGGTGGCACGGGTCCAGCTCATCGAGGCACTCGGCGGTGGTTGGGACGCGGCCCGGCTGCCTTCGGCAAAGGAATTAGGCGCGAAAACGCCGGCATCTGATTCAAAGCCTTGAGCGACAAGCAATCGCCAAGCTCAATGTGTTCAAGGCCTTGAAGGTGTCCCGCAATCGGCGCGAAATAGCGCAGCAGTGCTCAAATTGGCCCAGCGAGCCGTGCCCGTAGGCTCGTGAAAAGGCGCTATTTAACACATATCTCGGAATGGTGCGTTGCTTGCTGCTGAGTCAAATGCGAGGTGCTTATGTCAATTCGAATCGCTGCAACCTGTTTGGCGATGAGCGGTCTCTTTATGGCCGCGCGTGCCGCCGATTCACCTGGCAGCCTGAAAGCCCAGTTGGTTGTAACCGTCGCCGACCACATGAATCACAAGCCGCGGACGCTGAAGCTGGAAGATATGAGGGAAACGCCATCGATGCGGATCGCCAACATAACCCCGTTGAGCGGCGAGGCGGAGGTGTATGTGTTGATTGACAATGCGGCGAACTACGATTTCGGGTCGAAGCTCCAGGAACTGCGCAGCTTCGTGAATGCGCAGCCGGCGTCGACGGCAATCGGGCTCGCGTTCATCAAAGACGGAGAGCTGAGTGTGGCGCAGACTCCCGTGAAGGATCATCAATTGGTAGCGCGCGCGCTCCGCGCCCCCTCGGGAAGCGAACCCGGGAATCCCTGGTGCGCACTATCGAATCTGATAGGCAGTTGGCCCCGTAACGGGGAGCGGCGCGAGGTTTTGATGATCACGAGTGGCATGGATCATACAGCAGGCGGAGCAGACGCTTGCGCAAATGCTGACACAGTGATTGACATGGCGCAGCGCGCCGGCATCGCGGTATACGCGATCTATCATCCGGCGGCGGACTACGACAAAAAAGAATGGCGGGAGGTCGATGCCGGCGTCGTCAAAGTGGCGCACGTCTGCTACGAAACCGGCGGCGAGGCGTATTTCATCAGCCACAGCGCAATGGAGACTATAGCGCCATTTCTCGACGACATCGCCGAGCACCTGGCGAATCAATATTTGATGACGGTGGTATTCGATTCGGCGCGGGAACCCGGATTTCGCGAGGTCTACCTTCACACCGCATCGCCGGCCCTCGAATTGATGGCTCCGACGAAGGTGTGGGTGGGGGAGCAGGAACGTTGAGGGCGCTATGTTCAAAAAAGCGAGTATCCTTCTCGCGATTATGCTGCTCGCGTGGCTTCCCTGCGAGGCCCAATATAAACCGCGTCCCGTAGTCGGCATGGTGACCGACAAGCGAGGCAACACGCTCCCGGGAGCGATCGTGCAGCTGGAAAATACACGCACTCTGGCCGTCCGGTCGTACATCATCCACAAAGATGGCCGGTACCACTTTGAAGGGCTCAATGACGATATCGACTACAAGCTGAGAGCCAAATACCGGAATTACTGGTCCGAGCCGAAGACCCTCAGCAAATTCAATTCTTCGACCCATCCGGAGGTCGATCTGATGATACCCATCGATTAGGGATTCCATGACACGATCCCGAGTTGCGGTCTTGAAGACGGCGCCCTCTACGGTCATCAGCGATTACGGACGTTTGATGCGTCTCGCGTGTTACCAGCAGTTCCTGCCCAGAGATAAAGAGACTGCACTCAAGATCAATATCAGTTGGCAGCACTTTTATCCCGCGTGCTCCACCACACCATGGCAACTTGATGGCGTTATCTCGACTCTTCTGGAAGATGGGTACAGCAAAGACAAGTTGTACGGCTGCCACAACCGGACCGTCGTCGTCGATGCAAGGCGCGGCGAGATCGCCAACAAGCACAAACAAGTCGTCGTGGATAAATACGGTCTGCGGAATATCCACCTTTACGACGAAGGTGAAGAGTGGATTCGATATGAGCCCAAAGCGAAGATGCTGGCGCTCGACAAGATCTATCCCGGCGGAATCCGGATTCCGAAGCGGCTTATCGGCTCCAATGTCATCCATCTGCCCACGATGAAGACGCATGTGTTCACGCAGATCACCGGCGCGATGAAGAACGCTTTTGGGGGGCTGCTTTTCGAAAAGCGCCATTGGACCCACAGCGTGATACACGAAACGCTGGTGGACTTGTTGGCCATTCAGAAGGAGATCCATCCCGGCATTTTCGCCGTGATGGACGGAACCTTCGCCGGAGACGGGCCTGGTCCGCGCTGCATGGTGCCGCATGTCAAGAACTACATCCTGGCCAGTGGGGATATGGTCGCGATCGACGCAGTCGCGGCGAAGATGATGGGTTTCGACCCGCTCTCCATCAAATTCATCCGCCTCGCGCATGAAAGCGGCCTCGGCTGCGGCGATGTGCGCGAAATCGACATTGCCGGCGAGGATATCTCAGAGGTGAACTTTCACTTTGACGCTCACAGCGATACGTTTGCCAGCCGAGGGCAGAAGATGATCTATTGGGGGCCGCTGAAGCCACTCGAGCATCTGCTGCTGCGCACATGGATTGCACCGTGGTCGTACGCGGCCTCCAGGCTTTATCACGACGTTTACTGGTACAACTTCGTGGGGCGCGGCAGGGTGCGGCAGGCTCTTCAAACAGAGTGGGGCAAACTCTTCGCCTCGTATTGAGCGTTGCCGGTAGTGTACACTCAAAAGGTTGAGATTTCTTAATCTTTCCGGTGGCCCGGTCTGTGGGCTTCTGATTCTCACCCAAGGGTTAGCGGCGGGCGAGCCGCCGGCTCCCGTTCAGCCTCTTACCGGGTCGCAGTTCGCTACCTACGTCGCGCACATGGATTCGAGGCAGCGCGAACAAGCCATTCTCAAGGAGATTATCGGCGGCAACGTGCCGCGCTTCCTCAGGAATCTCATTCCCGTTGAACTTAAGTACCAGACTCCCGGCGGCAAGGCCTTGACCGCCACGGTTTTTGTGATGCCGGAGTATCTCTCGATCGGTTCAGACAAGGATTTCCTGCGAATTCCCATGAACCTCTACACGGCTTCCGCTGTCGCCACCCGCCTGGGGTTTGTCCTGCCAACCAGAAAAATCGTCGACGCTGTTTACCGCCAGGCGTCGTTCCATTTCTCTCCGGAACCTATGACAGCCGGCCCGCAAATGAGGTCCACCGAATACTACAGAATTCATAACCAGAAGATCGAAGAACAGGCCCAGACGTTGGGTGTTTCTTTGGGCGCACTGGTATCCGGCCACAAGAAGGATGTCGTCATGACGAATCTGCTGGATCGCAATCCGGGCCGGATCGCGATTTACGGCTGGCACCGGCTCGATGGCGCGCCGATTCAGCCACTCAGTACCGTGCATGGAGCATGCTATGCCGATTACAGCCATGGGATTCGCCTGGTCAGTGAGACGGTCCTCATGGATGGACAGGCTCGGTCGGTCTATGACGTTTTGCAGGACCCGGAAATGGCAAGGACCCTCAGCGATGAGGGCCCTATTCCCAACCTTCGCGGCCTGATGGCACGCGCGGCGAATGACCAGCCATGCGGGCTGCCGTAAGCCGTTTACTTTGTAGCAATCTCCAACTTCTGCGACAGGCGATCGAGCCTTTGCCTTGTCTTTCCATAATCCACAAAATCCGTGATCATGGCGCACAGATCCGAGGCATAGTCGGCGTTGGCTTCCAGGTAGTCCTGGTATTGGGCCAACGTATGCTTTTTGTCTCCGTTGATGTGCTCGATGATGGCCGTTGTATAGCCGCTCAGTTCATCGAGAAACGGGCTGATCCGGTCAATTGCAGTCTTCTGCCAGGGCGAAGCGCTGTTTCTTGCGTCTTTCAGCTTCGTCTCGGTACGCCCGAGCGCATTGACATGTTCCTTGATCTGATTAATCGCCATGGCGTGAGATTGCCAACTGACGTTCATCCGCGTGAATGTCTCCATCGTTTGGATGTCTTCCTTCAATTGAAACGCCGTGGTCTTTGCGTCGGATAGCAGCGTCGAGACTTGTTCGGAGTCCGGCGCTTCAGCGGCTTTTGCAATCGTAGAACTCACGGCGAATCCTGTCAGCAGAACTGTGACAGGCATCATCCAAGCTATCGATCTGCGTTTGTTCATGACTTTTCCTTTCGTTTGTTAACTGCACTGCTGAACAACACTATGCACGCAGGAGACCAATCTGCGAACGCTGCAAGTCCCCCTTTATCACGTTTTGGCCGTATAATTGTGTGCCGTAACGCATAGCTGAGTGTAGTCGCGCATTAGATTATTTCAGCGTTTTTACGCAGCGGAATCCCAGATGGTAGTTGGCGTGGCTGTGGTCGTCCATCACGCGCGAGCCATGCCAGTAGGGGGCGCGCCAACGGCACCAGTCTTCGTGAGCCCGGTAGGTATCGAAGATGAACCAACTGCCCTTCATCTCGGTGTAGCCCAGTTCCCGGCTGCCGCGGCTGGACATCTGACTTTCGTTCAACGGCAGGTTCATGTGCTCGGCCGCGTTACCGTTCAGGTCATAAACATCGAGCGGGCTGTGGCAAGCGGGAAAGTCGCCGGCGGGAAAGGTGTTCGAACCGCAGCCCGTCCAGCCTCCGCCGTTGCAGCCGGGCGTCTTTTGACTCGAGGTAGCACAAATCCCCCTCTGATATGTGGGACCGTAACTCCAGCGTTTGGTGGCGGCATAGGCCTGATTGTGGGCGGCGCGCATTCGCTCCACGGCAACATTCGGAGCAACGCCTTTTGCCAGGTCGAATCGGTAATCCGGGGGCTGAAGATCTCCCTCACAGGCGCCTTCCCATTCGTGTGCATCGGCCAAACGCTCGCCTTCGGCCCAGCAGATCTGAGCCGCTTCCTGCGCTTTAACCCAAACGACGGGATACGCGCACGGGATGTTGGGGAATTCGAATTGATCGATGCAGACTTTCGCGTCCTCCGGCTGTTGCGTGGCCGGATCGTAAAGCGGCGCCAGATGCTTGCCCCCACAGATCTTTTCAAACCTGGGGTTATCGTAGTGCACGTTCTCCTGTTTGAGCTTCGCCTGGCATTGCTCCGGCGTGACAGGATGCCGGGCCACAGCGGGATTTCCCTGGCCGATGTAGCCGGACTTCTCGAATATTTTGCGGATAGCGTTGATCTGTTCATCCGACAATCCACGATCCTGCTTCAGTTGCTGGAATAGAATCTCATTCTGGTCCCGCAGCGACTGATTGGAAGCGGGCGACGCGCCCAAACCCATCAGCCCCGGAAACGCGAACAAACCCAACGCAAGTACGAAGGAATATTTCATGGCCTGGTTCCCCTGGCGCGGCGCATCAGGTAGAAGAAATCCCTGTTGTCCGAAAAACCCAGAAATCGTGGAAGGTTTTCATTGGATGCCGACTTATCCAGTTCGCTCATTCCTTTCAGCAGATGGTCTACGGATAACTCGCCCCCCGATCTTCGATACAGGGCGAGGTAAGTATGTTCCAGGGCGTTCATATCAAGAAGCATGGCGTAACTGCATTGGTAGGCCTGAAAAACGCGCGCCATGGCTGAAGGCGTGGCGTCCGAGAAAACGGCGTAAATCAGAAAACGTTTGCCATGGCCTTTCTGGAGAGCGATGCCCGCGCGTATCGTGCGTAGTTTCTCGTCCTCTGAGCCAGACCAGTTGCCCGGTCCCCAGCGGCCGACCAGACTCCCCGGAAAACCGGACTCGATTATCGGCACGCCATTCTGGCGCGCATATTTGATTCGGGCGAGGAGCGCATTGTCGGCTTCGGTCCAGGTCTTCATATCGAGAGAGCCGTCGTCCAGCACGAACACCGTTGCCAGACCGGGCTGAAGCTTGCTGAATACAACGCCGTTTTCGATGAACCCGTAGTGGCTCCCGTGGTTTTTGAGCGCGAGATCTCCATATCGAAACGCACCGTGAGTGCGCTTGAACCCGCCGGTGAAAGTGGCCACGGTCTTGCTGCCGTTGTCCGGCCTGATGAGCCCTGTCGAAATGAGTGGAGCGATGCTGCCGATTCCATCGGGCCCCGGTAAACGGGCGTCCTTCAGAGGCCCTGTCACGCGTACCGACCAGTTCACCTCGGGATGCTCTGTGCCCAGCGCGTACGCAACGTCGAATTGATCGAGATCGAAGGCAATCAGGTAGGAGAGCGATGAAGCCTCGACGGTATCGAGATTGCTGACGACAGTCCGGTAGGTCTGCAGAATCGTCGGCGTGATGAAATTTGGCTGCAGGATGCTGACGTAAACTCCTGCATTGTCTGCGGCGGCGTACCATGCTCCCGGAGTCATGCCAGTTTTCTCCGGGCCATCTTTATCCGAACCCGCCTGATCGAGAGCGATTCCCAGGTTTGCAGGTATCAATTGCCGGCCGGAATATTGGGGATCGACGAGAGCCGTAAGCGGGCGCTCTCCGGCGTTGGTTTGATCTTTCGTGCCCGCAGTCGATTCGAGTTCGCCGGTCGCGCGATACCGGTCCGCCATCAGATGGTGGAACAGAACGATGACCTTCTCTCCACCCCAGACCCGATCGCGAAGAAACTCGGTCGCGGCTTCGAGCGCCGTACGATGCCCTTTGGCAGGGTTTCGCAGGTAAAGCCTGCCCTCGCACAGCGGGTAGTAGACGAGTTGACTGTTCCGGCCCTGCTCGAGCGCATTCGCTCCGAACAGATCGCAGGAGTATCGGTTGACCCCCTCGGTAATCACGAGCCCGGAAGGATATTTCTCATCCACTAAGATCCGTGCACTGCCGGGCCTGGGGTTTTCCAGATGCCAGGCCTGTTCCGGGGCACCATCCTTCCAGTCGACTTTGAGCAGATACCACGCGTCGATGGCGGGGTTCAGGTTGACCAATGTGGCCACACCTTTTCTGCTTGCCTGGGAACGGATTTTTATCGAATTCGTCTCCCGGAACTGCTGCAGTTCAACGATCGTTTTGGGGACTTCGGCGTCGTATTGCTTTTTCCCGTCTTTCTTCTGATCTTCCGCGCTGCCGAGTGCCAGGAGGCCAGCGGCAGCGAGCAGAACTGATGCGATTCGGATCATCGTCACAACGCCAGGACCGCAGTCAGCACCATCAGAAAGAGCAGGATCCGGCTGGCCTGGTCGCCCAGGGCGAAAACGACCGGATCGTCGTGCATCCGGCAGCGATGAGCCGTCAACCAGACGTGGCTGATCCAATAGAGCAGCAAGGGGCACAGGAACCACAGAAGCCCGCGCTGGGCATAGAGAGTCTGGGCCTTGTCGCTCGCGATATATAGAGCGAGCACCAGAACAGCCAGATACCCGCTGGCGACTCCCATTCCCGCGAGCAACTCGGCGTCGCTCAATTCGTAGGCTCGGGCCCTGGCGCCTTCGCCGTCGATCCGTTTCATGATCGCGAGTTCACCATACCGTTTCACCAGAGCCAGGCTGAAGAAGAGAAACGTGGAGAACGCGAGCAACCAATGAGACGACCAGATGCCGACAGCCGCCGAACCTGCCATGATCCGGATGGTGTAAAGGCCCGCGAGGAAGAGGACATCGAGAATCGCAACCTTCTTGACGTGTAAAGAATAAATTGCGCTCAGGGCAAAGTAGCCCACCAGCATGACTGGCAACAGCGGCGAAGCCAGAGCACCAGTTACGCAGCCTGCAACGACGAGCGCCGGAATGGCGACCAGAGCGTAAGACAAGGGAAGGACCCCCGCCGCGAACGGCCGGAGTTTCTTGCGGGGATGATGACGATCCGCATCGAGATCGAGCAGGTCGTTGAAGAGGTACCCGCTCGACGCACAAAATCCGAGGGCCACGAACGCCAAAAGCGACTTTTCGAGCAGCCCGATTTCATGATAACGGTGGGCCGCGACGACGGGAACAAACACAAGCAGGTTCTTGAGCCAGTGCAGCGGGCGCAACGCCTTCAGGAACGCCACCGCCTTACTGGCAAGGGGCTCCTGGGCCACATGAACGGCGCTACGCGCGGAACGCCACACCATCCGATCGTCCCGCGAGCCGCAGGAGGCATAATCAAAGCCTTTTTCGCCGAACCGGCTCACCAAAAGGTCTCTCTTGGTTTCACCGCAAAGGTTGGCGGTTCCACTGCTTGCAAACACAGCGTCGAAGAGGTCCAAATGATCCGCCACTTCGAGAGCAAGGCGCATATCGCTCCCTGTCGCCAATACAAGCGATCTCCCCTCGCCGCGCTGCCGTTTCAGATCGTCGACGAATTCAGTTCGCCATGGAAGGACTGCGATATCCAACGAAACCCGGCGCGCGATCTCGTGTTTGAACCAGGCCTTTCCATGCGCCATCCACAGCGGAAGGAGAAATACGCAGGACGGTTGTTTTCTTAATAAGAAGAACAGAGATTCGAGAAGGAGATCGGTTTTGACCAGCGTCGCGTCGAGATCCACAACCAATGGTGGTTTTGCGAGATCCTGTTCCGCGTCTTTGAGTGCGGAGGATTCCGGAACTCGCTCACCGCAGACGGTCCTCATTTGCCTCAATTGAGTGCAGCTTCGCGGCCAACCCGCAGCTATTGGGTATCAACGATTTAGAAGTGGGGGCGAGAACCCAACTGCGCCTAAACGCGCAGGACCGGAACCTGTAGAGTGGATTCGAGGGCCAAAAGACATGATTGCCCAGGAAATCGGTTTGAAAACGATCACCAGTTGGGCGGGTGGGAAGCCAGTTGTATCGAGATCGGGACGCTCCGGCGTGGTTTGGAATCCAGCCACAGGCGAATCGCGCGCAAACGTGGAATTCGCCGGTGTTGCCGAAGTGGACGCCGCCGTTGCCTGCGCTGTCGAAGCTTTCGAGCCATGGCGCGCGACTCCGCTCTCCCGCCGGGCTGAGATCATGTTCAGTTTGCGCGAACTCGTGCACGCCAACAAACGGCCGATCGCCGAACTCATCACGCTCGAACACGGCAAGACGCTGCCCGACGCCATGGGCGAAGTGTCCCGTGGACTCGAAAACATCGAGTTCGCCTGCGGCATTCCCAATCTCCTGAAAGGTGGATTCACCGAACAGGCCAGCCGCGGCATCGACGTTTATCAGATACGTCAGCCGCTGGGAGTTGTCGCCGGCATTACGCCATTCAACTTCCCGGCCATGGTTCCCCTGTGGATGTTCCCCAACGCCATCGCCTGCGGCAACACATTCATTCTCAAGCCATCCGAGAAAGATCCGTCGGTCAGTATCTTTCTGGCTGAGCTGATGCAGAAAGCGGGCGTGCCGGATGGCGTCTTCAATGTGATTCAGGGAGATCGCGCCACCGTCGATCGCCTTCTTGAACATCCGGATGTCAAGGCAATCAGTTTTGTCGGTTCAACACCTGTCGCGCGATCTATTTATGAAACGGCGACCCGTAACGGAAAGCGCGTGCAGGCTCTCGGCGGAGCGCGAAATCACATGATTGTATTGCCCGATGCGGATATGGGAATGGCTGCCGACGCCGCTGTCTCGGCGGCCTTCGGCTCGGCCGGCGAGCGCTGCATGGCGATCTCGATCGTGGTCGCAGTCGATAGTGCCGCCGATCCGTTGATCGCGGCGATCCGCGAGCGCATGAGCAAAATCAAAATCGGTCCGGGGATCGATGATGAAAGTGAAATGGGTCCGCTCATCACGCGCGAGCATCGGGACCGCGTGGCGGCTTACCTCGAGATCGCCAGGGCGGAAGGCGCGAAAGTTGCAGTCGATGGACGCGAACATCCCGCGAGCGACCGCAAAGGCTTCTTCCTCGGGACATCGCTGCTCGATTCCGTTGAACCAGGCATGCGCTGTTACGAAGACGAAATCTTCGGGCCAGTGCTCGGTATCGTCCGCGCAAAAACTTATTTGGACGCAGTTCAACTGGTTAACCGGAACCAATATGGCAACGGCGCTGCAATCTTCACGCGTGACGGCGGTGCCGCAAGGCAGTTTCAGTTCGACGTAGAAGCTGGAATGGTAGGTATCAACGTACCTATTCCCGTCCCTGTCGCCTGGTATAGCTTCGGCGGCTGGAAGGCATCACTCTTCGGCGATCTGCATATGTATGGCCCTGAGGGAGTCCAGTTTTACACGCGCGCAAAGATAGTGACAAGCCGTTGGCCCGACCCGTCCACAAGCGATGTCAATCTGGGATTCCCTCAGGTACGATGAGGATGCCCGACGAAGGGCAACTTAGCAGTAAACTTAGTGCTTGAAATCGAGAGCGGTCTTGGTGCCGCCCAGCTGAATTTCGTCCACCATATCCTTGCCGTCGGTGCGCTTGGATTGGACGATCGTCTGGGAGAACTTCGTTGGCATTTCCTGAACTGTGGCGTCGGCGCCTACGCTCTTGCCGTTCGAATTTACAAGGGTAACTTTGGTTCCGTCGAACTTCAATTGATACTTCCCGGCTGGCACTTCAGTGGTACCCAGAACTGCTGGAGCAGTAAACGTTATGTCGTAAGATTTAGTCGCGGCAACCGACAAGCCGGCCACTGCGAGTAACAGAATAAACTTTTTCATATCTAGGTGACGTTCGCACAGTCGCAAAAGTTTCACGGATCGATGTAAAAATGCCTATCTCGCAGATTAAAAAATTCGATGAAATCGAAGTGAAATACTATCTTTAGAAAATAAGGCGATCCTTCTTCATATCAAGGTTAGCGGACGCCAGTTCCGGCACTTTTTTCAGATCGTCAATTGTCTTGAAAGCGCCATGGTCCGTCCGGTACTTGACAATGGCATCGGCCTGAGCGGGCGTGATATCGAGAATCGTCGCGATCTCGGAGGAAGGAGCCTTGTTCGCGTTGACCTGACCGAAATACTTTGTAAGGTAATCTTTAATCGTCTGGATCTGCTCGCTGGTCGCGGATGCACCACGCGAGACCATGTCGCCCACGATGTCGTTCCACTCCTCTTTGGTGGCACGGCGGCTCGTTATGAGGTCCGGGCCGTGGCAAGAGCTGCAAATCTGATCGACAACGTCCTTTCCTTTTCCTTCGGGGAGATCCTGTGCACTTGCCAGCGGAACCAGCGAAGAAATAACAAACGGCACAATGAGAGTCAGGCGATTCATGGCATCTTAATTTATGACTTAAATTACTATCGTACAACTCCCCAGGTCGCGGATGGCAAAACGCCCGTCAACCCCACAAGCGGGATGACGCAATATCGCAACCTTCGCGCAGGGATTTCAGTTTCAACCACACCACGGGCTCGATCACCCATTCGCGCCCGGTGAAGGTTCCGAAGCCACAATCCACGCCGGCAATCACGCGCTCGCGATCGCCCACCACCGAGACAGCTTCCAGAATGCGCCGGGCGACCACTTCCGGGTGCTCCACGATATTCGTGGTTGAATCGATCGTGCCCGGCACCAGGGCCATATGCTTCGGCAACGGGTTTTTGCGAAGGGATTCATACTCATGCTGGTGCCGGGGATTGGCGAACTCGATGCTGAGAGCGCCGACGTTGGCCTGGTAAAGCACGGGCAGTATGCGGGCGAGAGGTACATCGTGGAGGTGCGGACCCTCCCAGTTCCCCCAACAGCAATGCAGTCGCACGCGGTCGCGCGGGATACCCTCAATGCCCAGATTGATCGCCGCGACGTGCTTTTCGGCCGCCGCCACGAACTGCTCGTCTGACAAATCGCGATAGAACATCGCGCGATCCATCGCAAGGTCGGGGGAATCGATTTGCAGGATGAAGCCCGCCTCGTGGATGGCCCGATACTCTTTGCTCATCTGCCGCGCCAGAGCATTGAGATAGGCCTCTTGCGAGTCGTAATACGCGTTCAACATCGTGCTCGAGATGATGCCGGGAGAGGGCGCGGTCATGAAGCATTCCGCGAAACCGCCCACGGCCGTCACTGCATCTTTCAAGCGCCCGATCTCCCGCATGATGGCGGAGGTGTCGGTGTAGTTCAACTCGCCCTGTGCCTCCGGCGCGTTCTGCATGCGGCTGCGCTTAGGGAAACGGCGCATCAGATCGTCTACGAGCTCGGGGTATTCCTCATAATCCCGGCTGCGCCGCCGTTTGGATTCTCCGGCGAAACCCGTCATCCGTTGCGGCACGTAGGTCTGGAAGCCCACCCGCTGCTGCTCGCCGTCATTGCCGATATCGATACCGGCCTTCACCTGCTCTTCCACCACGTGGCGCACGGCGCGATCCATCTCGGCGTCCAATTGCGCTTTGTCGACAGCAGCGCCTTCCTCGCTGGCTACGAGGAGACTGGAAAGCGCGTCGTTGCGCGGCAGGCTGCCAACATGGGTAGCGAGAATGCGATCGTGGCTGATAATCATGGCAAGACCACCAGTTTACTTCCAGGCTTCAAATCGCGTTCAGTTCGCGCGCACAAACGGATTGTGACGCTTCTCCTCGCCGATTGACGTGGTTTCGCCATGCCCGGGAAACACGATCGTGTTTCCCGGAAGCGCGTAAAGTTTATCGCGAATGGACCGCCCGATCTGCGCTGTGTTTCCGCCGGGAAGATCCGTCCGCCCGATACTTCCGCGAAAAAGCGTGTCCCCCGCGATCACCCTGCTTTCCAGCGGAAGGTAGAGCGAAATACTGCCGGGGGTGTGACCGGGCGTGTGCAGCACCTGCGCCTCGATCGAACCCGCGCGAAGCACATCGCCTTCGTGCGCGGGCGTATCGATCCCCGGATTTGCGGGTGTTTCCATGCCGAGCCACGCAGCCTGCATATCGAGCCGGTCGCTGAGCACTTTATCGGCTTCGTGCATGTAAACAGGCGCTCCAGTGAGGCCGCGCAGCTTTTGCGCGCCGCCGATATGATCGATATGCGCATGCGTGATCACGATCATCGTCGCTTTCAATCCGTGGCGTTCCAGAATCCCCACTATTTCGGAAACGTCATCGCCCGGATCGATTACGATAGCCTCGCGGCTGATTTCATCGCCGATCACCGAACAGTTGCATCCCAGCATTCCCACCGGCAGAACTTCGTGAATCATTTTTTTTCCGATCGCGCACAACGGACCGTTCGGCCTGTGCGCTTTTGCTTCCGACCCTAATCGATAATGGTGACACGATGACTCGCGAATCGACTACACCTTTGGATGAGACAGCCGGGCATGAGGCGCTCACGGCCAGCGCGGCCCTGCTCGATCTTTCCAGCCGCGGCAGAATTCGCGTCACCGGCGAGGATCGCGCCCGCCTGCTGCACGCAATGACGACCAATCATATCGAGCAGATGCAACCGGGCGACGGAATCTACGCTTTCTTTCTGAACGCCCAAGGGCGCATTCTGGCCGATGCGTACGTTCTTTGTTTCGAAGACCACTTTCTGCTGGACGCCGAGCCCGAAACCCGGCTCGTTATCTTCCAGCATTTGGACCGATACATCATCGCCGACGATGTAACGCTCGAAGACATCACGGAGGAAACGTTTTGTCTGGGCCTCGAGGGTCCGAAGGCAACCGAGGTAGCATCGAATTGCGGATTGCTGGCGCCGAATCATCGTTTCGCGCATGCGCGGTGGGGCGATTTTTTCGCGGCCGCGATTTCGGAGACCGGCGCGCACGGGGTGCGGATCTACGGTGCGATCGGAAGCAAAGACGAAGCCATTCGCGCAGTAGAGGGCGCGGGCGCAATCGCCGCCTCGGCGGAAGACGCGGAGACAGTCCGCATCGAAAACTTCGTGCCGAAATATGGCCGCGAGATTACGGAGCACACCCTGCCGCAGGAAACGCAGCAGATGCACGCGCTGCATTTCCAGAAGGGCTGCTACCTCGGGCAGGAGATTGTGGAGCGCATCCGCTCGCGCGGCCATGTCAACAGGCTGCTTATGGGGTTCCGGATCGAAGCGCAAACCACGCCGCCGGCTCCGGGCACCAAAGTGATGCTGGAGGGCAAGGCCGCCGGCGAAGTGACTTCTTCAACGGTGTCGAATGGCGTCGTTTCCGGGCTGGCTTATGTACGAGTACCCGGCGCGCGGCCGGGCGCGATGGCGGAAATCGACGGCCAGGCGGCCCAACTTTTTCCGCCTCGCGATTGACTGGCGCTGGAGCCGGACTGGCGTTCCGAATGGTTGTGTGACCAAACCATGACGGCATCGATTTCCACGAAGGCGAAGAGCCAGAATATTCGGGTTTCACCGGCCGTCCTCGATGCTGCCCGTAAGGGCGGTGACGAGCTGCTCCAGTCTTTACGCACGAGTCCGGAAGGCCTGACGCAAACGGAGGCCGAAGAGCGGGCGCTTACGGCCGGCCCGAATGAGGTGGCGCAGGAGCGCAGGCGAGGCTGGTTCGTCCGCCTTCTGAAAATCCTCCGCAACCCGCTGGTAGTCCTTCTCGCCGCGCTATCGGCGATTTCGTTTGCCACGGGCGACGCGCGCGCCGGAACGATGATGGCCGCCATGGTGGTGCTCGGCGCCGGGCTCCGCTTCTTACAGGAGGCCCGGGCTGATGCGGCGGCAGCGAAGCTCAAGGCCATGATCCATGTGACGGCCACGGTCATGCGGGATGGCAACCCGAGGGAGATGCCGCTACGGGACCTCGTGCCCGGCGACGTTATCAAGCTATCCGCGGGCGACATGATCCCGGGCGATGTGCGGGTGCTCTCCTCGAAAGACCTCTTTGTCAGCCAGGGGAGCCTCACGGGGGAGTCGCTGCCTGTCGAGAAGTTCCACGACGCCGAGGCGGGTTCCGAAGCTAAGGCCGTCAGTTCACCCACTGAGCTCAGGAACATATGCTTCATGGGGACGAGCGTCGAAAGCGGCACGGCGACAGCAGTTTTGGTGACTACGGGGGTCAACACTTATCTCGGCAGCATGGCGGGCGCCATCGCGGAAGAGCCGCCGCCGACCAGCTTCGATGAGGGACTCAACCGCTTCACATGGCTGATGATCCACCTGATGATGGTCATGGTGCCCCTGGTTTTCCTGATCAACGGGTTCACCAAGCACGATTGGAAAGGCGCCTTTTTCTTCGCGCTTGCTGTAGCCGTAGGGCTCACGCCCGAGATGCTGCCGATGATCGTCTCCGTCTGCCTCTCGAAAGGCGCGCTCGCC
>JBEKTF010000115.1:0-16993 GCA_049516355.1 Bryobacteraceae bacterium | reverse complement strand
GCGTGCCATAGGCCCAGATCTCAGGCAGAACACCCGGTTTTCCGAGGAACGGATTGTCGGGGGCGGGTGCGCCCTCGGGTGTGATGTGGATGATCTTGCCCAGATCGGTGTCCAAGCGCTGCGCGACGTCCCACGGCGGGGAATCCGACCGGTCGCCGATCGTAACGAACAGACTGCCGTCGGGCGCGATTGCGATGCGGCCTCCGCTCTTGCCGCCCAGCCTTTTGGATGGCATTGCCGGCTGGGCTCGAAAGATGACTTTCGCATCGCTCAAGGCACACCTGGCTTCGTCCAGCCGGGCCCGCGCGACCCAGGTGTTGCTGTTCGTCCCATCGATGAAATCGTAGAAGGTGAAGAATATCTGGTGATTGGTCGCAAAGTGCGGATCCAGCACCACATCGAGCAAGCCCATGTCCTGTGCGCCGCGCGCCATCAGGTCGGCCACACCGGCCACGGGCTCCGAGAGTTTACCTTTGGTATCGAGGATGCGTATGCTGCCGGGCAGCCTTTCGGTGAGGAGAATTTTCCCGTCGGGCAGGAACGCGAGGCTCCAGGGCGCGGGCATGTTATCGATCAGCGTCGTAATGTGGAAGGGCGGCGTTGCGTGATATGGCGCCCGGGTCTGCTCGGGGAATTCGGGCTTGTCGTCGCCTTTTTCCGGCGGACGGCTCTCGACGGGTTGACCCTCCACCTTAGGCGGTGCCGGGGGCGCCTGGGCGTCGATGGCAGCAGGGCCGATTAGCAGGAAAGTCCACAAAACCGTAATCAAATAAGTTTTCATGCGAAGCTCTCGTCAGTGGAATCGATTCGCGTCCCGGCTATTATTCTATTGCTTCGGAAGCAGCGAAATCATCACTTCAGCTCTTTGAAAGGATTGAAGACCTTAAGTCCGGGGCGCCTGAAGTCCCGATCGTTGCCTGTCACGATCGTTAACCCATGCCTGCGGGCGGTAGCCGCAATGTAGCTGTCTTCGACGGGCATGGGCTGACCAGCCTTGTCGAGTATTCGCTCCTGCTCAGCCCAAACGTGGGCAACAGACACGTTGAATCCGTGAACACGGCCGTGGAGTGCGTCCACGAGCCGCGTGAGCCACGCCTGCAGGGCCTGACGCTGCCGCCCTTCTTTGGTGCGAACCCAATAGGCCAGTTGCGCGATGACAACGGCGCTGGTGTAGCAGCGGTCCTGCTCCCTTTCGAGCCAGGCTACCACCCGCGCATCGCCCTGCCGCTTGGCTGGCTGGCAAATGACGTCCGTATCGAGCAGCCAACTCACAGCTTGCGCCGACGGGCCGGCGCGCGGCGGCGCGGCGGCACATCGTCCGGGCTGACCGGACACGCTTTAAGTACAGTCAACCAATTCTCCTTGCCCGCCAGCCGCCGAAATACGAGCGCGTCTTCTTCCGCGTCGAAGCTTGCGTCGAAATAGTCTCCCGGGGAGGCAGGCGCGAGCACAGCCGGAACGGTAAGCCTTCGTTTGGCGTCGAGCGTCACAATCATAGTGGGATTATCCCACCCTTCGTCAGCAGATTCAACGGTGTTCCAGCCCGCGCGGCGCATTGAGCGCGGTCAACGCGGCTTCTGTCACGAAATGCAGCCCCGCATGAATCTTTTCGAGCGGAGGCTCGATGTAGCCGATGCCGCGTCCACAGCAGGCGATGGATGTCCAAAGCAGCAGTGAAAGCGCCGCCGCCCGCTTCGCGTAGCCTGGGATTGCCGGCGCACGATCCAGCGCCGCGGGGTCGGCATAGACGCTTCGGCGAAACACCAGCGCGTGTACCGCGAGCAGCGCCAGGAGGATCAGCTTGGTCCGAAAGAATACGTTGTAGTAGTATTCTTCGGCCTTGGCGCCGGCCATCAAAACGCCGCACGTGACCATGAGCAGCAAGCCGTAGCGCTTCGGCACGCGGAACTGTTCGACAACATCCGATATCGATCGCTTCCGCATGCTCCAGCCCAGCAGCCGCATGTCCGTCATCAACACCATCCCTCCGAAGAAGGCAATGCCGACCATGTGCAACGACAGAACAATTGGATAGACAAACCACGATCCCCGCAAGGCGGTGAAGAAATCCGTGAACTGGATCCACTGGGCGAAAGAGAGAAGCATGCTGTGGCTAGTCTCCTGTATCTGAAGTATCGTTACCGCTTGTTGACACGCGCGGCTCGGTAAATGCAATCACTAGCTTAGGCCGAGACCCTGATTGACGAAGCCGATGGAGATTCCGCCGAAAATAACCCCGGCCCACAATACCAGCGACGCGCACGCAACCAGTTTGCCGTTGGATGGCGGAGTGTCCGAGGAGACGGCCTTGCGATGGACTGTGTAATGGAAAATGACAGCCGACACGAAAAAGACCATTTTGATCAGGAACGCCCGGTTGAGGTAGTACATGTCGGGGTCCGACGAAAACAGCAGCAGCCCGGAGAAAAGCATCAGCACCAGGCCCCCGAGGGTCCAAAGCCAGGTGTCCGTGGCGAGTTGCGCGGGAGTCTGGCGCCGCATGCCGATGCCGAGCAGTGAAAAATCCACCATGGCGATGGTTCCTATCGACAGTGCAAATCCGACGATGTGGAAGCACTCAAGGATCGGGAAAGCCAACTCGGAAGAATTTAAAGGGTTCGCGATCAGCACGCGGATGGTCGCCTACTGCCCGCAGTTCCGCTTGCACTTGGCTGGAATCACGAACTTATCTTTGATCTTGTCGCGGAAGGCGGGATACATTGTTTCCGCTCCACCCAGCGCGGCTTCCCGGGGAATGTTGTAGATCTTGTTCATCTCATCGATGAAAGGATTCTTACCCGGAAGATAATGCGGAACTCTGCCCTCCTCCACCCCTTCGTCTCCCGGGATGCAGGGCGGACCGGCGGAGTCGAGAAGCGCAGGAGACTCCTCATAGGATCGCGTCAGAATGTACGGCTCGGTTAAATAGACGGGGTCCTCGACCCACGCCGCCAGCGTCAGGATATTTCCGTGACGCAGAAACGTCGTCGTCATCGTGGCCTGGTCGCTCATCGCCGCGCCATTACGGCGAATATACCCGGTCTTCATGTGCGTGGTGACGGCGGTCAGGACGTCGCCATCCCAGGTGCCTGTGGTGAAGCCGGTCTGATCGTGCGGAGCATTTTTCGAGGGATGTGGACGCCCGTCCATCCAGATCGTCATTGGGGCGCGAGTTTCCCACCCGCCAATCACCCACGCGACGGTCTTGCCCGTCAGGGGATCGGTTTGGTTCCAGATCTTGAGGTTGAACGGCCCTGCCGCAATATGCCACTGTGTCTGGAACCAGCAGATACGCTCAGGCTCGGAGATGATCGATTGGGAAAAACTCAGGGCCTTTGCACGGCCCGAATCGTTGAGAGGAAGTCCCGCGAAGTCGACGGGGTTCGGGCCAGGGCCGCGCTCCATCCCGTCCTCGTGATTCTTGGAAGCCCAGGATCCGGATAAATCGATCTCCGCCAGCGCGGGCAAGCCCACGCATAATAACGTCGCCAAACCGAGGATGATTTTATTGCGAGTCATATGTGATTTCCTTTTTTGATTTCCAATGCCTTACCACTTTGCCGAGCACTCAGATGGCTTCCATCCGGCGTCGTCGGCCTGTTTCCTGAAATGGGAACTGATGATAAAGGGCTCGCGCAGGTACAGAGGATCGGTCGTGACGATGGTCACCACCATCAATGGGGTCCCGCCGGGCAGCTTGACCAGATCGTAATATTCCGTGAGACTGGCGTTCTCGCTATAGGGAACGCCGTTCTTGCGCAGATAGCCGGCTTTGAAATGCGATGTCGTGACCTTGAGCGACCCCGTGAGCGATCCCTTTGCCGGCACCGGCGTGCCCACAACAGGACCGCTGGTGCGCTGCATTTGCCATTCCGCCACCGAATCGCCCTGCAGCGTGGGCGGGCCCGCGGGAGCCTTCCAATCGCCGAAATGAAAGACGCGCGTCTGCTTGCCGGCATCGGTGTCCATGCGCAGGGTCCGGTCGTCCTGCCAGGTGATGTGAAGGTGTTCCGGCACGCGCAGGATCGCCGGCGCCCCAAATGATTTGCACTGATCGCCCGATGCTTCATCCTTTGCGGGATCCCAGGTGTCGGCCACTTTGCGGGCCGCGGGCGTCATCGGAACGCTGAAGTAATCGCCGGGCGCGGGCGTGACCATGCGGTAGCGCCAATCTTCCGTAACCACTGAAACCCAATAGCCGGTCAGGTCGATGGGCGCCGCAGCTTGTGGATTCGGTGGCGGGCCGCCCCGCCCGCCACCCGGAGCCTGCGCATGAAGCCCGGTCTGCACTATCAACGACCCCGCCATGAACAGCACGAACTGCATCGCTGTCCTCTTAAGGAACACGCGCAAAACGGGTCGCGTCCGCGCCGCCGATCCGGAAAGTTCCTGCCCTGTATGGCGGCGCGGGACAGCGCCCTTTGCGCTTCTTGAAATTCGACACCTCATGCTTCTTCCGCCTTTTCCTTGTATTCGCTGCACGGGATTATTTCTTCGCGACCAGGCTTTTGTAAACGGCCTCGACAAACGCATTCGTGGTCCATGGACCTGTTTGCGAGCCGTACTCCGTCTCATAGGGCTTGGCCGGAGACGCCGCTTTTACTTGCTCGAGCGTCATCCCTTGCTTGATCATGTCCGCGATCACATCGCGGATGACCACCACCATGTCGCGGTAATCCACAACATCCATCTGCTCGCAGAGCCGCCCGTGACCTGGTATCACGTAGGTCCCGACGCCTTTGTAAATAAAAGGCACCGGTGGAATCGCCAATTCAATCACCTTGTTCAGGGCGTCGATCTCTCCCTGTATGCTGCCGCCGTGCTCCAGATCGATCACGGGAAAGCGGGTGGTGTCCAGGACGTCTCCCGCAACCACTACGTCCGAGCCGCGGAACAATACGACGCTGTCGGCATCGCTGTGGGCCGCGGGCTGGTACAGAATTTCGATCCCTTCGTCGCTCATGCGCAGGGTCTTTCGCTTTTGATAAAAAGCTTCCGTGGGCCAGGCGTCGGCAGGATAGGCAGCCGCCTTGCCCGTGGGCGCGCTCATCCTCTGCAGCACACTGTCATGGGCCAGAATTGCCGCGGCGAGGCCGTTGGTAAGCTGTTTCGCGAACTCCACGTTGCCGAGTAAATTGATAAAAATAGTTCGTCCGGCTTTGGAGAGTTTCGCATTGCCGCCCACGAAATCCGCGTCCGCGTTCGTGTCGATGATGTACCGGATAGGCAGGTCAGTCAGTTTCCGGAGGGCCGCTAAAACCTGATCGGATGCCGCTTCAGTGCCCGCGTTCACCAACACCACGCCGTCGGAGCCGATCTGCACGCCGATGTTTCCCCCCGCGCCGGCGATCATGTAGAAGTTCGGCCGAACCTGCAAAACATCGAGCCCGCCGTTGCCCGGATCGGCGGCCCGGCTGGAGACAGCTCCGCACACTATCAATCCAAGAGCGGCGGCCACGATCCGGCATGTGATCCCGTTTGTGAAAATTCGCTTCACTGTGTTTACCCTCTCCTGTTCCCTTATTATTGCTGTTGCGAACTTCGCTCTCGTCGTGATGCCCCAAACCTGGCGATTGTATAACCAGACGATACCGGAGTAAAGCCGGGCCGCTCGCCAGTTGTCGCCGGTATGTGGCCGGTGCCAGAATAAATCATATGCCGACGAAACTTTCCCTGGCTGCAATGTCCGTGCTTTGTATCGCGTTGCCTGCATTCGGTGCGAAGCAAAGGATGGAGCTGGTAACTACCGACCGCGCGGACTTCGCCCCGGGTGGGCTGATTCACATAGAAGGCTCGACCGGCGAATTAAACATCGTGGGTTGGGATCAGCCGTCCGTCGAAGTCATCACAACCCGATATATGTTCCGGGAGGACCGGGACAAGGAAAAGGCCGGCGAGCGATTGAAGCGAATTGAAGTTGCCAAAATGACTTCCGGCAACGGTGAGCTGACAATTTCCACCACACGCAAGCATGTTCCCTGGGTCCATCTGGATTATCAGATCATGGTTCCGCGCAATTCGCGCCTGGTGATCCACCACCGGATCGGCGACGTGATCGTGACGAACGTAGCCGGCGATATCGATGCGACCGAGCGCTTTGGCGATATCGTAGTCCAATTGCCGGAGCCGGAACATTACGTGATTGACGCGAAGAGCAGGTTCGGCACGGTTTATTCAGATTTCAATAACCCTGCCCGCCACTTTATCGGCGAGAGACTCGTGCAGGACTCGGCGGTGCCGTCACCAGCGGACGCAAAAGGGCCGTCGCGGAAAGTCACTTTGCGGGTTGGCACTGGGGGGATTACGGTCCAGAAACTGGACCCCGTGGTTCGGGACCGGACTGCGCCGGCTGCCGGCATTTAATGGAACACGCGCAAAACGGGTCGCATCCGCGCCCTTTGCGCTTGTGATTCAGCGCGGCTGAAAGAGTCCCCGGAGATTCCCGCCCAGGATGCCGCGGGCTGTTTCGGCATCGACGCCTACCCCC
Organism: Bryobacteraceae bacterium; assembly: GCA_049516355.1. Lineage (GTDB taxonomy): Bacteria > Acidobacteriota > Terriglobia > Bryobacterales > Bryobacteraceae > BOG-234. Next base: position 10,506 of record JBEKTF010000115.1, on the reverse strand, counting down.
GCCAGCGCTTGCACCTGTTCGTCGAACACGTTGCGAACCCAGCCCCGCGGGAACCATGAAGAATCGGTGCCAAACAGCAGCCGCTTCGGCCCCAGAACGTCCAGCGCTTTCCGGAATACGCCAGGAAGGTCCGTGACGCAAGGTTCGCAGCGCATCCACTTGTTTGAACTCGAAGTATCGAAATAGACGTTCGGACAGAGATCCGCGACCATGAGAGCCTCGCGAAAATAGCCTGCGCCAAAGTGCGGAATCACGAAATGCAGGTTGGGGAACGCGAACGCCAACGCATGAAGGTCAACAGGGTTCGAGAACCGCATATCGAATGGCGAGAGGAGTCCGAGCTTTTCACGAAAACCCACGGTCAGCATACCGAAATGCACGTAAACGACGGTGCCAGGATATCCCGCGACAATCGAGAGCAGGGATTCGACATGGTGATCGTGCATGGAATACTTATGCATCGCGGGGAAAAGGAAAACGCCCTTGACGAAGCCATCGTCGAGCGCGCTCACGCACCGCATATCGGCGCCCGGCAGCAATGGGTTCATCATGACGACGGAATGGAAGCGCTCTGGATGCCGTTCCACGGCCGTGGCTGCCGATTCCACGTCGCCCGGAGTGCTCGCGATCAGAACCGCGCTTCCCACTCCGTTGTGATTCATTTCGATTACCCAGCGATCGGCGAGAAACTCGGACGATTCGGGAATCTGCCAGCCCAGGGTCGAGCCGACGTCCGCTAACCCCTCCGGACCTTTCGAATTCTTCTGCTCCGCCAACGACCGGAAAAACTCAGGCGAAAAGAAATGAACGTGCGCGTCCGCGACTTCAATGTCGCCCCAGGGCGTAGCAATCATAGTTGTCTTAACAGTTTCGCAGCCTCGGTCATTTGATCGTTCAGTGTCCGCAGAACCTGTACTACCTGGCCGGCCTGCTCGCGGGCCTCATCCGGCTTTCCCGCCTCGACCGCCTCGCGAATTCCCGGCAGCGTTTTCGCGTCGTAGCCCGTGTAGCGGCCCGGCGCATAAATGCGATGCCGGTACCAAGGGCGGCCCGGCAGTCCGGGATCGATGGTGAGACTGCGCTCCGTGCGAAACAGAATCCGATTGAGCGCCACAAGCGTGTCCTGCGATGCCGGCGCGAGACTCGGCAGCACCCGAATTTCGGCATCGTTGAGCGCCACATTGAGTGCGGCGGCGGTCTTTTGCAGACGGGCAACCTCGGTCCGCACTCCGGCGAGATATGGCTTTTGCGGCGTATTGGGCAAGCCCTGGATTTCATCGACGTAGCGGCTGATGGTCGAGGCGAGGTGCCCGAACTCGAACGGAACGAGGAACGCATCCGCGAATCGCATCAATACAGTGGCATGGACCTGCGAAAGGGTGCGGCCATAAACGAAATTGGTGTCGGAGAAATGGCTGAACCAGTTGAAATCGTCGTAATCGGAGTGATAAACGCCCGAATCGTTCGCGGCAAACCGGACATCGAGGGATGCGATACCCAGGTGCTGCAGGAACGGCGTGTAATCCGAACCCGATCCCAGCGCGCCGATACGGAAGTCATTTCCTTTTCCGTTTCCGGTACCGTTCTCGGCCGCATTCGCACTCTCAAAGAGCGGCCTGGCAGTCACCGGATCGTTTACATCGCGCGCAACCTCCTGCATGAATGCTTCGAGCGAGTGCGATCCGCTCACCATGAATCTTCCTTTCCCCGTGGAATCCGCGTTGATATAAGCCACCAGGTTGCGGTCGAGTTCGTCCGCGTGTTTCTCCATCCACTCAGTGGACCCGATCAACCCGAACTCTTCACCATCCCAGAACGCCAGCAGGATCGTCCGCTTCGGTTTCCAGCCCTTGCGCGTCATTTCCGCCAGCGTGCGCGCGGTCTCCATGAGAGAAGCGGCGCCGGATAACGGATCGCTCGCGCCGTGCACCCACGCATCGTGATGGTTGCCATCGAGCACCCATTGATCGGGAAAATCGCTGCCCGGTATACGCGCGATGACGTCATAGAGCGGACGCGTCGAGTTGTCCATCGCGACCTTCAAATGCACGCTCGTCGAGCCAGGCCCGAGGTGATACGTGATCGGGAGGGCCCCGCGCCATGCTTCGGGCGCCACCGGCCCGGTGAGATTCGCCAGCAGCGGCTGTGCTTCCGCGTACGAAATTGGCAGCACGGGAATTTGCGTCATCGTCGCGGCCTCGCTTAGCGGGAGGCGCCTGGATCCGGCTTCCGAAGCCCACCCCGGCGACAAAGGATCGCCAGGGTAGAGCGTCAGGTCGAGCAGGCTTCCGCGCTGGATTCCTCCCGCCGGACGGTATGGACCATTTGGATATACGTCGCCCTGGAAGTAACCGTCGTCGCGCGGATCCGAATAGATGATGCACCCGATCGCACCGTGTTCTTTCGCAATCTTCGGTTTCACGCCGCGGAAGCTCGCGCCGTAGCGCGCGATCACTATCTTGCCTTTCACATCGATGCCGAGGTTGCGCAGCGCATCGTAGTCCGACTGCAGACCGTAGTTGACGTAGACCAGCGGCGCGGTCACATCCCCGTCGGCGGAATACGCATTGTAGGCAGGGATCATGCCGGGATCGCCCGAGTTCTTATCGCCGGCCACAACGGGCTCTTCGAGTTTCAAACGCAACTTCGATGGCGCAGTCATTTCGAGTACGCGCATCTTTGACGTCGGTAGCAGCGCTTCGAATTGTTCGATCCGCGCATCGAGCCCAAACTCGCGAAGCTGAGCCAGAATCGATTCGGCGGTCTGCTTCGATTGCGGCGTACCGGCGAGATGCGGTTGATTCGAATATCGTTTGATAAATTCGCCGATGCGGGAAGCCTCCGGAATTACGCGCGCCTGTTGCTCCCAGACGATTTCCTGGGTTTGCGAAGCCCGATCGAAGCCAAGTATGGAATCGTTCGCAGCCGGATGGAGCGCGAAAGGAGCGGTCAGAGCGAGCGCCGCACACGCGATTCGGAGTTTCATTTTGCCTTCAGTCTAACGTGCGGGGCTCTTTTGAGGAACGCGCGCAAAACGGGTCGCGTCCGCGCCACACCTGCGGCGAGTTCCTTATCACCTGATGGCGCGGGACAGCGCCCTTTGCGCTTCTAAGTACGCCCGAGCACGCTGGGAGGGCTGAATCGGTCGAAAGCCGTGGTCGCCGGTTTGTCTATATCTTTGTCTTTGTCGTCCTTCTTGCCCCAGGTCCAATAGAGTCCGAGGTAAGCGTAGTTCTCCAACTGGCCGACGGCTGTATGGCCGTAACAGAAAAGCAGCTGATAGCTCTCATCGCCGTGAAACTTGTAATACCCGCCGATGTCCACGAGCGTGGCAGGTCTGGTTTGAGGCGTTGCCGAACCTTCGGGGCCGTGATAGAAAATCTCGGTTCCCAGCGTCAACTTCTTGCCCAAATCACGTTGCACAAGCCAGCCGGCAAAAGGGAAATTGCGGTAGCCGGGTACTCCGTTAAATACAGTCTCGCCTCCCCCGCCGTAAGTGGTCCACGGGCCGAAACTTTTCTGCACCCAGATCGGCAGCTTGTACCAGACTTTGCCCACGCCCAATCCGCGCGACGCATCGCCCGACGGCATTTCGAACATCGTGAATGTGCCGATCATCGGCCGATGTTTGGTTTCCTGCACAAAGCGATATTTGATTCCGAGTTCGATGTCGCCGATGCCGAACGCCCGCGGACCATTCGAAGGAAGGATTGCCGCGGCTGGAGCAATAATGTGCAAGTGAACGTTGGGAAGAGCGCCCCAGTTGAACTCGAGCGCCGGCCCCGCGGTATCGGTTTCAAGATTGGTACCGTCCGATGAGGCGAATGTATAGAATTCGTAGTTGCGAAAGTCGATCGGCTCAGGATCGTCGGTCTGAAACGGCGGACCTGCGAACGCGGCAGTCGAGACAAGGATCAGCGCCCACAGCGTTCTCACATAAGCAAGTATGGCAGTAGTATGGGCAAGGGCTCTATGCGAAAATGCACGATTGTAACTGCGCTGTTGCTTACTGTTTTCGTCTGCAGCGCGGAAGATTTTCACCCGATCACGCATCGGCACATCGCCCCAACGATGAGCGCCGACGGGGCCGATTGGCTGGTGCGCCCCGAGCGGGAAAGGGAGGAACGCCCGGATCAGGCGCTGGATGCCATCGGGATCCAACGCGGGTCGACGGTTGCAGATATCGGGGCCGGAGTCGGTTATTTCACCTGGCGGCTGGCTGAACGAGTAGGAAGTAGCGGCACTGTTTACGGCGAGGACATTCAGCAGCGTATGCTCGAACAGCTCATAAGAAATACCAACGCGCGGCATTTGATGAACGTGCGCGCGGTGCTCGGGACTCCGGACGATCCGAAGCTTCCAAAGAACTCGCTCGATCTCGTGCTGCTGGTGGATGTCTATCACGAGTTCTCGGAACCGGAGAAGATGCTCGACCACATTCGCGAATCGTTAAAGCCGGAGGGCAGGATTGTGTTCCTGGAGTATCGCGCGGAAGATCCGAATGTGCCGATCCGGCCTGAGCATAAGATGACGGTTAGTCAGGTTCGGGCGGAAGTGCAGCCGGAGGGTTATCGTTTCGAGAAAACGATTGAAGTTCTGCCGCAGCAGCACATTATCATTTTCAGAAAGCCTTAATGAAACTCCGGCATCCCAGTGCGGAACTTCGTGATGCGGCGATCAGGTGATTTTCGTGCGCCGGCGCCCAATGGACTCCGCGATGTCGTCAACAGACAGACCGCGCTGCCAATCGGCCCGGTCTGCGGTGTAGTCACCGGGGCCGGAACGGTGCAATCGGAGAAAGCGCGCCAAGCCATCGACGCCCAGTTCGCGCCGCAAGAGGTCGAACGCAACGGATTCGAATTCCGCATCCGTCATATTTTCGATGGCGATCATGTAGGTACTTCCTCCAACCATGATACGGGATTGCGCACCAAAATTCGCGGCGTTCCATGATTGCGAGAGGCGCGCTTCAGGAACTTGTCGTCGGTGGTTAGGAGGACATCGGCGTGGCCGGCTTCGGCGCTCGCCAGATGCAGCGCGTCAAAAGCGGCGTAGCCGATGTTCTGGAGTTCGCGCGCCCGCTCCATAATCTCGTGGCTCAGCTCGATGATCTCGGAGGGCAACGCCAGCAACGCGCGGTTCTCCCTTCGTCGGCCGATTTGGGGGCTCCTCTCTATCTCATCGATCAAAACCTCACTTATGAGCCACAGGGACTGGCCTTTGCGAACGCTCCGTAAGATGCGCTCAATAGCCTCAGATTCCCCGCGGATCCTGGGTTGCGACTGGTCGTCGGTTAGCCGATTCACGCGGCAGGCGTCAAGATAGATTCTCATCGGAAGCTATCGCCGGCATACTTCGTCCGTATCCTCAAAAAGCCCTGAGTTCGGCCAGCATTCGGTCGATCTCCTCGGGCGCGATATAGAAATGCGGTGCGGCTCGCACCCATCCCTGGCGGGGCGCGGTGGCGATGCCAGCATCTTTCAGTTTGCGCACGATCGTGTGGCTTTCGATGCCGGGCTTGCGGAAGCTTACGATGCCCGCGCCTGTCTCAGGTGAGCGGCGGCCCAGGGTTTCAAACCCGAGCGCCTTTACGCCGGCCTCAATTCGATCGCCCAGAGCCTGGATTGCGCTCGCCGTATTTTCAATTCCTACCTCTAGCAGGAAATCGATGGCTGCCCGTAATCCATAACATCCGATGGTATTCAAGGTGCCACACTCGTATCGTCCGGCGTCGGGGCGCAGAGCCATGTCGCGAGACGAGTAATCGTAGTATTTCGCGACGTTGGTCCAGCCGAATTCCACCGGTTCGACATCGTCCTGAAGTTCCTTGCGGACATAGAGAATTCCGCACCCCTCGGGTCCGAGCAGCCACTTGTGGCCATCCGCCGCGAGCGCGCCGATCCTCGCGGCTTCGACGTCGATGGGAAACGCGCCGAGCCCCTGGATGGCGTCCACCAGAAAGAAACACCCGTGTCTGGCGCAGATTTCGCCGATCTTCTCGAGGTCGACTCGATAGCCGCTGAGGTACTGGACAAAACTGATTGCCAGCATCCTGGCCCCTTTGCACGCCTTATCGATGCAATCGAGATCGTCGAAAATCGAGAGCCAGCGGACTTCGACGCCTCTCGATTCCAAACGTTTCCATGGATAATAATTCGCCGGAAATTCTTCATTGAAAGCGACCACGATGTTGCCCTCCTTCCACGCAATGCCCGCCGCAACGGTCGCGATGCCTTCGGAGGTGTTCTTCACGATGGCGATTTCGGCGGGAGTTGCATTGATCAGCTGAGCGGTGGAGACGCGCAGCCCTTCATAAGTCTCCATCCATTTCGAATAGTGCTCGCTGCCGAACTCGAGGGCATCCTGCGCGAGGTGCTGCATTGCTTCGGCGGCGGGCCGGCACAAAGGCGCTACGGCCGCGTGATTCAGATAAATCAGGCGCTCCGTAACCGGAAACTGGTCCCTGTATCGCTTCCAGAGAGGCAGCATCAATTCACTCCGCCCATCAGCGTTCTCATCGGTCGGATCAGAAACACCAGCAGCGCGCCGACTACGACGCAGAAAGCGGCGACAATACCGAACAGCTCCGGTAGCGGGAACGATTCATATACGGAAGCGAGTCTTCCACCGATAAAATCGCCGACTGAAATGGACAAGAAGAAGACTCCCATCATGAGTCCGGCAATGCGCGCGGGTGCCAGTTTCGTCATCGCACTCAACCCTACGGGACTGAGGCAGAGTTCGCCGATCGTGTGCAGCAGATAGGTCAGCGTGAGCCACCATGGGCTGACATTTGTTCCGCCTGCCACCGGAATCAGGATGGCGAAGCCGAGGCCGACGAATATTAATCCCCAGGAGAATTTCGAAGTCGTCGAAGGCTCATTCCGTGCGAGCTTGACCCATAACCAGGCGAATACCGGCGCGAGCGCGATGATGAAAATCGAATTGAGTGCCTGGAAATAGCTGGCGCGAAAGAGTCCCCAGATCGGAGCGTCCCAGGAGTGGAGGTTCGTGTTCCGTTCGGCAAAAAGATTCAGCGTGGATCCAGCCTGTTCAAACGCCGACCAGAATAATGCCGACGCGAGGAACAGCACCAGGATCGCCCAGGAGCGGCGGCGCTCCAGCGGCGAGAAGCCTTTCGCGGTCAGGAGCCAGATGAAGATCAGAACCACGATGACAAGAAGGATGAGACCAAATGCATCGGAGAGACCTTCGGCCGAAAAGGACAGGATGCCGGTGAATATCAGGGCCGCCTCCACCGCAGCGATCACCACGCTTCCGATGAGAACGTTCCGCAAGAGCCGGAAGTCAGCCTCTGTCCCGCTGCGATCGAGGCCCGCTTTCCCGAGGTATTTACCGCCGAGCACATACTGAATGAGCCCGAGCGTCATGCCGACCCCCGCTGCTCCGAAGCCGTAGTGCCAGTTGATGTTTTCTCCGAGATAGCCGCAGACGAGCGGCGAGATCATGGCTCCGATGTTGATCCCCATGTAGAAGATGGAAAATCCGGCGTCGCGGCGCGCGTCTTCTTCCGTGTAAAGCGCGCCGAGCATGGTGCTGATATTTGGCTTGAGCAGCCCGGTTCCTATCACAATCAGCGCCAGCCCCAGATAAAACGTTGTGAGCGAGGGGATAGCCATCGAGAAATGGCCGAATGCGATAATCACGCCGCCCCATAAAACGGCACGGCGCTGTCCGGTGATGCGGTCGGCGAGCCATCCTCCCGGAACGCTAACCAGATACACCATGGCGGTGTAGAGACCGTAAATCGCACCAGCCTTCGAGACCGGGAAACCCAGGCCGCCGTTCGCGACCGTCGCGGTCATGAAGAGAATGAGCAGGGCGCGCATGCCGTAGTAGCTGAAGCGCTCCCACATTTCGGTGAAGAAGAGAGTGGAGAGTCCACGGGGATGGCCGAAAAACGACCGGTCCCAGCGCGCGTTGGCGGCGTCAGCCGTAGCAGTTGGCATTTGTGCTTTGCTCTACTCTTAAGATACGTGGTCACCGACCTGGTTCAAATCAAGCGCCTCGGCGAAAAGAAGCAGGTCGAGAATGAGCGTTTCCGGCGTTATCTGAAACGCCATAACTTCCCGGAGCTGAAGTTCCGGCGCATTGCCGAGAAAATCGAATCGGAGATCGATTGTCGCAGTTGCGCGAACTGCTGCAGGGTTGCGGAAACCGATGTGACCGAGCGTGACATCGAACGACTGTCGCGTTATCTGGGTCTGAAACCGCAGGAGTTCGTCGAGCAATATACGACGTCATCGGCGTTCGAACAGAAAGAACCAATCCTCCGCCGCCGCGAGTCCGGCTGTATTTTCCTCGAAGGTAACGATTGCTCGATATACGAGGCGCGCCCCGATACCTGCCGCGATTTTCCACACCTGATCCGCGGGGCCGGTTCGTTCGAAAGCCGCATGTGGCAGATGGTCGATCGCGCGACGTATTGCCCGATCGTTTATAACGCGCTCGAAGAATTCAAGGACGTCGTTAAATTTCAAAAGTGAATATCGGAATTGATTTTGGCACCACCAACAGTTCCGTGGCCCGGGCCAACCGCTCCGGGGAGGTGGAACTCGCCCGATTTCCTTCGGGCGGGGATCTGACGGATGCTTACCGATCGCTTCTCTATCTGGAACAGATCACCGAGCTGGGGAGGAAAACGGTGAAATCATGGACTGGCCCGGAAGGCATCGAGCACTATCTGATGGCTGAGAATAAAGGCCGCCTGATTCAGTCGTTAAAGTCGTTTCTGGCGAGCCGAAGCCTGAAAAGTACGGATGTATTGGGCAGACGCACAAAGCTCGAAGATCTCATCGCGCGAATTCTCAGAGATCTGCGCGAGAAGGCCGGGCGTCAGTTTGGCGTGGAGATCCGGTCGGCCGTGGTGGGCCGCCCGGTTCACTTCGTCGGCGTGGAAGATGCGACCGGGAACGATTACGCTCAGACCCGGCTCAGCGAGGCGTTCCGCATTGCCGGATTCGAATCCGTTCAATTCGAGATGGAGCCGGTAGCCGCGGCGCACTACTATGAATCAACGCTCGACCATGACGAACTCATCCTGATCGGGGACTTCGGCGGTGGCACCAGCGATTTTTCGCTGGTGAAGGTCGGGCCAACGATACTGCGCCGGGGAAGAACGCCAGCCGATCTGCTGGGGAATGCCGGGGTTGGACTCGCAGGCGACGCTTTCGACGCGAAAATAATCCGCAAGCTGGTTTCACCGGCGCTCGGCGCGGGTACGCGACTGCGCTCGATGGATAAGATTCTGCCGGTCCCGATCTGGGTGTACGCAAAACTGGAACGCTGGCACCATCTTTCGCTGCTGAAAGCGAAAGACGTAATGGATATGCTGGGCAGCGTCCGCGGACAGGCGTTCCATCCGGAGAAGATTGCAGCGCTGATTCACCTGATTCAGGAAGACCTGGGGTACCAGTTACACAGGGCCGTGCAGAAAGTGAAGTGCGACCTTTCCGAGCACGAAACCGCTCGCTTTCGCTTCTCCGACGGAGTGGTGGATCTGGACGCTCTGGTCCGGAGATGCAACTTCGAAGAATGGATTGCTGATGAACTCGGGCAAATTGAGGAATGCGTCGATGCGCTGCTCCAATCGTCGGGCGTCGAATCCGGCGCAGTTGATATGGTCTTCCTGACGGGTGGATCGTCGTTCGTTCCGGCGGTGCGCCGAATTTTCGAATCGCGATTTGGGGCCGAGCGCATTAGAGCCGGGAACGAGTTCACTTCGGTCGCACGAGGCTTGGCGCTCAAGGCCGCGGCTGTTCCCGTGTGATCTATAGTTAATGCCAAAAATGACCGACCCTCTCATCGCCGCTGCCCTGAGCGCCCGCGAAAACGCGCACGCGCCCTACTCGAAGTTTAAAGTCGGGGCTGCGATTGAGGACAACGTGGGGCGTATTCACACTGGTTGCAACATCGAGAATGCGACCTATGGACTTACCATGTGCGCCGAACGCGTGGCTATCTTTAAAGCGATCTCGGAAGGCTCCAAGGGCTTCACGCGCGTGGCAGTTGCAGCCGATACGGACGTGTTGACGCCGCCCTGCGGAGCGTGCCGGCAGATTCTTTGGGAGTTCTGCGGCGACATCGAGATCGTACTCGTCAACCCGCATGATAAGGCAGAGACGCTGCGGCTCGGCGTCCTTTTCCCGAGGCCTTTCGACGGTTCCTTCATCGAGTGAACAAAAGAACCGGCGGCAAAAGACGACCGCCGGCGTTCCCTAACCGATCGGGACTTGTTCGACGATCTCAATGCCGAAACCTTCCAGCGCCACAATTCTTCGCGGATGATTGGTCAACAGGCGAATCGTGTGCAGGCCAAGGTCGGAAAGAATCTGGGCGCCGATACCGACTTCGTACTGCGTGGGGGCCTGAGCGAGATTGCGGTCATGGCCAACGAGCTTACCGTCCTCCGTGCGTAGTCCAAGGCCTGTTTGATGCAGGTATACGAGCACACCCGCGCCCGCTTCGACGATCCGCTGGAGCGAC
>JBEKTF010000114.1:0-17124 GCA_049516355.1 Bryobacteraceae bacterium | reverse complement strand
GTTCAGCAGCCCGTGCCGTTGTCTCATGTTCCAGAAAAGCCCCGCCGCGACCGCAACAATCAGCAGGAACAGCAGCCAGACCGGCATCCCGGAGAGCAAAACGAACTTGCCCTTCTCGAAAATTGCCGGCGGATATTTGAACAGAAACTCAAACATTGTCTTATCGGGAGCCAGACGTTTTCAATGGCTCATGGCATATATGACGTAATTGATCCCCAATCGGTATGCCTGAGATGTATATTTCGCCTCATACTGTGGATTGTCCGCGTGTTCCCACGCATCGCCGTCGTCCTGATTGAAGCACATCGCCACCATGACCCGCCCATCGTCGTCGTAAATCGCCCGCCAATGGGGAATCGTTCCATCCTTTTCGTAAATGCGCCCGCTATAGAGGTACTGGAGACCAGGCACCTGCAGCCGGTGTTCCAAATCATACACCGTATGGAAGATCGGGTCGGCATCCGGTAGTTCGACAATCGTCCGGTCGGGGAAAATACGGCTCATGCTTTGAGTAAAGACATTCCACTCGAAGGTTCCGTGGAAATCGTCCACCATCAGGAAACCCCCACGCAACAGATACTCGCGTAGCGTCTTGCATATCTCATCGGTCAGGTCCCAATGACCCACCTCGACCGCGTAAACCCACGGCCAGTTGAAGATCTCGTCGGGGTTGTTGATCAGGTCGATCACCTGTTCGGTGGATCGGGTGTGGATTCGGGTCAGGCGCCGGACGCCTTCCAGAAACTGGCGGTCGGCCTTGGGGAAATCGGTGGGCCAGCTCCCGCGCTCGCCGCTGTATCCGGCATAGCGGCCGGAGGGATAGCGCAGGCGCGCGAACGTCCACTCAGTCAGTTCGTAAGCGTCCTTCGGCACGGGCGCCGGATTGTCCTCTTCGCCGTTGTACTCCTTGAATTTAGCCTGGAAGGCGAACAGTGCGGAGAACCCACAGCACAACAGGACCGCGACGATCGCAATGCGGAAACGCATGTCCTTCGTAATGCGATCAGAATAGCATGCGGATTTTGGGACCGTAATCCTTAGTTCCTGCCGACCGCCATCAGCAACTCACTCATCGACACGTTCCGGTTGTCCGCCGGGTAATGCACCGGGATAATCCTCTGCACATCCAACTTGAGCCGCGCGATGTTGTCTGCAACGTTGATGGCGTAGGGACTGACGTTCGCGGGCGGCTGCGTCCGAACCTGCGGCGGTGGTGTGAACGCGTCCGCCTCCAGCAGGACCTTTTCCCTGGGCAGGTAAGCCATGATCATCCCATCGTTGTGCGCCAGGTTCTGCATATGGTAGAGCTCGATCACGTGGTTGCCGTCCGTCAGAACCAGCTTGTCGTTCACCGTCAGGAAGGTCGGTTTCCTTGGATTGCGCGAAAGCCTGTCCGGGTTAAGCGTATGTGGATTCGCGAAGATCTTCTGGTAATACGGCTTGTTGATCTGATGCGTCACGATCGTGGCGCCTTCGGCCACGAAGTCGCGCAGCCCGCCCGCATGGTCGAAATGAGCATGCGTGTTCACCACATACTTGATTGGCTTGTTCGGAATGAGTCTCTTCGATTCCGCGATGATCGCGTCGGCGCGCTGGTCGTTTAGCGGCCCTTCGATCACAACAATGTAATCCTTGAAATCGATCGCCATCGCCGCGTAGGATCCGGGGAGCAACCAAACGCCATCGCCCAGTTTCTCGGATGTCGTCGACGGCGCTGGCGCCGCGGGCGTAGCCGGAGGAGCTGTAATATTGACCGGCGCATTCGGCTTCACGTCGGTAACCGTGAGCTCAAAGACCGGGTAACCGCCCTGTTTCTGCACGATATGCGTCGGGAATTTCAGGCCGCCGAAATCTTTGTAATCGGTAAACGCAGTTTCAAAAGGGATATCGCCCAGTACCGTGTTATCGATCTTCGTGTCTACTTTTTCGAGCACGTTGTCGCTGTTCAGATAACCATTCACCTGAGCCTTGTTCGAACCCGTGAACGACACAACCGTGTAGGCCTTGCCGTCCATCTTCTTGACTTTCACCGTCGCATCGTTGGCCGCAGCGGCAGATCGCAGAAATCCGTAAGGCAGCATCATCATGAGTTCGTCGGCCAGGTCGGACGTCTGCGGAGACCCGGCCGCCACTGCCTGGCTCTGCGGCTGTTCGCCAAAGATCGGCTGGAGGCCGCCACCGCGGGGCGGATTCTCACCCTGCGTGCGCACCCTCTGCATACGCGAGGCCAGTGGATCGAAGCTGATTGCACGCGTATAGGTCTTGTCGTTGAATTTGGGCCACGGCATACTCGGATTCGCGTTCTGTCCGAGCGCGTAATCGTAGCCCGAGCCCGAATACTCGATCGTTTTGAGATTATCCGCACCCAACGCCTTCGACGCATTCGCGATCGAAGTCTTTGCATCCTGTGGTGCGTCCTTCGCCCAGCAGAGAGCCGCCACCGCCAGAACGACGATCGTTTTCCTGATCATTTTTGCAGTATATAGCGTTAAACTGAGCTTCGCCTTACAAAAAAGGAGAAACTCCCCGCCATGTCATCTGTGCCACCCCCGGTCCCAAAAGTAGCCCCACCCTTCGATCCGGCCTTCGCGCTCGCTTACACGTTGCCTTTCGCGGAGGCGGCTTATGACGTAGCCGCCGGGAAACCTCCCCTCATGCCTCCCGGATACGCCGTCAAAGCCACCATTAAGGCCGATCCCCAGCGCACGGCCCAGGTGATGGCCAGCGTCCCCTTGCCCCACCAGCGCATGGTGCGCGCCATGGTCGCGACCAATCCCATCATGGGCTTCGTAGGCCGCAACGACACAACCCAAACCGCGATCCTCGCCTTCCGCGGAACCGAAACTCCGGAGGACTGGCTGAAGGATTTCGACAGCCTGGCCGTCCCTTTCCCCGACGTCGCCAACAGCGGTTTGGTCCATCAGGGATTCGATGCCGTCTACCAGACCATTCGCGACAGCGTTATCGCCGGAGTCGACGCCGTCAAAGTCAACGCAACATCGATGTGGATTACCGGTCATAGTCTGGGCGGGGCTATCGCGCTTCTCGCCGCTCTGGATTTCGCGAAAAACTCAGTCCCTCCTCTGGTCTCGCAAGTCTATACTTTTGCCGGGCCGCGCGTGGGCGACGATACCTTCAAGAATCTCTTCGACGCCACTATCCCGTTGTGCTACCGGGTTTGGAACCGGTGGGATATCGTGCCCCAGTTGCCACCGCCGCCCTTGTTCATTCACGTCGGACAGGGTATCGAAGTCGACGGTGGCTTCACGCTCGATCTCGCAAAAGCCCACAGCCTGGAGGAGTCATACCGGCCCGGTTTACTCAAGCTGTAGGGCGGGTCCCCCGACCCGCGGCCGACGCCCGCGTCGGCCTTCTCTGCCTACGGTTTCAGATTCAAATACTGCGGCACGCCTTCCTCCGCCGTTCCCAAAGCTGTCGCCAGCGCGATTTTCGCCCCATTATGGGCGTTCAGGCTCCCGATATAGTTCTCATTCGCCGCCGCCAGCAGCTGCTGCGCCTGCACTACCTCGATATTGTCGGTGACACCAGCCGCAAAGCGATCTCTCGCCTCCGCCAGCGTTTCCGTCGCAAGATCCACGTTTGTCCTCGCCACTGCCACCTGATCCGCCGCGGACTGCAGATCGAGCAGCGCGTTCCGGACCTCATAATCGATGCGCCCCCGCAGATCTTCCATCGCGTTCTTCTTCGTGCTCAGAACGGCCTCGGCCTGATCGATATCCGTTTGTGACCGGCCGCCGGCATAAATCGGAAACCGCACTCCTGCCAGCAGGCTATACGTCGTGTGCGAGTTGGCCAGGGTCGGTCCGATGTCCCCGTAATCGCCTTGCACCACGACCGATGGCCAATAATGTTCGGCTCGGGCCGCTTCTATCGCGAATTCGGCCGCCCGCACATTCGCCTGCGCGGCGCGAAAATCGGCGCGATGATCGTACGCTTGCTTCAACAAATCGTCGAGCGCCGTCGGCAGAGGCGTAAACGGAAGCAGATCGGTCACGCTGAACTGCTGGCCGGCCGGCAGTCCGATCGTCCTCGCCAGGGTTAATTTGTCCTTTTCCACCTGATTTTTCTGCGCCAGCAACCGTTGCTGCTCGGTCTGCCGCTGCACGTCCGCGCGCAGAACATCGATACCCGGCACCGTGCCCGCCCGCTTCTGATCGGAAGCGCGATCGTACAGCGCCTGCGCGGTATTCAATTCCGCCTGGATCGCATCCACGCGCGCCGAGTCCGTGATGATCGCCAGATAGCCGTTGCTGACCGCCTGCACCACGAGGTTGCGCGCATCCTCCGCCGTCAACTCCGCCGCCTTCTGGCTCTCGCTGGCGGATTTCAGATTTTTCAGCGAAGTGCGGTCGTAGACTGTCTGCTGAAAATATGCCCGCACGTTTTGATATCCGAAAGGGCCGACGACTACCGGAATCCCGGGAAGGCTCAGGCCAAAAGCCACCAGGTCGATTTGCTGCGAGGTCTGCGTTGCGCCAACAGAGAGGCTCGGCAGCAGAGTGCTGAGTGTCCGCCGCCGCTCAGCCTTAACCGTGTCGGCGATGTCCCGATTCGTTAGAATCCCGAGGTTATATCGTAATCCACGCTGGATGGCATCGCGCAGCGATAGAGCCAGCGGCATTGCGCTCACCTGTCCCGTAGCCACGCTTCCGCTGAACGAAACCTGGGGCTGCTCCATTAAGACCGGAGCCGGACCGTTCGGCACTGCCTGGGGAGGCGGCGGAACCTGCGCCAGCGCCGCACCGGCAGTCAGGAGCGCAAGAGGCGCTGTTCCGTGCCGCCACCAACTCGAGAACCTTTCCGCAGCGGTGGCCTCGCATGGGACAACGCCGCGACCCGTTTTGCGCGTGATCTTTGAAAGAAACATTACACATGTTTTCGAGCTCAACGCATTCATTTCCTTAATTGCATTCTCCCAGTCGTCAATACACGGATGACCCGGTTTTTGATTGAGTTGCAGGAAAAAGCTCCGAGTAGGATGAAGTATGAGCACTGCGGCGCTCGAGACCGCCTGCCGCATCGTCGGCGGCGGACCCACGGGTATGATGGTCGGCTATCTTCTTACCCGCGCGGGTGTCGAGGTGACGGTGCTCGAAAAGCACAGCGATTTTTCCCGCGATTTTCGCGGCGATACCGTCCATCCTTCCACGCTGGAGCTCATGTATGAACTCAGTCTCCTGGAAGACTTCCTGAAAATTCCCCATCAGCAACCGACTTCCGTCGGCGGAGTCATCGGCAATTTCGCCTTCAAGGCCGCCGACTTCCGGCACGTGCCCACCTAATTTTGCAAATTCGTGGCTCTCATACCGCAATGGCAGCGCTTCACATACCCGGCTTGCAGCGGCTGACCGCGCGCATTATTGGAGTCGGTATCGGTCCCGAGCATATCGGCCGTAACCGATGCTGTTTCATTTTTGTTTCTTGAGGCTGTGCCTCACGGTCACTCGCAGCCGCCTGGCTGGGTGTTAACCCAGGTTCGTCGCGAAGCCGATCGGACCTGGCTAAGGCATTCAGAATAGTTCAGGTGTTCGCGCAGGCCGTTGCCGAGTCGCTGAAGGAGAGACTTCTGCACTGCAGCGGGCTCGGTAATGCGGCGCACACGGATTTCATAGGGGCGCGCCGTGACCCTGCAATCCCGGAAGAACGCGGAAACCCGAGAGCGGGGCCATGTTGCTCAAGCCGCCGAACCAGATCCGTCTGTACTTCGATGCGGGGCCGTCCTACGAGGCAACGAACTCATCCGTAACCTCAACGACCAGCCCGGCGCCGGGTTTTGCGACACAAGAGCATAGGTCCGGCAGGTTTCAAACCAGTAATCCCCCGGCTTGAGTCCGAAACAGCGGATCGCCAACTGACTTTGCTACGATGGTTTTGATATGGCAATCCCTAATGTGAAACGGTTTCGGCCGTTCTGCCCGACGTGCAATGAAAGCTACACGTTGATGGCTGTGCTCCCCAAAGAGGCGAATGTGGACGCTTTCCTCGCCGACGCCGTGGCTCGCCACGATCACAAGGCTTTCAACGACGCGAGAGCGCAACAGAGCAAAGTCCGCGTCGGTCAGCAGAAGCAGAAAAAAGCGAAGTAGGCAAGCTTCAAACTCCCAGGCGGGCTCTGAGCGATCTCAGGGCTCGCAAACCTTCCTGTGCCACATCCTTATCCGTATCCCTGCTGACCTTGTCCAGATAAGGTATGGAAGATTGATCTCCGCTCGCCGCCAGCACCCGCGCGAGGTAGATCTTTTCATCCTTGGTGCCGGGGTCCAGTTGTCCCTGCAGCAAAGTCAGGACCGGTTTTCGCCTCGCCGCCTCCATCAGGTACGCGTACGCGATATCGTGCCAGGACGCTTGATTCAACGTATTGATCAGGTACCGGAAAGGGGCTTCCTCCGAGAGGTCGAGCTTGCCGGCCATCACGAGCGCAAACGCCGCTCCCAGGCGAGGAGACATCTTCTCTTCACCGCTCCACGACTTCTCGAGCGCAGGCTCGTCGGCCGGATTTCCAATTCTCCCCAGACCCTCCGCGGCCGCCGCCCGCAGTTTTTCATCCTTCGCCCCTAATTCGCGTAGTAAAAGGTCGCGGTCCTTCGCCTCGGGCATCATCGCAATCGCCGCCAGTGCCGTGCGCTCCGCTTTGTTGTTGCGCGGCGCGGCCACGATGCTTCGAAGCACCGGTAGCGCATCCGTGGAGCGAAGGAGCCCGGCGGTTTCGATTGCCGTCGTCTGCACGCGATCGTCGAGATCGCGCAACAGGTAAGTGATCCTCGGCCCGGCCTTCGGATCGCCGATCTTCTGCATAGCCGCGAGCGATTCGTACAGGACGTTGTTGTCCTTCGTCCGCAGTGCTTCCACGAGATCCGGCAGTGCCGCGTCGCCGCGCAGAATCCCGATAGCTCGGCACGCGTTCGCACGCGCATCCATGTTCGTGCCGCCGCGCGCCAGTTGACCCAGCGCCGCAATCACCTCCGGACGCACGATCACAAAAGGATCGACGATCTGGTCGTTGGCATCGCTGAAATGTGCCTTGACCGCGCCGCCAACCTTGACCACGGATGAACCCAGACCCTGCTTCACGTATCCGGGCAGATAATAATTCACGAGGCCATCGGTGGCGCGGATTTCGACTTCGGGATCGGCATCCCGCGTGGCGCGAATCAGCGGATCGATGATATCTTTCCCGCCGAGTGCAATTAGCTGTTTGACAGTCTCGATACGCGTATCGACACTGGCGCTGTTGAGATATTCCGCAACCTTCGGAACCGCAATCTGGCCTTGTCTGGCGACGGCTCGAACGTCTTTCGGCGTCTGAGCGGGAATCGAAAACGGAAGGAGGGAGCAGATGACGAAAAGAAAGCGGCGCATCTATATCTGATTATGCCGCGAAACCGTTACCGAACGAATTCAACCTTGACGCGATTGGGAATCAGGCCCACTTCGTAGCCCATATCCAGCAGCTTCTGCGCGGCCTTCGGAATCACATCCCCCGCGTCCACCGTGTAGTGATTGACGTACATCCCGACGAATTTTTCCGCCAGGCGTGGTTCCATATCCCGCGCGAACTGCAAAGCATAGTCGAGCGCCTCGGCGTGATTATCCAGCGCGTATTGAATGCTGTCGCGCATCATGCGGCAGCATTCGCTCTTCACATCGTCCGGCAACGACCGCAGCAGGACGTTGCCGCCCAGCGGCAGCGGCAGTTCGAACTTGTCCTTCCACCACCTGCCCATGTCGAGCACGCGATGGAATCCGGTTTTGTTGTAAGTCAGCTGAGCTTCATGGATGATCAGCCCCGCTTCCGCGCCGCCGTTCTGTACGGTTTCGAGAATCTTGTCGAACGGAACGACAACCGGCTCAAAATCCGGCTCGAAAATCTTCAACGAGAGATAGGCTGTGGTCAGTTTACCGGGAATCGCGATCTTCTTCCCCTTGATCTCCTCGGGTTCCATCGGGTGCAGCGCGACGACCATCGGACCGTAACCGTCTCCCACGCTTGATCCACTCGCCATCAACACGTATTTGTCGACGATGTACGGATAGGCGTGATACGAGATCGCACTGAGCTCATAAACGCCTTCCATGGCCTTTCGGTTTAACGTTTCGATATCGGACAGCACATGGCGGAAGGTGACTCGGGACGAACGAACTTTCTTCGTCGCCAGCCCGTAAAACATGAACGCATCATCGGAATCCGGGCTATGAGCACTGACAATTTCCAAGGGAGTTTGATCCAGCATACAGGGGGGGTCGGAATCGTTCAGTATCTCACGTCCGCTGCGCTGCGTCGCGTTTCGCTGGCTGCGATCGATCAAAAGTTGCCGGGATCGGGCAAGAACGGCGGGATCAACGAAGACCGTGGTAAAAAGGGCGGCCCATCCTCCGAGTAAGCGATCGGAAACTTACAACATCTGCCGTAGGCATATTGCGCAAGAGCGCCGCAACCAATGATCGCTTCTGTCGGTAAATAAGCCGCCCTCCATCTTGTCGGGTGGTTCTATACGCACCTCCCCGCCGCCAATCTCGTTCTTCAGGCGGCTCCTGCATGCTCGAAAGCCGATACTGCCCGGCTTTCATCCACATGATCCTCCCGTTACAAATCCATGTCAACTCTCGCTCCGGGACTCCGGAGGTATGGCTCACAGCGTGCGTATACACTGGAGCATGTTTACTCGCCGCGAAATTCTCGCGCTGATACCGGTTGTTCTTTTACCTTCCTGTTCGTCTGCGCCGCCGGCAAAGAAAGAGCCCGAGAAGCCAGCCGAACCGATTACGGGTCTTCACGCTTTGTACCAGATGTACACGTCCGCGCGGGCTTGGGCGCAGGACCTGCAGATTCTGCACTACTCGAGCATTAACATCCCGGAAGTAAAGCGGCAACCCGGCAAAGCGGCGGCCTGGCAAGTGGTATTTGTATCGCAGGCGCTGGCGCAAGCCCGCACTTACAGCTTCTCGGTTTACGAAGCGAGCCCGACGCTGCATCAGGGACTTTTCTCCGATGCGCCGGAGAAATGGTCCGGCGGCGGGAAGCCATTCTTGCTGGAGACTGCAAAGATCGATACGGATGCGGCTTGGGAAACGGCACTGAAACACGCTGCGGATTACAACAACAAAAATCCGAATACGCCGATCGCTTACACACTGGGCATAGAGCGAGGCGGCGATCCGATGTGGCGCGTGATCTGGGGCGAAACCGCCGGGGAAAGCAGTTTCTCAGTGCTGGTGGACGCCTCTACAGGGGAGTTCGTGCAGATTCTGCACTAACGGCGAAACGCGAACTTGAAGTCGCGTCTCCTCACCTGTGCGAGTTTCTCTTTACCTTCTTTGGCTTCTGCTGTTTGAACTTGCTCCGCTTCCCCTTGACCTTGACGGTTCGACTCGCAGCCACGGCGGAGACGGGGGCCAGAGTAAAGCAAAGGGCGAGTGCAAGAACGATATAGCGCATTAAGCTCTATCTTAACTGGTCCGGAGTTGGAAAGTTGCGGTATACGAGAAAGAAGCTCCAAACGGTGAGGAGGATGCATACCGCGCCAAGCACGCGCCACATCCCCTCCCGCCCTGGCGATGAATGCACCGGAGTGCGTGCAACATATCCGATGGCAAAACCCGCGGCCAGACCGCCGATGTGCGCCCAGTTGTCGACGCTGAAACCGGGAATCAGGCCAAAGGCGATAATGTAGATCACCCAGCGCCCATAGAAGTTCCGGATGGCGCGACCCATCGACGATCGATTGACCACGCCGAATGCGATCATCGCTCCGATTAGTCCCATGATCCCGGCGGATGCACCGACAGAAGGCACCAGTGGATGCACCACTGCGCTGGCATAGAATCCTCCGACCGTGCCCGCGAAATACACCACCAGGAACCGGGGCGTCCCATAGACTTGTTCGACCTGGGCGCCGAGATCGTAGAGCACCCAGCTGTTCATCAGAATGTGAAGCCAGCCCCCATGCAGGAATCCCGCCGTGACCAGGCGCCAGTACTCGTGGTTCTGAAAGATGTAGGGTCCGAACTTCGCGCCCAGCGCGCCGATCGCGCCTGCGTCCGGTGCGTTCATCGTGCCTGAGAGCACCAGGCTCCCGAGGAATAACCCGAGATTGATCACCAGGATCAGAATCGTCGTGAAGTGCGCCTGCGGAATCAGACCGCCGAGGATAGCACCAGGCTGCCGCACGTCGATGGCTCGCGGACCCACCTTCTGGCCGCAGTAAGGGCAGGTGCGATCGTCGCTGGTGATGAAGGCCCGACAGTTCGAGCACATCCGGCGTTTATCCACGCCTTATGTTTCCTTCAACGGGCCTTGCAGTTCCTTCGGCACCAAGCGCGGCGTATTCGCGCGCGAAGTAGTCGGGATCGGGCTTTCGCCTGATCGCAAGCCGCACGGCGAAGGCAACCATCACGAGCATTTTGAGAATGTCCAGGCCGGAGTAAGTACCGTGCAGCATCCAGAATTTCCTGGTGTCGGGATCGGTTGCCGGCAGATCGTCCACCCTGCGGCCCAGATCGACGATCGGCGGCGTAAGAAGGAAATGCTCGGCCGCCACGATCAGTAACATCGCAGCACATAGCGCGAGCAAAAGTCTCTGCGGCCTCTCTCCAAAGAGGAGAATCAAAAACAGCAGGCCCCCGAGAGCAAGTTCCACGCGTTCCCAGTTCATGAAGATCCAGTTATTCTCCTCGCCCGCGTTCCGGCGCAGAATGGCGCGTTCCCGGTCGCGTCCGATTGCACTCAGGGCGGCTGAGGCGCTGACGCTTCCCGGCTGCTGGAGAAAACGATCGACAGTTTGAAAATTCTGCTTGACGGCCACATCGGTCAGAACGCTGGCGCCGAGCCACGCGCCGAGTAATAAAGCGGCAAGCCTGCGATACTGAATCACCTTCGCAATTGTCGCAAACGGGCTCTCATGCGCGCTACCGGCTCGCGGGCGGCGTCAGGTTGTTCATGCGCAGGTACTCCACCATTTGTCCATAGTGGTCGTATGTGTGCCAGAAAAAAATCCCCACCGATGCGACCCGGGTGCTCTTGTCTTTGGGATTGAACGGGTTCGTGGTGAGTTCGAGCAGGTTGTCGTTCGTGAGAGTGGCGATAGCGCGATGCGCGTGTGCGAACGCATCTTTCAGGTAATTGACGATTTCGTCTTTGGTGGTCAGATTGTCCGGACCATTATCGCGATCCTGACTCGGAATCGGTTCGCCGAGCAGAGCGCTCGCGACCGCATTGATCTCAAATGCGATATGCTTCGCCTGCAGCCCGAACGTCCGCACGCCGGTGAACATGCCGTTCGTGGGGGCGAAGTTGAACTTATCGGCGGGCATCGCCTCGGTGAGGCCAACGACTTCGCGCTCGGTATTGCTCAACTGGCGATCGAAGATTTGCCTCGCGTTTGGCACGGCGTCCGCGGCCAGTATCGGAAATGCGCACAAGGCGATTGCGGTCAGAGCTCGGGTTAGTGTCATCGATCATCCAGTTTATCCGGTTCCGGAAATGTGGTCCATCGTTTACCCCCGGGGGTTATACGGCGAAGGTTAGTCTAGTCACCGTGAACCGCAGATGTTACTTATGGAACCAGACGAAGTCCCGCGATGGCGTTGTATGGCTCTTAACCTTTCATCTTCTTCGGAGACATCCTCGCGGCCCGACTATGGCTTGAGAGTCGGTTTGGTGGCCGATTCGCCGGAGCTGTCGTCTGAGATCGCGCTGGCCATTGCCGAGGCTGGAGGAACACAGGTTTTCAGATTTCCCGCGGCGGCTATTCCTTTCGAGATAGCTAATGCCGTGCAACGGGAAAAACCGGATATTCTCTTCGCCGAACTTTCCCGCGTCTCGAAAACCGCCGCGGAGTGGATGACGGATGTGCGGCGAGGAGAGGACACTCCGTTTGTCGTGGCTGTCCACACAGTAGCCGAGCCATCGGAAATGATTTCAGCGCTGCGGGCCGGCGCCAGCGAATTTCTCTCCCTGCCGGTAAGGCCGGCGATATTCGAAGCCCTCGACAGGATCGGCTCGCAACTCGAATCGCGCCGGTCGGCCACTGTTGAGCCGGGCAAGATCGCGGGCGTTCTTTCGCCGAAGGGTGGATGCGGGGCCACTAGCATCGCTTGTTATCTCAGCGCCGCGTTACAGCTTGCAGCACCTTCGACGCGGATTCTGGTAGCGGACCTGGATTATCAGTCGCCGTGTGCGCACAACGTTTTTCGAGTCGGCGCGGCGCAGGGTTCCGACCGCAGGAGCAATGCCGGAGACGCACTCGAGGCGGTCCGCCGTTTAAGCTCCAGCTCGTGGCGCGAGTTCGTTACCACGGTCGCGCCGGGCGTCGATCTGTTGACGTCCCCGGCTGAAGGAATTTCTTCCTTCTACGAAGCCGGACTTCCCGAGCAGTGGCGCCTCGAAAGCCTTTTCCGATTTATCAGCAGGCAATACACGTGGGTTCTGACCGACCTCGGCCGGCATCTCAATCCGGCGAACTGGACAGTGATGCAGAATATCGACGAGCTCTACATCGTGACCGCGCCGGACGTGCTTGCGCTCTACCAGACCCGGTCGGTACTGCAAACGCTGTCCAACCGGGGCTTCGATAAGAGCCGCGTCAGGATCATCCTCAATCGGAATCTGAGCAGCCCGCAGGATTTTTGGGTGGAGAGCATCCAGCAGATGTTCGAGATGAGCGTGTTTGGAGTCATACCGAACGACGAATCGTCGCTCGAAAAGTTGTCGCGGGACCGATTTGAATTCCCGGCCGATACGCCGTTCGGTCGCGCCATCGCAAAAATTGCCGCGCGGATCGTCCGCCCCGGCGGTTCTCCCGGGTCCACAAGGAAAGCGGCATGAAACTCCGTTGCGCACTCCCGGGGAACCGGTTTGACGCGATTGTCACCGTTGGTTCCGGATCAAAGACATATTGTCACGATAACTTCGGCTATTGCGCCCGTAACCTTTTGATTCGGTTTAATAAGTTTCGTGAGAATGTTGGTCTCCCATGTGCACTGATAAGGTTAAGCTGGTGTATAGCTAATGCGTGAATACTCGATTCTTTTCATCCGAACCGAAGAGCATCCGGCAAAACAATACGAGGCATCTCTGCTGGAGGGCTTCGAGGGAAAAATCGAATGGGTGCGCGTCGAGGCTCTGTTCGACGGGCTACGCACCATGCAGGAGCGGTCCTTCGATCTGATCATTTCGGACCTTTTTCTCCCGGACGGCCAGGGCTTGGCGACGGTGCGTCATCTCAAGCAACATGCGCCGCAGACTCCGGTTATTGTACTTTGCCATACATCGGACCGGGATACGGCCGTTAATGCGGTGCGGAAGGGTGCACACGATTTCGTCTGCTACGAAGATTTGAACGATCCGATGAAACTGCGGCGTGCGGTTGCCGGGGCATTGAAGAGCGGAGACGATAATGGCGCGACCAAAGATGGCGAAGCGGAGCGTCGGACGAATGCCCGGTTCCCGTGCCGGCTGGCGGTCAGTTATCAGGCGCTGGAACATCCATTTCTATCGGGTGTGGCCACCAGCGAAACGCTGAATATCAGCAGCAAAGGCCTGCTCTTTTCAACGGAAGAGGCACTTCAGCCGGGCCAACTGCTTCAGGTTTCAGTGGATTGGCCGGCGCGCCTGGAAAATCAGGTTCCGTTGAAGCTGGTGGCGGAGGGCCGGATCGTTCGAAATCTGAACGGTCAGGCCGCGATGCGAATCGATAAGTACGAGTTCAGGACCCGCCGGACTAAAAAGCCCGGCGAATCGATAAAGAATCAACCATCCAGCCGTCCGGAAGAGACGGCAGCAGACATTTCATCCCGGCCGGGTGCGGCGGCGGGTATCGGGACTACCGGCGTTAGAGTTCGCCGGAATGGCTGACTTACTCGTTAGTTTGTACGCGGAGGACACGAAGTGCCAAAGGTTTTTCTATTAAGCGACCAACCTGTGTTGTTGGTTGGTTTTGAACACGTGCTTCGCCAGCACGGCTTCGATGTCATTGGTCGCTGCCAAACGGCTGAGTTCCCGGCTGCTCTCCGCTCGGCGGCTGGCCTGGATACAGTAAGGCCGGATGCAATTCTGCTCGATATCACAGCCGGGCTTACCTTTGCCAGTCTGGGAGAGCTGCATCAATGCGCTCCCAATTGCCCGGTGGTGCTGTGGGCCGACGCACTTCCGCTGGAACTCATGTTCAAGACCCTTGAATACGGAGTTCGCGGCATTGTTCAGCGCAGCGCCCAGCCGGAACAGCTGGTGGAATCGCTGCGGAAGGTCTACGCGGGTGAGTTGCAGATTGGTTTTGGGAACGCCCGTGATGGTGCTCCGTCCGGCCGCAAAATATCCCTGACCCCACGCGAGCGCGAAATTGTGTCGCTCCTGCGCCAGGGCATGCGGAACAAGCAGATCGCGGGCGAGATGGGGATCACCGAAGGAACGGTGAAAATTTACCTCTTCCGCCTGTTTCATAAACTGGGCGTCCGCAATCGGTTCGAACTGGCGCGCTGCGGAGTATTGGAACAGCTACAACTCACGTCGGCGCCTTCGTCCCTTCCCACAAAGACGGAAAGAAGTATCCGGGCCGCCGGGTCGCTCGATAATTTGCATTAGTTCAGGAGCTTGGCGTTAATTGAGCAGCTTGCCCTGCCGCAGGTACGTGGGCACGTCCAGTTCCTCCTCGAAGACCGCCGCGGCGGGCACGGGAGTCGGCTCCTGGAAAGGTTCCGGCGCGTTGGCAAGAACGACGGCGGGTTCCGATGGGCGATCGGCAAAAAACTCGGAGACCGGTTTCGGCTCAATCGCCGAGTGCCTCTTTGCCGCCGGGTCGGCCGCCGTCATGAACCCCGTGGCAATCACGGTCACTTTCACGGAATCGCCCATCGCGTCGTTGGCTGTCACACCAAAATTCAATTGCAGATCGTCGGAGTCGGCGGCTTCGCGGATGATGGAGCAGGCTTCATTTACCTCGTGCAATCCGATATTCGGCGATCCGGTAATGTTCATCAAGACTTGGCGCGCGCCCTTGATTTTTGTGTCTTCGAGCAACGGTGAGTTGATCGCCGCCCGGGCCGCTTCCACCGCCGCGTTGGGACCTTTCGCGATGGCGTTCCCGATCAGAGCGTGCCCCATGCCCGAGATGGCGGCCTTGATATCGGAGAAATCCAGATTGACCAGACCCGGCTTCAGAATGATTTCGCTTATTCCCTGGACTGCCTGACGCAGAATATCGTCGGCCATTCCGAACGCCTGCGCCATGGTCGTGCCTTTGGGCGCGATGGCGAGAAGGCGATCGTTCGGAATCGTCGTCAGGATGTCTACTGACGCCGCAAGGTCGCTCACGCTCCGCTCAGCCTGACGCATCCGTTTGCCACCCTCAAAACCAAACGGTTTGGTCACAATCGCAATAGTCAGCGCGTCGAGTTCCCTGGCCAGAGTCGCAACCACCGGCGACGCCCCGGCGCCTGTGCCGCCGCCTAGCCCGGCTGTCAGGAACACCAGGTCCGCACCTTCGAGGATCGCGAGAATACGCTCCGTATCTTCGAGCGCGGCCTGCCTTCCGATAGCCGGATCGGAACCTGCGCCGAGGCCGTTAGTGACCTTTGCGCCGATCTGAAGCTTGTTCGGAACACCGGATGCCTCAAGCGCCTGCGCATCGGTGTTGATCACGTGGAATTCGACCCCGTCGAGCCCTTCTTCATACATTCGGCCCACGGCGTTCGACCCACCGCCGCCGATACCGATCACTTTGATGCGAGCGCCCTTGCGGGTTTCTTCCTCCAGCTCGTATTTGAGGCTTTCCATTTACCGTTCTCCTGTTAACGCAGAATTCTTCCCAACATTCCGACAGACTGCCGCTCGAGATCCACCTGGCTGCGGAGCCGTGCGGCATACATGGCGAGGCCGGCCGCGGTGGTCCATGCGGGATCCTTCAGATCGTCCGGCCAATCCGCGAAACCCTGTGCGAGCCCGATCCGCGCCGGGCATTCGAGGACACGCTCGGCGACGTCGCAGATTCCCGGCAGGAGAGCACCACCTCCGGAGATCACCAGCCCGCTCGAAATCGCGCGCTGCATACCGGCCCGGGCGAGCTCCGCGCGAACCATCTCGAACAACTCGACGGCCCGCGATTCGAGAATCTCGTTGACGAATTTACGCGGGGCCTCACGCGCTTCGTGGCCGTCCATCATCGGCAGCTCGACCTTGCTGTTCTGCGCCGTTCCGTGCGATATGGCGCCGCCGAACTCGTGCTTCACGGTGGCGGCGGATTCGAGAGGGATCCGCAATGCGTGTGCGAGATCGCGCGAAAAATGGTCGCCGCAGATTCGCAGCGAGTGCGCCAACTGCGCGGACTCGCCGTAGTAACAGACCAACTCCGTCGAATGCGCGCCGATGTCGATATGCGCCACGCCTTCCCGCCGCTCCTCCGGCAGCACAGCGGCATAACAGCCCGCGATGGCCTCATAAATCGTCTCGTCGACCGACAGATGCGCACCATTGATTGCGCCCAGCAGATTGTTGTGTTCCTGCGATGAGATGGTGACCAGGTGCGCGTTCGCTTCAATCACCGAGGCCAGCATTTTGCGTGGGTCGTGGAAGCCCGGGTGATCGTCGATCACGAAATCCTGCGGGAGCAACTGCAGCACCATCCGGTCTTCGGTCAACTGAACACGCATGGCGCGATCCATGGCGCGATTGATATCGCGCTGCTCGATTTCGCGCGGCCGTCCGAGATCCATGCGGCCCCGGCTGTTCGCCCCGCGCGCCGTGAGCCCACCGATGCCGGCGACGACGGTCTCAATGGTCGCCTGCGCCATGGCCTCGGCCTCTTCGACCGCCGCCAGCACGCACCCGGACACCGCCCGCTGATCCGAGATGCGGCTCCTTGCCCAACCCTCGGATGGAACGGAACCGTATCCGAGTATACGCAGCCGATCGTCTTCGAGCAGAGCGATCACACAGCGGGTGTAATTGCTGCCCGCATCGAGGCCCGTCGCGAAAATGGAATGAGTGCTCATTATTTAGCCAGTATTATTTTGCTAAGATTCTGTCGTCCATACGTAAGTCGAAAACAGTCGCTTGCTCGGAATGCCTGCGAATCTCCTCGTAATGATTGAGGAAGTGCATATAACGCGAGC
>JBEKTF010000113.1:0-32112 GCA_049516355.1 Bryobacteraceae bacterium | reverse complement strand
CCTTTCTTGTCGGTCTTCACCGGATAACTGCCCTTGACGTCGGTGCGATCGATCTTGACAATGGCGCCCTGGAGCGGCTTACCATCGGGGTCTTTTACTATGCCTTCGATGCTCGTCGTTTGCGCAAATACCGGCAACGAAAGCAGAAGCAGACCAAAGCTTGCAGCGAGACCGGCCACCGCCGGCGATTTCCATTGAGAAGACATTAAAGGCGTACCTCGAGATAGTTGATGTTAAAGGTCCGAAACCACAGGATACTACATCGAAACCGGCGAGCATTCGATCCTGCCCGGCCGATCCACTCCCACAGGTCCTCCGCGGCGAGTAGAATGGGATATTAACGGAGTCATCTCCACGGAGTAATCATGCTTCGCCCCAAGCCGGCCTTTTCGCTCGCCCTTGTACTAGCGGTCTCCCTCTCGCTCCGCCCCTCTGCCAACGCGCAAGCGCCCATCCAGGTCTCTGTCAACGAAGTTATCGTACCCGTCACCGTAACCGACGACCAGGGGCGTTTCGTTTCGAACCTGACGAAGAACGATTTCAGAATTTTCGACGAGAATAAAGAGCAGAAGATCGACTTCTTCAGCCATGAGCAGTCGCAGCCCATCGTAATGGGGTTCCTGATCGACACCAGCAACGGCATGAAGGTCCACTGGGATAAGTACAAGGAAGCGGCCACGGAATTGATGTTAAACCTCCTGCCCGGGGACAGGAAATACAGCGGCTACCTCATTACTTACGGCAACGAACCTGAACTGGTGGCGGATACCAGCAGCGATTCGGAGAAAATGGTGGAAAAGATGCGCCGCATCAAGCCCGCCGGCGGCGCTGCCCTTTATGACGCGATCTATATGGCCTGTACGAACCGCAAAACAGTGATGGGCGAACCGTATGAACCGCGGCGGGTCATCGTCGTGATCGGGGACGGCCATGATACAGCCAGCAAAAAGTCGCTGAAGGAAGTCGTTGAAATCGCGCAGCGCAATCTGGTGACGATTTATGCGATCAGTACCGCGGCCTTCGGCTTTCGCAATGAAGGAGAGGAAAACCTCACGCAGTTGACCGCGGAGACCGGCGGAAAGGTGGAGACGCCGCTGAACAACGCGTATAAGGATATTTCGGGATACCTTTCCCGGCCTTCGGACGAGGGCAATTACGCCATTCAGGTCGGTACGGGCGGGTACACCGCTGAACTGTCGAGCGCCATATTCCGCTCCGTGGCAAGCCTTTCCGGCGACATCACCACGCAGTACGTGATCCGGTATACGCCGGACATTGATCTTCGCAAGGACAGCCCGGGCTCCGACGCGAGGCAATTTCGCCGCATAAAAGTGACCGTGAACCTGCCCACGGCTCAGCTCCGCTACCGGAACGGCTATTATCCGTTCGCGCCACCCAATTGATAGCGGCATTTTGATCGCGGCATTGGCCGGCGCGATTCTCATTCGGCATTCCTCACACCTCATTCCATTCCGGGATATTTCTTTCCGCCGCCGAAGCGGCTAATATTGTTGCAGCAACAGCCCTCCACCCTCATGCCCGCGACTGTCATTCCTTTCGGAGCAAAGCGCGTGCGCGATGCAAAGCCTGCGCCCGGCGCGGAGCCGCGTGCATCCTGGGTGACATTCGAGGTCGCGCGGCCAGGTGGCCAGCCGGTGCCTTACGGAATCCTGCTGGTGGATGAAGAAACAGACGCGCTGACGTTTCGGCTGCGGGATCCTTCTTGTTTAGAGGAACTGGACGAACAGGAGTCCGATATTTTGCGCGCTTTGCCCGAAGACTTGCGGCAGAAAGGCCTCGAGAGGGGAGGCTCGCACCTGCTGGACAGCTTCGAAGACAGCCTCTCGAATTTCTTTCGCATCGGCGACCGCCGCACCATTGTTTATTCCGGTGACGCGCGCGCCACGGTCAACAATCTTTTCTACGAGATCGCGGATCCGGTATTCCGGCCCTTCGTCTCTCATTTGCCGGTTTACAGCTTGCGCGCGGCCGCGACGAAGTTCGGCGAGTCCATGGACAATCAACAGGGGGAGCACGAAGCGGAGCGGTGGGTGCGTGCTCCGAAAAACCTCCGGCTGTCGGATGGGATGTTCGTCGCCTGCGTGGTGGGCCGCTCGATGGAACCGCGGATTCCCGACGGCAGCGCCTGCATTTTCCGCGCACCGGTGACCGGATCGAGAAATGGCCGCCTGTTACTCATCGAGAAGTCCGGCGAGACCGACTTCTCGTCGCGATACACCGTCAAGCGGTACGCAAGACAAGGCCCTCTGGCGGAATCGGCCGACCGGGAGGGCGCAATCAGGCTGGAGCCGCTCAATAAAGAATTCCCGGCGTTCGATCTGACAGCCGATGAATTCCGCGTGATCGCCGAGTTCGTGCAGGTCTTGCCAGGCGAGGTGCTTCAAGCCGGCGAGGTAATTCAAGATTGACTCAGGCAGGCGGCCTGAATCGAACGGGGTTCCGCCGCGCCTTGCTTCGCTGGTACGATTCTTCCCGCCGCGACCTTCCCTGGCGCGAGTCGAACGACTTCTATGGCGTCTGGATCTCCGAAGTCATGCTGCAGCAGACGCGGGTGGAAGCGGTCATCCCCTACTACCGCCGTTTTCTCGAACGATTTCCGTCCGTCGAATCGCTTGCCGGCGCGCTGGAAGATGCCGTTCTGACAGCGTGGAGCGGTCTCGGATACTACAGCAGGGCGCGCGCTTTGCACCGGGCCGCGAAGCAGTTAGCCGCCCAACGCCTGCCTATAACCTACGCCGAGGTGCTTTCGCTCCCCGGCGCCGGTCCCTACACAGCGGCGGCGATCGCAAGCATCGCACTGAACTTGCCCCACGCCGCGGTGGACGGGAATGTCATCCGGGTGATCAGCCGCCTGACCAACAACGCGTCGGAGATTACATCCGTTGCGGCGCGCCGCGACTTCACATACACAGCCACTGCGCTTCTCGATCGCCAGCGGCCCGGCGATTTCAATCAGGCCATGATGGAGCTCGGCGCGACGATCTGCCTGCCACGTACACCCGATTGCGGTGCCTGCCCGGTCGAAAAATTCTGCGCCGCGCGCACCGCCGGGACCGAGCGCGAACTGCCCGTCAAACTCAGAAAACAGAAGGCGCGCGATGTACCGCTGGATCTGGCACTGGTGCGGGCGGGCATGCCCGGAGGCGATCGCCGCATCTTTCTGGTCAAGCGTTCCTCTTCGGAACGCCGCCTCGCGGATTTTTGGGAGTTGCCCGAGAGACACCTCGTCCCCGGCCTGCGCGGCAAGCTGCTCGGCGAATTTTCTCACCGGATCGTGAACGACCGTTTTCGCATCAGGCTTTTTGGGATGGAGTTGCATCGCGGACAAATCGCGCGGACGCCCCCGTCGCGCTTTCCGCCTGGCAATTGGTTCGGCGTCCCGGATCTGAACGAAATCCCGCTCACGACCATAACGAAGAAAGCGCTTGCAACGGCGTTTTCGACAGCGAGTATCACCCAGGCGAATCGGGAGATATAGAAAGCCGCGAGGTACGGCCGATAAGTTGAGGCGTGGGAGTCATGCGCCAGCGCCATTATTCTGTCATCTCAATCGTTCTTTCGATCGCGAACCGTCTTCTGATCGCGAGTTGTCTTATAGCAAACTTGGGTCTCGCGCAATCGCTGCCGCTCAATCCGCCGTACTTTACCGCTGCGGGCATCGTGCAGGGAGCGACGCAGACCGCCGAGATCCTCGCCCCCAACACCATCGCGACCATTTACGGCACGAACCTGTCATGGACGACGCACATCCTCACCGTGGCCGATTTGAATGGCGGCACGCTCCCGACGTCGCTCGACGGCGTCACCGTCTACGTGCACAATATCGCGTGCAACCTGTTGTACGTATCGCCCGGCCAGATCAATTTCCTGATTCCCTACGAACTGACCGTGACCTCGGCCGAGGTTCTGGTTGCGCGTCAGGGGATCGCGGGACCCATGGGCGCCAACGGATTGCCTTCCGTGAATATCGTGTTGGCGACTACGTCACCCGCGTTCTTCCAGTGGAACGGCAATTTCGCCGTAGCCCAGCACGCCAATGGGATTCTGATCACCGCTACGGCACCCGCGCAGGCGGGAGAAACGATCGTGCTATACGCCGCAGGTCTCGGGCGAACAGTGCCGGATAGTTCTTCCGGCGCCATCCCAAAAAGCGCGGCAACCATCCTTTATGCTTCTCAATTGCAGATTCTGCTTAATGGCAGCCCTCTTCCCGAAGGGAGCGTCCAGTACGCGGGCGCAACGCCGGGATTTGCCGGCCTGTATCAGATCAATGTCGTGCTCCCGGATGTCCTCCCGCCTGATCCGAATATACAGGTTGCTATTGGAACACAGGTCAGTCCGCCCGCGATCCAGTTATACGCCAACTGATTTCCGCAAATGAGCGCAACTTTTGGCTCCCGGCCACGCTTAACAATCAGTTACGCTTATAAGAAGGAACCCTATGCCGTCTTATTCCGGCGTGCGCGCCGCGCTTCTTTTCAGCTCAATCCTGATTTTGTCCCGGAATGGGGCTTTGGCGCAGGCTGGGGCTTTCGCCGAAACCGCGGCGCCAGGCCAGCCCGAAAGCGCCCAGACCGCAAACGCTCCCGCCGGGTATACAGTCCAGACCGGCACGCACGTCCCTCTCGGCCTGATCAACAGCGTCAGTACGAAGCACTCCGTGGCCGGCGATCGCATCTATCTGGAAACCGTGTTCCCGATTGTGATCGACAGCCATATCGTCATACCGCCCGGCAGTTACGTGACGGGAACCGTAACCGAAGTGAAGCGGCCGGGCCGGATCAAAGGGCGCGGTGAACTCTATGTGCGATTCGATTCGATTACATTGCCCAACGGCGTGACCCGCGATTTCCGGTCGCGCCTGGGCTCGATTGACGCGCGGGGCGATGAGCGTCTGGATAAGAAGGAAGGCATGATCCAGGGCGATTCGAACAAAGCCGGAGATGCCCGTACCGTCGGCGAGGCGGCGGCCAGCGCGGCATCCATTGGGGCAATTGCCGGCGCGGCAGCGGGCCATGCGGGATTGGGCGCCGGTATCGGCGGCGCGGCCGGGGCGGCAGCGGGTCTGGCGGGGGTGCTGCTGACACGCGGCCCGGACGCGGTGCTGGCGAAGGGCAGCACGGTTGAAATGGTGCTCGACCGGCCGCTGACGTTTGAGGCCAGCGAGGTCAATTTCACCTCCACGGGCGCGCCCGGTCATTTTTCCGACGGTGGCGGACCCGTCCCGGCAAACAAGAACGGCGGTTTACTCGGTCCTGCCCGGCGTCTTCCCTACTGACCGGAGACGCGACTTCAAGTCGCGTTGCTATAGCAGGTAGCCCGACACTGCCATGCCGATTCCGATCACTGCACTGATAACTCCCACGATCGGGAACAAGGTCGACCGCGCAATGAAATAGAGCGAGGTCAGCACGAGCCCGATCTCGAGCAAGCCTTCCCCGAAATCGAAGCGCAACGCCTGGTCTTCCACGTGGCTGGCTTTCTCATCCATTTTGGTGGCATCCTCCTGCGCCACGTCGGAATCGTGCGTGTAACGCTTCTTTTCCTTTTCATACCGCTCCAGAGTGAGGTTGGCCGCGGGTCCCCGGTCGGGCATGGCGTTGAGCAAATCCACGCCCAATTCCAGACTATGAAATTTGATTCGCTTTGCCTGATAGTACGACCACTTGTCGTTGGCATCCGATTTGAACAAAACGGCATCGGTGTGGGCCCGGTGCGAAACGATCGTGACGATCCCGAGCAGTACGGCGAGAATCGATGCCAGCACGCCGATTTTCTTTCCCAGCGGATCGGCGCCTTCCACTTCGTGATGGATTTCCAGTTCTGCCATAAGCGTTTATTCTAAGCTGGTTTATTGCCCGCCGATCATGAACGATGCCGATCATGAACTATGGATGCGCCGCGCGCTCGAGCTTGCGCGCGAAGCGGAGGCGGCCGGCGAAGTTCCCGTCGGCTGTGTGGTGGTTGCCAATTGCGAGGGCGACGCCGAGATCATCGGCGAGGCGCGCAATTCACCCATCGGCCTGCTCGATCCCACCGCGCACGCCGAGATGCTGGCCATTCGCCAGGCCGCGTTTGCGACGGGTGACTACCGGCTGACGGACGTAACGCTTTACTGCACCCTTGAACCCTGCGCGATGTGTGCGGGCGCTCTGGTCGCCGCGCGGATTCGCACTCTCGTCTTCGGCGCGCGGGACCTGCGCTTCGGCGGCGTGCGCAGCAAATTTCAAATCGCCGATTCTCCGCTCCTGAATCATCGGGTTGAGGTCGTCGAGGGCGTTCTCGGAGCGGAATCGACGGCGATGCTCCAGCGGTTCTTCAACAGCCGGCGTATCCCGAACTTGAAGTGAAGAAGAGCGCAGTGAAGGTTAGCCTACGAACCGATTTTCTGCCAGATGGCCTTGCCGATAAAGAACGGCCCCATCTCCTGCATGTGCTGCGAAGTCTGCTGCGTCTTCCGCATGGCCTGAATACAGGCGGAGAGGGGGAATAGTTCCTTCCCGACCAGTCCGATGACGAAGTCGTTGTCGTGCTGGTCCATGCCGAAGCAAGCCAGGCGAATGTCGTGCGCCAGTCCCGCGTCGCCGAAGCTGTGGCCTATTTTGCCGTGCTCGCGCAGGATCGTCATCTGCTCGTCCTGCGGTATGGAATTAAATTCGCCCTTGCGCCGCAGCGGATACCAGACGTGCCACTTCCATTCGGAGTCCGTCACCACTTTGCGCGGGCGATCGAGCAGCCACTCTTCGAGGTTCGGTTCATAACCGATCGAATAGGTGCGCCCCATCATCGTGTAATGAGGCTTGAACGTAAGACCGTGAAAAGCGCTGCGGCGCAGAAAAGGCCGGAGTTTGTCCACGAAGAAATCCGGCTCGTCGCTCCACGTCAGAAGGCCGATGCCCCGCGGGTCGTTGACGTCCTCATACAAGACGGCTTCGAGGCCGGCGCCTTCCAGCTCCTCGGACAGATTCGCTGTGTCGTCCGCGCCGCCGAACGCGAGCAGTTGCATGAACAAGCGGCGGTTGGACGTCTGCTGCACGCCGCCGCGCACGCCGCCTTTTTCCCTGATATCAAGTTGTTCCACGACACCAGCGTAACGCCATCGTCTTTCCGGCGCGGAAGGTTTATGTTCTTTTTAGATTTTGCCGGCTTTGGCGACTCTGGCAACTTTAGCAACTTTAGCAATGACGATCGGCGAAGTCGTGGGCTGCGGCGATCCGCCGTCCGGCTCCACGGTCACCGTGATAGCCGCTGCCTCATCCACGGGACCAGGACGGACAAAAACTGCGGTCGCGTCCGGCTGGCTCTGGAAAACTCCGGCGGGCACGGGATTTCCTTTGGCGGGCGTCACCCACAATTCGAACGTCTTGTCCGAGTCGATTCGCGGCAAATTCGCCCCGATGAACACGACGCCCTTGACCGGGCTCACGAAGACGCGGCCCTTCGATGCCTTCTCCGTTTCCCCGAAAGTCACATCCGTTGCCGCCGGATCGTTGACGATCGCCAGAGCTCTTTCAAATTTTGCCGTGTCCCCGATCTGGCGCCGCACGGAAATGCCGACCGCGATCAGCACCGCGCTGAGGGCCGCGATGATCGCCCAGGGCAGGTAGACACTTACCTGCGAACGTTTGGGCGCCCGCGCGAGCGCTTTGCCCGATCCGGGCATCGCCCTCACCGCAGCCAACGCGCTCGCCACACCGGGTACGCAGTTCGCACACTCGCGTTCGATGTGTTCGGTAATCTCCGCGCTCTCGGGCCCGCCCGCGATGCCGCGCGCGTACGCCGTGTACTCCGGACGGAGTTCGTCGCAAGTCATGCGCTTACCCCCTGGGCGAGTTCTTCACGCAGACGTTTCAGCGCCATTCGCGCCATTGGCAGCCACGGACCGGGAGATCCTCTGTGAGAAAGCGCCTCATCGCGTTGCCTGCTCATCTCGCGCGCGAGCGGTATGCCGGGTATTCTCATGCGAAGAGGTCCTTGACGGAGTTGTAGAGGCCGAAGTTGTACACGACAAAGATAGCGCCATGCTTCCGCGATTGTCTTCTGCGCGCGTGATTTCCAATTCTTCGAATGCGCATCCGAGCGCGGCGAAGCGTACTGGCATGCACTCACATCGATTCGTTTACAAGTGGACAAAGGGCGCGGGCGCGATTCGTTTTGTGACGGCTCCTCAATTTTGCCCGTGCTCTTCAACCGTGCTCTTCAACAAGGATACGCAGCCGCAACCTCTCGCGGATGATCTCACGAACGATCGCTCGACGACCTCAAGTGCATTTTTTTCTTGACATTCGCGCGGACTGATTCTATATATGAATCACGCTGCGATTTTTAAATCGCAAATTCGAATAGGGAGAATCAATCGATGAAGAACGCAACCAAGAAAGCTGCTGCGAAAAAGAAGGCTGCTCCGAAGAAAAAGAAGTAGTCTGGCAGCATCCTGTTTTCAGGGTGTAAACATCAACTGCAACACAAGGCCCCGGCAACGGGGCCTTTTTTATTTGTGGCTACTGTCGCCGCTCTCGTTCACGCTCTCCCGGGCGCGGCGCCGGCCGGTACTCCCGAAGTTCATGCCGTTCCGTGCGCGGAGCGGGAACGGCAAGCCGCGGACGGGCGGGTACCGCATAAGGATGCACATAAGTGCCCCGGTTTACCCAGGTCCGTTCCCAGGGGCGATTGTTGACGATGATGCTGTGCGCGCGCCAGCCGAAACTGATGCCTCCCCAACCCCATGGGATAAATGCATTGACGAAAATTCCCGGACCGAACGTAATCGCGCCTCCGATAAAAAATCCTGGCCGCGGCCGGAAGAACACAATGTTCGGATCATAGTAAGGAATGTAAATGGCCAGAGGATTCACGGGAAGGATTTCAATATCGCCCGGATTCGCCACGACTCTGTATTGCTGGTTCGACCGCAGGTAACCGTAACCATAGGCACGCTGGCGCTGGTCCTGAATTGCATCCATCACCGACACCCGATCGGCCAGCACGGCGTTACCGAGTTCTTCAGTCCAACCCAGATCTCCGGCCATGCGGTCGAGGACCGAGGGGAACGGCAGCAGCGCGATCACGCTCGGGTCCCAGGGAAGATTGTCTTCGTTGATCGCCCGAGCCAGGGCATCGCCGGTGAGGTAGCTGTGCGAACGCGCCCAGCCATCCGCGTCGGGGATCTCACTTGAGAACGTGGAAGCCGTCAGCACCTGGGCCAGCAGCGGGTCCGGATACAGAGCGATCGAAGCCACCAGTTGCTCGAGTTGCGGCGAATCGTAAACCGGCGGCGGTGGTGGAGGCGGCGGAGCTTGCGCCCGCATGGGAACGGCCATGACGCCGAAAATCGTAACGAGCAAGAGCGCTGAGAAACTTGGTTTCATTCCTGGTTCTCCCCTGCTAACGATGCGACAGGAACTGCTTCGGTTACCAGTTAACGGACGTTATCTTTTTGTAGCTGAATCGTTTCCGCCCTGGCCTCTGTCTCCACCCGGGTCCACGTCTGCGTGCGGCCGAGCATTGAGATGCCAAGATAGCCCCGCACGAAAAGTTTCTCCCCTTCGCTGCTGAGCGTGAACCGGCACCGGTAGATCCACCCGGTCTCCGGATCGAGAATTTCGCCGCCACCATATTCCGAGCCGTGCTTCGTGACACCGCGCAGGACGACGAGCCCGATTAAAGGCGCGTTCTTCCTGTCCCCGGTGCACTTCTCGCAGCGCGCCGTGAGTTCTTCCGGATTGAAGCTGGTCTCGATTCTGCCGAAGAAAGCCCCGTTCTCTTCGTAGATGCGGATGATTCCGCGGGGCTTGTTTGTTCTGTCGTCGACCGTTCGCCACAGTCCCACCGGCGATGGCACGTCGGT
Source organism: Bryobacteraceae bacterium (assembly GCA_049516355.1). Lineage (GTDB taxonomy): Bacteria > Acidobacteriota > Terriglobia > Bryobacterales > Bryobacteraceae > BOG-234. The sequence continues at coordinate 22,244 of JBEKTF010000113.1, read as the reverse complement.
TATCGCACGCGCTCCCACCATGAAAGCAGGCAATGAACAGAGGAGGAGCGCAAAGGGCGCTGTCCTGCGCCACCACCAAGTCGACGAACTTATCGCATCGGTAGGGCGGACGCGACCCGTTTTGCGCGTGTTCTTCAAAAGCCGCACAGGCGCGAGGCCCGCGCCACCAACTCCGGAGAGGAATTTGCACAGTCGTCCGTTGTGCGGCGTGGTCCTCAGAAGAAAGCGACAGGTGATCCGGCGATTTCGGGAAGTGAATAACATTACAAATTGTTACCGTCGGCGTTATACTGCTGTGAATGGCAGACAAGCCGAACAGTTTTAATTCTACCCGAGTTTTTTCGGCCGGGTCGGGTGACCTTTTCAACGGCTTCTTCGAATCCGGGAAGAAATGGAACTTTCAGAAGGACCATCTGATCGACGGGCGCGCCCGCCGCATCTTTGAAATGATGGCGCAGGCTTGCGAGTTCGGCGTTTACCCCTATCAACTCCCGTTGGAAGGCCGAACCGGGCCCTGGGTCAAAGCCGAAGGCCGCGAACTATTGATGCTGTCGTCATACGACTATCTCGGTCTGGTCGGCGATCCCCGTATCGACGAAGCCGCCATCGACGCGATCCGGAAATACGGCACTGGCACGGGCGGCGCCCGCATGCTTACCGGCACCACCGATTTGCATCACCTCCTGGAGCGGGACGTCGCCGCTTTCAAAGGCACGCCCGAAGCCGTCACATTCAGCTCGGGATACCTGGCTAACCTCGCGGTCATCACCAGCCTGTTGACTCCCCAGGACCGCGTCATTCTCGATGCGCTTTCCCACCGTAGTCTGGTCGATGCCTGCAGGCTTGCCGGCGTGCCACTGCAGCGCTTTCGCCATAGCGACATGGATTCATTGCGCCATGAATTGTCGACCGGAGCGCCTGCCAACCGGACACTCATCATCGCCGACGGCGTGTTTTCCATGGATGGTGATATCTGCCCGCTGCCGGACCTCATCGAAATCAAGCGCGCGTTCGGCTGTTTCCTGATGATCGACGACTCGCACGCCTCCGGCGTTCTCGGCCGGACCGGGCGCGGCACCGATGAGCACTTCGGTATCGCGACAAGCGAGGTGGATATCTGGAGCGGCTCGCTCGGCAAATCGATTCCCTCCAACGGAGGTTTCATCGCGGTCTCTAAGGAACTTTCGATTTTCCTGCAGCATTCAGCCGCCCCGTTCATTTTTTCTGGTGCTTTGGCGCCGTCGCCGGTGGCAGCCGCGCGCGCGGGCCTTGCCATTTTGAAACGCGAGCCCGAGCTTGTCGCGCGGCTGAAGGATAATGCGGATTTTCTGCGTGATGGGTTGCGCGAGCTGGGTTACGATACCGGCCGTTCCGAAACCCCCATCGTTCCCGTAATTCTCAACGATGAGAGGACGGCGGCGCTGATGGCCGGGCGTCTGCGTGAAATGGGCGTTGCCGTAACCCCGATCCTGTTCCCCGCAGTTCCGTTGGGCTCCGCCCGTCTCAGGCTTTGCGCTACCGCGGCGCACTCAATTGAGGATCTCGAGTTTGCGCTGAATGCCTTCCGCGAGATTCGCTGACGGCGGTCTGAAAAACTACCCTGAAAGTAGAACCGGTTCCCTCTTCGCTTTTCACTTCGATGGACGCGTCGTGCGCGTGCGCAATGTTTTCGGCCAGAGAGAGCCCGAGTCCGAAGCCTCCGTCGGTTCTTGCCCGGTCGGCCTGATAGAACCGTTTGAAAATGTGCGGCAGATCCGCCGGGCTGATCCCGATTCCAAAATCCTGGATCGTAACGGCGACCTGGCCGTTTTTATCGAATGTGCCCGCTGATATCGATACAATCACGTCCGATCCCGGCCGCGAATATTTGAGCGCATTGTCGAGCAGCACGAGAAAGAGACGCCGCAGGGCAGGCCGGTTCCCCGAAATCGTCGGCACGCTGCTGCCCGACTCCGGAAAAGCCAGCCGGATTCGAATCTCGCGCACTTCGGCGATACCTCGCAATTCCGCCACAACGCCATGTACGAGGTCGCTCACATCGAGCCGTGCTCTGGGCATCTCCGAAGAATTTGCGTCGCCGCGCGCGAGAAACAGCAGATCCTCCACCAGTTGCGTCATTCGTTCCGCCTCGTCCGAGATGTCGCGTAGCGATTCGCGATAGGATTCCGGCTCGCGCGCCCGCCGCAGCGCAAGTTCGGCGCTGGTGCGGATGACGGCCAGCGGCGTCCGCAGTTCGTGCGAGGCATCGGCGGCAAATTGGGAGAGCGTCGTAACGGCTCCCTCAAGACGCCCCAGCATCACGTTCCAGGCTTCAGTGAGGCGCTGCAGTTCGTCACCCGTTTGCGGAGTGCGCAGGCGCAGAGACAGGTTGTCGATCCCTATTTCGCGCGCCGCCGTGGTGATTTCGTCGACCGGTTTCAAAGCGCGGCGGCTGAGCCAGGCGCCGCCGGCACAGGCGACGGCGACGATGACCGGAACGAGACTGAGCAATAGCCACCGCAGCAGGTCGAGCGTGTGATGGATATCCCGCAGAGACGAACTGATTTGTAACTGGAACAAATCGTGGCCCACCGCGAACTGTCTGCGGATCGTCCTTGTTCGCCTCGCAGCGGGCGCCGGGTCAGGAAAGTGAAACTCGAACCCGCTCACTCCTGATTTGCTCAAATCATGCAGCTCCAGATAATCCGCTGACGGCAGTGCCTGGCAGAATTCCTCCATCTCGTCTTTGAGATTTTCCGGCGCAACTTCGGCTGCCTCCCGCGTCATGTAAGCCTCAAAGCGGGCGGCGCGATCGGAGAGATCCCGATCCACCTCGCTCAGCAAACGCTGCCGCAGGGAAAGCCAGATCAGTGCGCTGAAGAGGCCCAGCGCCGCAAATAAGATCAGGGCATACCAGACCGTCAATCGAAAACGAATCGAGCGCTCTTTTCTCACGTCTGCGCGCCCCACATCAAGCAGGCTCCCGCATGGCATAGCCGACGCCGCGCACGGTGTGAATTAATTTCGGTTCCCGCGTATCCACTTTCAGGCGCAGAAGCCGGACGAACGCTTCGAGGGTGTTCTCGTTCACGTCGCAATCGAAGCCCCAGACGGATTCAAGGATCGTCTCGCGCCTCACCACCCTCCCGGAATTCCTCAGCAGCAGTTCCAGCAAACTGAATTCGCGCGGCGTCAGATTCAGGGATTCCGTTCCGCGCGTGACGCGGCGTGTCCCCGGATCCAGTTTCACATCCGCCAGTTCGAGGCACACAGGCTGCGGGATGATGCCGCGCCTGCTGACCGCGCGCAGCCGGGCCAGAAGAATTTCGAACGAAAACGGCTTGGTGAGGTAATCGTCCGCCCCCGCATCGAGACCGCGAATCACATCGGCTGCGGCGTCCTTTGCAGTGAGCATCAGGATTGGCGTTTGGTTATGACTATCCCGCAGCCGCCGCGCCACAGCAAGGCCGTCGATCCCGGGTAGCATCATGTCCAGCACGATCACGTCGAATGGCGCGGCGCACGCCGTTTCGAATCCCGTGGCGCCGTCGCGCGCTACCACCACCTGATGTCCTTCCTCGGTAAGACCGCGCTTCAGCAGCTCGGCCATTCGCCGCTCGTCCTCAACCACCAGGATTCGCATCTCTTCTTAAGCGTACCCAATAAAGAGGTATCTTGGAATTTCGTGATATACTCCGGCACAATCGAAAGGAGAGCTTTTTGAGACACAAGTTTACCCGCGCCTTCAGCGTGTTCGCAATCCTTTTTGCCGCGGCGTCGCTGTGGGCCCATCACTCGCCCTCAGCCGTTTTCGACATGTCGAAGAAGTTTACGGTCTCCGGCACGCTCACGAAGCTCGATTGGATCAATCCCCATATTGTGCTCGCTCTGGAGTCCAAGGGCGATGACGGCAAAGTGCAAACCTGGAAACTGGAAAGCAATCCACCATCGTGGTTTCGCAGAGTCGGCGTGAACCGGAGTGAAATCGCCAAAGCGATCGGCCAAACCGTAACGGTCGACGCAGTGCGCGCGAAGGATGGATCTCTGTATGGCTACATGCAGAAGCTCACCCTGGCCGATGGAACCTCATGGGAACTGGTTTCGGAGAATGAGAAATGAGACACAGCTTCTTCTTCTGTTTAATGATCGCGGCGGTGGCCATTCCGGTCCGTGCGGCTGATGGGCATCCCGATCTGAGCGGCATTTGGTCTTACGCGATCGATCTGCCGCCCGGCGCTATCAAGAAAGAAGTCAAGGGATCGGTGGTATCCATTCAGAAAGTCAATCGCGGCGCCGTAACGGCCAGGACGCCCATCCGCGGAGAGTTGCCCTTCACATCCGCTCCTTCCTACAAACCCGAGTTCCAGGCGAAGGTGAAATACCTGTTCGACAACGAGAGCAAAACGGACCAGGTTTTTTACTGCGGGAAACCAGGCATTCCGCGTATCGGTCCTCCCCGCAAGATCGTTCAACTGCCGCGCGAGTTGATCTTCTTTTATGAAGATATTTCAGGAGATCCTTACCGGATCATACCGTCGGACGGCAGGGCTCACCGGGCCGACGCCAACCCCACCTTCTACGGCGATTCCGTCGCGCATTGGGACGGCGACAAGCTGGTAGTGGACGTAACAAATTTCGTCGAAGAAACATGGTTCGGCGAGAACGGATACTTTCACAGCGACGCGATGCACGTCACCGAACGATTGTGGCGGGACGACGAGAATCTGATCTACCAGGCTACTGTGGACGATCCGAAAGTGCTGGCCGCGCCCTGGACGATGCCTCCGCGCGTGGTGAAACCGTCAACCGAACCGCTGGAAGAATCCCCCAAATGCGTGGAAGACGACGGGAACCGGTTGCAGAACAACGATCACCACGGCCAACGCTAGTCTCCTGTATCTGAAGTATCGTTACCGCTTGTTGACACGCGCGGCTCGGAAAATGCAATCGAGTGTACGAAAGATCGATGTCGACACTTCGGATACATCACGCTAGGTAACGCCGGCGGTCTTTGCCGCCGGTTCTTCGCAGTCACGACGCCTGTCCATACTCTTCGAAGAAATGCGCCAGAGTACGGATGCCGTCATAGTAGTTACGAATATTGTATTTTTCGTTCGGCGAATGCAGGCCGTCGTCGGGAAGGCCGAAACCCATCAGGATCGTCGGAATCCCCAGATGGGTTGCGAAGTCTCCCACAATGGGGATCGAACCCCCCGATCGCGTGAAAACCGTCGGCTTGCCGAAGATATCGCTGAACGCCTTCGCGGCCACGCGAATTGCATGGTGGTCCGTGTTCACCATCAGCCCCGGGCCGGCGCTGAGCACGCGGACCTCGCATTGAATGCCGCGCGGTGAGTTCTCTTTAACGAATTGCTCGACGGCGCGAATAATCTTGTCCGGGTCCATCCGCGGGACTAACCGGATGCTGACCTTCGCGACAGCCTTCGCCGGAATCACGGTCTTCGCACCGGTGCCGGTAAAACCGCCCGCGATTCCGTGAACTTCGAAAGTCGGCCGCGCCCAGGTGCGTTCAAAAACCGAATACCCCGGTTCACCCGTAAGTTCCGTCGAGCCGACCTCGTTCTTTAGATACTCATCTTCATCGAACGGCAGATGCTTCCAGCTTTCCTTCTCTTCGGCCGAAGGCGGTTCGACGTCATTGTAGATACCGGGAATCAGAATGTGGCCATTCGCATCTTTGGCCTTCGCGAGCAGTTCGATCAAACCGAAGACGGCGTTCGGTGCAGCCCCTCCATACAGGCCCGAATGCAGATCGCGCATGGGCCCGCGCGCTTCAATCTCCAGGTAAACCAGTCCGCGCAGCCCGATGTTCAACGTCGGAAGACCCGGCGCATACATTTCGGTATCCGAGACCAGCGCGACATCGGCCTTCAGTTTCGCCGGGTTCTTCGCCACATACTCCGCAACCGATAAACCTCCAACCTCCTCTTCGCCCTCGATCAGGACCTTGATGTTCACCGGCGGGCGGCCGTAAACCGCTTTGATGGCTTCGATCGCCTTGATATGCGAATACATCTGGCCCTTGTCGTCCGCCGATCCGCGCGCGTACAGATTTCCTTTACGCTCGGTCGGTTCGAATGGCGGCGATTCCCAAAGCTCCAGGGGATCGGGCGGCTGCACATCGTAATGTCCGTAACAGAGAACGGTGGGCTTGCCGGGAGCGTGCAGCCAGTCCGCATAGACAAGCGGGTGGCGCTCGGTTTCGATCAGTTCCACATTCTCGAGACCGGCGTCCCAAAGGTGATCGACAACGAAATCGGCCGCGCGATGCGTGGCTTCGTTATGTTCCGGCGAAGTCGAGATACTCGGAATCCGCAGCAGATCCTTCAACTCTTCGAGGAACCGGGTCTCGTTCTCGTGCACGTAGCGATCAATGGCTTCGGACATGTCGCCTCATTCTAACTTGCCGGGTGGCACAGGCTTACCCTGTGAGTCGGTTCACTGGAGCAACAGCACAGCCATGCTTCCATCCGTCTCGAGCCGGTCGCCCGTGGCATTAGTTGCATTCTGTGGAATCGCCGGCCGCGCCACCAGCGCAATCGACCGCACCATTCCCGTGAACAGAAGGTCGTTGACCACCTTCGCCCGCTCGTGATCGATCTGCGAATCGATTTTATGGATGAACGTGCGGTCGCGCTCGGAAAAGTCGATCCCGATGTCGTGCGTCGACGAGCACACCCAGATCGGCTTCCCGTCGAACGTGCCGGGCCGCCGGAAAATCCGCAGATGATGGCGCTGCGCGAACGTGTTGTTCCCTTTTTGATAGGCAACGTCGGGCGCGTTCCCTTCGAGAAGCAGAATCGACATGGGGCCTTCCTTATACCCCCGCGCCTCGATCAGAGCACGCGCGGTCTCGAGCTTCGATTTCGTGTTCAGCCGCGCCGGGATCGCCCATCCCGCTTTCTCAAACGCCGCGCGCAGTTCATCCTCCGTGGCTACGAACATGAGGTTCGTAATGTCCGACGGCCGCGGCGGATTTTCCGCGATCGTGCGAAACGGCTGCCGGTTGACCAGATCGAACAGCCCGCTTTCATTCGGGAACGGCTCCAGCTTCGCCATCGGGCCCTGATCCGTTCCACGCCAGTTCAGCGGCTGCGTCAGTTTGAGCGTGAACTCGGCCCCCGCATCGTAATCGATATTAGGATTCGCCTCCTGAATCTTGAGAGCCTGTCTCGTGCCCTGGATCAATCCAGCCAGACCCGCCAATTTATCGCTCGACTGCAATTTTGCGATTCCCTGATCGAAGTCCCATCTTCGATCTCCGTAAAAACGATCTGCAACTGAGCCGGATCTTTGTCGGTAGCCGCCTTGGCTTGTTTTACGGTGCCCGTAAGTTCGGCGCCGGCCGGCAAAACGATCTTGCCATCCACGACCACGGGAGCGATCACCAGCGCGTGGACTGGCGGCTGCGGCAGGGGAGCTTCGCTCGCAACTTTGTCCGTAAGACGAATGCTCAGTTCCGCCCCCGCGGGAATCTGCGCTGCGTAGATCCGGGTCGCGATAGCGACCGCCAAACAAACGCCCCACGGCTTCATTTCGTCAACTCCAGCACAGGCCCGGTAACGTCTTCGACGCGCAGCGTCACCCGCTTGCGGGCATCCACCGTTCCGGCCGGCGCGTCGATACGAAGCCCCACCATTCGGTCGACGAATCCATGCGCCGGAATAACGTCGCGCTCCTTCAGAACGGGATTGTATTGTTCACCCAGCAGAGGATAGTTCTTGAACGCCGCCGCCACGTCCGCCGCCGCCACCGGGGTACCCATCAGGGTGCGGCCGTCGGCAGTGTCGACGATGCTTTCCACGCTGCGCACAATCATGTCGCGGTCGGAATCGTTCTTGACGTTGAAATCGATCACCATATACGTCAGGTCGTCCGAGGCCTTGATCGTACGAACCTTGCCGATCGATCCGGTCGGAACCAGATGATTCCCCGCGGTCCTGACGAAACCGGTCCACACCACAATGGCGATCACGACCACCGCGGCCGCGAACGCGATGCCGAAAGGTTTGCTCACTTGCTTTTTAACGTAACACCGAACTCGCGGGTTGCAGTTCGGGCCTCAGATCACGTCGTTTCAGATCACGCGGAGCAAATCTTCCGCAGCCTTAATCACAACCTCCGCCGTCACCCGAGTCATGCAACGGTGGTCGATAGGGCACTCCCTCAATAAACAAGGAGCGCATTCCACCGGCTCTCGCACCAGCCGCGCCGCCGGGCCGAGAGGTCCAGTCGCCGTCTCGTCGGTGGGCCCGAACACCGTCACCGACGGAACACCCAACGCGGAAGCGATATGCATGGCGCCCGAATCGTTCGTGAGGAACAAACGGCACGCCGCGGTCATATCGATGAACGCCCGCAGATCGGTTTCGCCCGCGAAATTATGGACAAAGCCATGCCCGCCAGCCGCCCGCGCCACCTCATCGCACATAGGCTTCTCCGCCGCGGACCCAAAGACCGCGACGGAACCACCCATCTCCGCGGCGAGTCGCGCGGCCGCTTCGCCAAAGCGTTCCGGCAACCAGCGCTTCGCCGCACCGTATGCCGCACCCGGGCTCACTCCGATCACAGGCAGTTTCACACCAAATCTCTCGAACAGTTTTGTTCCCCGGCATCTTGCCTCCGGGATGCCGTCCAGCCGAATCTCCCGCACCCCGGGAATCGATTCGATGATGCCCGCGCGCCGCAGCATTTCGAGGTAATAGAAACGCTCGTGCCGCGGAATCTCCCCTTTCGCGGGTAGCGCAATCGCATCGCTCAGCAGCGCGCTACGGCCGTCGCGCGCGTAGCCAATAATTCTTTTCACCCCAGCCAGCCACGCCACCGCTGCGCTCTCAAACGAATTGGGAAACAACACCGCAAGATCGAAACGTTCCCTGCGCAACTGGCGCGCCAGCTTCCATTTCGCTGCCCAGTCGCGTGCGCCGGGCGCGCCTTCGAGCGGAATTACCCGGTCGATGGAGGCCTCGCCTTCATAAAGCGCGGCCACCCAAGGCTTCGCCAGAACTGTGATCCCGGCATGGGGAAATCGCCCGCGAATCGCGCGCAACGCCGGCAGCGACATCACCGCATCGCCAATCCAGTTCGTCGCGCGGACAAGAATCTTCAAAACAGATCGCTACTCTTGCGGCTTCGGGACCGACATCGCAACCGTGGAACCCTGCGGCGCTGAGGCGGCAGCAGCTTTACTCTGAAGCTCCGGGACTTGAGTTTCCACGCTCCCGGATTCCCCGGACAGCTCGGAGATCGGCTCCTCCGCCGGCTGCTCGAGAAAAATCTTCAACTTCGCCTCGGACCCGTCGAAGTGATATTCGAGGAAGTGCCGCAGCGCCAGGCGCCGCAGCCTGTCCCGTGCGACCGTCGGCTGATAGCGGAAACCTCGCCCTTCCTTGCGGCGCGAAACGGCACCGCGGCGCGCCAACCGGTCGAGCAGTGTCAGAACGGTTGTGTACGCGAGCGGGCGGTTCTGGGATACAAATTTCCGGACATCTTCAACATTGCCCTCCTGAATTTCCCAGAGAGCGTTCAGACACATCATTTCAAGCGGCGGCGGAAGTTCGCGTTCTCGGCCCAAGGCTATTTCCTTTCGTCAAGAAGCGCCTGATGAAGCTTCGCACCAAAAATCGAATTGGTGGCAGGCGCGGGTTTTGGATTCGGCGCAGGCGTGGGCGAGCGGCCGGTAAAAGATCCTGTGTTTGAAGCTACGTTCGAATTCCCGGCCAAAGCGGCAGCGTCGAATTCATCCGCCGGCGGATTGGATTCGGTTGTGTAAACTGCCTGATTCGATTCCACGCCGTTCGCATCCAGATATCTGGCCTTGCGCAGCGCCACCCGGGTCAGCGCCGGGCTGTACGTGGTGAAATATCCCTCCGCCTGCGGATCCTTATCGATCAACACCCGCATGCACTCCATCTTCGAATCCATGTCGTCGAGGTAATGCAGAAGCAGTGCCTCGGGAAAAATCGGCAGCTTGGGCGATCCAAACTCAAGTTGCCCGTGATGGCTCAGCACCATGTGCTCAATGAGATTTCGCAGTTCCACCGGGAACTCGGGAAACTCCCGCAACTTCCCGGCAATCATTCGGATGGCAATCGCGATGTGCCCCAGCAACTGTCCTTCGGCCGAATAACCGAATGCTCGATCATAACTCAGCTCATGGATCTTGCCGATATCGTGCAGCACAACCCCGGCGATCAGGAGATTGAAATCCACCGTGCCGTAATGGCCGGCGGTCAACCGCGCCAGCTTTGCCAGCGAGAGCACGTGCTCAAGAAGGCCGCTGCGGAATGCATGATGAATCGTCTTGGCGGCGGGCGCAACCTTGTAACGCGCCGCAACCTCGGGATCGTCCAGAAAGGCGTCCAGCAGCCGGCGGATGTGTTCGTTATCGAGCCCCGCCACAATCGCGCGGAGTTCGTTCCACATCGCCTCCGGATCCTGCCGCGAAGCGGGAAAGAAATCGCTGAAATCGACATCATGGTCGGCAACGCGCCGCAGCTTGTGAATGGTGAACTGCGGCCGGTTGTTGTAGAGCTGCATCAGCCCTTTGACCTTGATGAAATCGTCCCGGTCGAAGGTCTCGATCACCTCCGCGACGTTATCCCACATCTTGCTGTCGATCTCGCCGGTACGATCGGAGAGGACGAGCGAGAGATAAGGTTCGCCTGTGCGTTTCTGCCGCACTTCTTTCGTCTGAACCAGAAAAACGGCAGTCGCAATTTCTTCGGGTTTGAGTTCCCTGATAAATGGCGACTTCATTACGGCGTCACGGGCGCCACGGGCGTCACAGGCGTGGTGGGCGCTGCGGGTACCGGCGTAACCGTCGGCGGCGCCGCCGGGCTGGTGTCCTGCGCGCCACCCACGTGGCCGTACGGAATCACATGCAGAAACTTTTTGTGTGCATGCGCCGCAACCGCTTCTTTCGTCGTAGTCTCCGGCTTCAGTTGTGCCGCGTCCTGCCATGAAGTGTCCTTGCCCGGCGCGGCTCCGATGTCGACGAAACCGGGTTTGATCTGCAGGAACGCGGTCTCGCGTAGTTTTGTCAGATACTCGCGCAGCTTGGGCTTCACGATCGGTTCGCTCAGGATGTTGTTGATTTGGCCCTGCACCTCGTCGAGGCTTGCCTGGCCGGCGGCATAGTGTTCCTCGACACGATAGATTTCAAAGCCCGCGGGCCGGCGGATCGGATCCGTCACATAGCCCTTGTTCTGTTTGAAAACGATGTCGTCGATGTCCTTCGCGAGGTCGCCCCGCTTGAATACCCCGAGTTCGCCGTCGCTGGTCGCTGTTGCGGCGTCGGAATACTGGCGGGCGAGGTCGGGAAACTTCGCTTCGCCTTTGCGCACCCGGTCCACCAGGCCCTTGGCCTTCTTCTCGGCCGCCGCCACTTTCTCGGGGCTGCCGTCGCCCACCGATACCAGGATCTCACGAAGCGAAACCACCTCCTCGCGGACGAAATCCTTCTTATGTTCGTTGTAATACTTTTCGACGTCAGCTTTCGGAATGGTGATGTTGCGGTACACTTCTTCGCTGATCACGCGCTGCGTCAAAAACTGGTTCTTCGTCTGCTGCTTGAAATCCTCGAAAGATACTCCTTTCAGCTCTTCCTGCAGCCACTCGTGGAACTTTTCCGGATCGGAGATCTTGCTCTCCGATTGAATCTCGGCGATCCGGCGATTCACGTCCGCGTCGACGTTGATATTCAGCTCCTTTGCCTTCTGCACGAGCAGCAACTGATCGATCTGATCGCGCAACGCCTCGGCGGCTCCCGCGTTCACGGCGGCCTCGAGCGCTTCACCCGTAAGACCCTTTTGTTGCTGCAACTCGAGTGCAATATACGCGCGTTGCTTCTCGAGTTCGCCGCGCGTGATGATTTCGCCGTTCACCTTCGCGACGATCTCCTCCACCAGGTGTACCTGCGGGTCGGGCCGATCGGCGGCCACAAGCCCACCCGGTACAAACAGGCTCGCGACAAATACGCTGCGCATAAATATAAATAAGGGAGCGGCCGAAACAATTCCCGGGCGGATCAGCTTCTGACACATATGTAGTCAGTATCGCAAACGTCAAGCCTGCATTTCGACAGGTAGTGTATCCCCGCCCGGCGTAATGAAAAATACATATTTTCCCGTCGAGGGATTGACAAAAATGTCGATATGATGATTGGTGGGCGGGGAAGCTATGAAATTTGCGCGGACTGTCGTTCTTCTGAGCCTGTCTCTGATCCTCGTGACCGCAGGTTTTGCGGTGCCGGGCAGAAACCCGGATACCGCAACCGCGGCCGCCGCATTGATCGACATCAATCGCGCAAGCGCCATCGAACTCAAAACCTTACCGGGCATTCAGGACGCCTACGCCGCCGCGATCGTCAAAAACCGGCCTTACAAGAACAAGGCGCAATTGCTGAGCAAACAGATAATTCCGGAGGCCGCATACGGAAAAATCAAGAACAAAATCATCGCGAAGCAGTAGAGTCGCCGTTCTCGCGATTTTCGCTCTGGCGTCAGCAACCCTTGCGCTCGCCGGGGGACCGGGATTTCGCAATCAGCATCTTCTCGACGACCACTTCGAAAGATACGGGCGCGCATTCGGCCCGATCACGGAGCGGCAGTATCTGCACCTGGCCCAGCAATTGAGGGACAGCCATACCGGGAAATACATTCTGGAATCGAAACGGCAGACCGGCGGCGTTGCGCGGTTCGATGTGAAACGCGGATACTTCGGATCCTACGACGCCGACGGAACCATCCGGACTTTTTTCATTCCGCCCGATGGCGTCCGCTACTTCGAACGGCAGGCCGGCGCCCCCGGCAGCCGCGAGTAGGAACACCGGCGGTCTTTGCCACGGGTTCTTTTTCCAGCGCGAACGATGCCTTTGCCGCGTTATGCTGGAGTGCAGAATCTATATGGCATCGCGCAGCGTTAATAAAGTCATCCTCGTAGGACATCTCGGGCGGGACGCCGAAACGAAGTTCACGCCCGGCGGAGCGGCTGTCACCCGCTTCTCAGTGGCCACCAACCGGCGATGGAAGGACAAGGATTCGGGCGAGTGGAAAGAAGAGACCGACTGGTCCAACGTCGTGCTCTGGCGTAGCGAGAATCTCGCAAACTATCTGACCAAAGGCAAACAGATCTACGTCGAGGGAAGGTTGCAGACGCGCAGCTACGAAGATAAGGATGGGAAAAAGGTTTACGCGACCGAGGTGGTTGCCGACGATGTGATCCTGCTCGGCGGCCAGGGCGGCGGCGGAGGCCGTAGCGGCGGCGATGAGTATTCGCAGCAGCCGGTTTCCCAGCCTCGCGGCGCCTCCACGCGATCTTCTGCGCAGCCTTCATCGCAGTCCGCGCCTCAGCCGGACGATCACTTCGGCCAGGGCATTACGGACGACGATGTTCCGTTCTAGCCAGGCGTCTCGGTCATTTCGTTCGATTCGCAGAGTGCTGGGAACGCCGGCGGTCGCTTTTTGCCGCCGGTTATTCATAGTCTCGAAATCGCCGAGACACTTCACTACTCGCTCCGGTTATAGCGCATAACATCGAGCGATCAAACACGTTCGCGGTTTTTTTCGTAAATTCGTCCGCCTGTTTTGAACAAGTTAGCAGACGAAAGTGCTTCGACTCGCTTTTCGTCTGCTCTAGTCCAACCAGGAGACGCGACTTCGAGTCGCGTTCTTCGGAAGGACAACATGATCTCCGAAAAGCAATTCGAAGCCAACCGCCGCAACGCGCAGCGTTCCACCGGTCCGAAAACCATCGAAGGCAAAGCCCAATCCAGCCGCAACAATCTCCGTCACGGCCTGACTGGGCAGATCAGCCTCCTGCCCACCGAAGACCGCGAAGCGCACGACGCATTCTGCAACGAGCTCATCGACAGCTTCAATGCCGAAACTCCCATCGAGCGGCAACTCGCCCAATCCGTAGCGGAAGACAGTTGGCGTCTCAATCGGGCCTGCGCCATCGAAAACAACATCTTCGCGCTCGGTCACTCGGGCGAGCGCCGCGAACTTCAGATCGCCCTGGCCGATGCACGGTGCTTTCAGGAGCAAGCCGGCCAATTCAACCTCCTGACCATTTACGAGCAGCGGATCAATCGCAATCTCCAGCGCAACCTGAAGCTCCTCCGCGAACTCCAGGCCGAACGAATCGAGCAGCGCCGGCAGCAGTTCGAAGAAGCACAGTTGCTGGCCCAACTCAGTCTGAGCAAGGGCTTGCCTTACGACCCGGCGGAACTCCGCACAGGCGCGAGTCCCTTGTGCGGATCCAACAGGAATGGGTTCGTCTTTTCAATCGCGGAAATTAACCTCGCCATCGACCGCGGCAACCGCCTGAAAGCCGCCCGGGAAGCCGCACTCGCACCCCGCAAACTGCCTGCGAATCCCCCATCCACCGCCGCGCGAGCTGCCTGATTGAGCTGCTTTGAGATTTTTATTTGAGCGGCCGCTTTGAGATTTTTATTTGAGCGCTGGATACGGCGTTACTTTGACGGTGCAGCGTGCTTCGACTTCACCTGTATTTTTGTTTGAATGGCGCACCGCCCTGACCGAAGATCTCCGGCAGAAGGGCGACGGGCGGAAATGAGAATGGTGACGGTAAGAAGCAGAAGTTTCATGGAAGAAATCGTCCTTTTGGGAAGAATTGTACTCGAAGATGCTGCCGGTTTTACTTATGCGATCTGAAACCTCTGGTATACTGACAACGGATGGTTTTTTCCTTCCCCGCGTCCTCGCGGCATCATTATTCCCCGTCAGACAACCACTTCTTTGTTCATTCAAACAACGTCTGATGTTCCCATTGCGCATTCTGCAAGGAGGTCCGGATCCAACTAGATGAAAGCCACTGTTCAGGTTACCCGCGGTATCGAGAGCCTTTTCGGCACCCGCGACGAGAATATCCGTTTGCTCGAAACGGGTTTGAATATTCGCACCAATCTGGGCGCGGACACCCTCGAAATCGAAGGCGAGCCCGCTGCCGTATCGCGCGCGGAAGGCATCCTCGAGGATTATTTCGCACTCGTGCGTGAAGGCGTCGTTTTCAAGAACGGCGATCTCAACAGTCTGCTGCGCGTCGTCACCGCTGATCCCGAAGTTACCCTTCGCTCGCTCTTCAAAAGCGGCCAGCAGCGCAGTTTCGGCAAGAAAGTTCTCGCCCCGAAAACCGTCACGCAGCGCCGCTATCTCGAAGCCATCGAGCGCAACGATCTGGTCTTTGGCATTGGGCCAGCCGGCACCGGTAAAACCTATCTCGCGGTCGCCATGGCGATCCAGGCCCTGATCGGCAAACGCGTCAGCCGCATCATCCTCACCCGGCCCGCCGTCGAAGCCGGCGAGAAACTCGGCTTCCTGCCCGGCAGCCTGCAGGAAAAGATCGATCCGTACCTGCGCCCGCTTTACGATGCGCTCTACGACATGCTCGAATCCGAAAAGGTCGAGAAGCTGCTCGAACGCGCATCCATCGAAGTCGCGCCCCTCGCCTTCATGCGCGGCCGCACTCTCAACGACAGCTTCATCATTCTCGATGAAGCGCAGAACACCACTTCCGAGCAGATGAAAATGGTCCTCACGCGCCAGGGATTCAACTCGAAAATGGTCGTGACCGGCGACATCACCCAGATCGATCTTCCCAACGGCCGCCGCTCCGGCCTGCTCGATGCCGTCGAAATTCTCAAAGGAGTCGAGGGTATTTCCTTCGTGCAGTTCGATGAGCGCGATGTCGTGCGGCACAGCCTCGTGCAACGCATCGTGCGCGCCTACGAAAAATATAACGAGGGCGTCGCGGGACGCCAACTCTCCCTCAAGCTCTCCGAAGATCCGCTTCAACGGGGAATGCCGCTCGAGCCGCCGCTGGAATCGCGCGCCGAACCCGTTCCGGCCCAGGCCTGAGCGGTACAAAATGAAATCCGACCCACTCATAACTTACCGGCGCAAGCCGGCCACGCTCGACCTCCCCAGCCTGGAATCCTTCGCCGTACTCTTGCGCGATCGTGTTGCCCACGGGCGCGAGTTCCATTGCCGCGTCACGAATGACGCCGAACTGCAACAACTCAACGCCCAATTCCTGGGGAAAGACTACCCGACCGACGTCCTGTCGTTTCCCTCCGAAAGCGATATCGCGATTTCTCTTGAGCGTGCCCGCGCCCAGGCGAGAGAGTGGAATCACTCGGTCGAAGATGAAATCCGCATCCTGATGCTGCACGGCGTCCTGCACCTTGTCGGCATGGACCATGAGTCCGATAACGGCCGGATGAAGCGAACCGAACTCCGCTGGCGCAGGAAATTTGGGCTTCCAACCAGCCTTATAGAGCGGACCAAATGATCCTCGCCGCGCTCATACTGCTGCTCGGACTGGTGACGCTGTTCACCGCCATCCAGACGCTCTACCTCGAAGGCATGCGGCTGCGCACCCGCGATCTGCCTTCGCTGCAGTATTTCAAATCCACTCTCGAGCCGCGGCTGAACTTCCGCTCCGAAGAAGGCGCGCTGACGTTCTCGCTGTGGAAGCATACCTGTCTTGTATTGTTCGGCATCGTGGTTCTCGCCCAGGTCATCGACGGCGGCAATCTCTCATTCCCCGTCCTGATCGAAAGCGTGATCGCCGGCTGGCTGCTGATGATGCTCTGTGCGTACTTCATCCCTCAGCTGCTCTTCCGCCGGACCTCATGCCGCTGGATGGCGACTCTCCTGCCGTTTTACTCCGGCGCGGCGCTCGTCATCCGCCCCCTCGTGGCTGCGCTCAGCTTCCTGCATTCGTTGCTCGACATCACCGCTCAGGAAGCGGAACGCGATGAGCCCGCCACTTCCGCTGAAAATATCGAAGCCCTGATCACAGCCGGCACTGAAGAAGGATTGATCCAGGAAGACGACCGCAAACTGATTCAATCCGTCGTCGCGTTTGGAGACAAAGTGGTGCGCGAAGTCATGACGCCGCGTCCCAATATCATTGCGATTCAGGCGAATGAAACACTCGAAGCACTGCGTGCCCTCGTGGTGCACGAACAGTATTCGCGCATCCCCGTCTTCGAGACATCAATCGACGATGTCATCGGCTTCGTCCATGTCCGCGATATGTTCGAAGTCCCGGAGAGCAATCGTCTCACCCGCACCGTCAGGGAGTTGATGCGGTCCATCCGGTTCGTGCCGGAAACCAAGCCCGTCCACGATCTCATGCGCGAGATGCAGCAGGAAGGCGCGCACATGGTGATCGTAGTCGATGAATACGGCAACACGGCCGGCCTTGCCACCATGGAAGATCTGGTGGAGGTCATCCTCGGCGAGATTCGCGATGAGCACGAGCCCACTTCGGACGTGACCGAAGATGGCCACGGCGGCTACATCGTTTCCGGCAATTTCGACATCGCGCGAGTCGCCGATGTCCTCGACTTCAAACCGGATGAAGACATCGAATCGACTACCATTGGAGGGCTCGTGACAGAGTGGCTGGGCCGCGTTCCGCAGGCCGGTGAAACGGTTGAACGGGACGGTATCAGAATAGAAGTCCTCGCCAGCGATGAGATGCGCGTCGAACAGGTGCGCCTCAGCAAACGGCAGGAAGTTCCTCAGGAAGCTGAAGCATGAGCGCTTCCGGTAACGCGATAATGATTCCGAGCCGCGACCGTGAGGGAGCGGTGGACAGCGGCCAGGAAGCCAAACCATGATCCCACCACCCCACAAATCCGGCTTTGTCTCCATCCTCGGCCGCCCCAACGCCGGAAAATCGACGCTGTTGAATGCCCTGGTGGGCCAGAAAGTCTCCATCGTAGCCGATAAACCGCAAACCACGCGCACGCAAATTCAGGGCGTCCTCACCACGCCCGAAGCCCAGGTCGTCTTCATCGATACCCCGGGTATTCACAAATCCGACAGCGCCATCAACAAGCGCATGATGGATGCTGTTCGCGCCTCCCTCGAAGAGCGCGATCTCTTCATCTACCTGGTCGATGCCACAAAGCCTTTCAGCAGCGGAGATGAGAAGGCTCTGAGTATCCTCCGCGAGGATGCCCCGCCGGTAATCATAGCCTTGAACAAAATCGACGCCCTTGCAGCCAAACAGGACCTGCTCCCGTTACTCGAGGAATACCAGAAGCGGTACAAATTCGAAGCCTATCTGCCTATCTCCGCGGCCACCGGCGAAGGGCTCGATCAGCTGCGCAATGAAGTGATCCAGCGTCTACCCGAAGGTCCCGAATATTTTCCGCCGGATCACTTCACCGATCAGCCGGCGCGCTTTCTCGCGGCCGAACTGATCCGCGAAAAGATTCTGAAAGCCACGCGCCAGGAGGTGCCGCATTCTGTCACCGTCCTCATCGAAAAATGGGAGGAACTGCCTCGCCTGATCCGCATCTTCGCCACCATCCTCGTGGAACGGGACGGGCAGAAGGCGATCGTCATCGGCTCCAAAGGATCGATGCTGAAACAAATCGGTACTCTCGCCCGCGAAGAGATGGAAGCTTTATTCGACACGCATATTTATCTCGACCTTCATGTCAAAGTGGAAACGGCGTGGCGCGAAAAAGCCGCATATTTGAATACCGTCGATTGGCGTACAATGAGCGGAAGAGATGATACTTAAGCGAATCCTCGTCCCCGCCGTCCTGTTTCTCACCGTATTCACGACAGTCTTAGCCGCGGCCAAACCTGTTTCCGACGATTTCCTGGTCGACACCATCAGGCAGAAACTGGCCGCCGACCCGGTAGTAAAGGGCGGCGCGATCGAAGTGATCGCCAAAGACGGCACCATCACCCTCCGCGGGACAGTGGAAGAAGACAAACAGAAGAATAAAGCCGAGAAGATCGCGAAGAAAGTGAGCGGCGTGAAGGGCGTCGTGAATGAAATTAAACTCGCGCGGCCCCCGATTTAAATACCTTGCAGGATCTACCCAGGTACGAGTCTGAAAAGGTCGCGACGAACCTGCGATTCGTGGACGGGCTCGCATGGTCGCACTCCGGATTCCTCGCCGTCGCCGACGTTCGGCAGCGAAAAATTTTCAAGTTCGATCGGGACCCGCACCCTCAGGTATTGATAGACAGCGATGGCGGCGCCTCCGGACTCTCGTACGATTTGCAAGGTCGTTTATACATCTGTGAATCGGAAGCCCGGCGTGTCACGCGGCTTGATCAGAAAGGAAAAATTGAAACCCTCGCCGAGGCTTACCAGGGAAAGAAATTCAACGCTCCGAACGACATCGTCGTTCGCAGGGACGGCCACACTTACTTCACTGACCCCGCGTTCGGAAGCGCGAACGATAACCGTGAACTCGATTTTTACGGGATCTGGCATATCTCGCCAAAAGGCGACCTCGAAGTTCTCGCCAGGTGGCAAACACGTCCTAACGGCATTACGCTCTCGCCCGATGGCAAGCTGCTGTACGTGAGTGATTCCGACCGGCACGCGGTCGTGGCGTTCGATCTCGATCGCGCCGGCCAGGGCGGCAAACAACGCGATGTAATCAAAAATGTCGCGGGCGTTCCCGGCGGTCTCAGAACAGATGTGGATGGCCGGCTTTACGTGGCCGCAAGGGGAGTCGCCATGTATTCACCGGACGGCCGTTTGCAGCGCACGCTTCTCGAAGGGGAGAGGACAACCAACTGCACCTTTGGCGAAGGCACCCTCGAGTCGCTTTTCATCGCGGCGCGGGACAGTATCTACAGAGTCAAAGTGGGAACCAGGGGAGCGTTGCAATATTAGCCGCCAATATCCCGAACGCCCGATTCTCGGCGTCGGAGCACTTATCATCGAAGGCGACAGCATCCTCCTGGTCGAGCGGGGACGCGAACCGCTCAAAGACTGGTGGTCGCTGCCAGGCGGCGTCGTGGAAACAGGCGAACGCCTCGAAGAAGCGTTGCGGCGCGAGGTCCACGAAGAAACCGGGCTCGAAATCGAGATCCTCTGCCTGCTCGAAATCTATGAGCGGATCATGCTCGACTCAACCGGCGTCCCCGAGTATCACTACGTGTTGATGGATTACCTGTGCCGTCCCGTCGGCGGCGTACTCTGCGCCGCGGACGATGCAAGCCGGGTAGCGTGGGTGACGGAGCCGGCGCTGCCCGATCTGAAAATTACCGAAGGCACTCCCGCCGTAATCGCGAAAGGTTTTGAAAGGAGCCGCGCGCTTTGAACTCAACCAGCGCAGAACCGCTCGAGTGGGAACAGGTTCGAAGCCTGATCGCGCGTTACATCGGGAGTCCGCTCGGAGCCTCGGAACTGGCGAAAGTAGAGCCATCCCAGGACCGCGAACGCATCGAACGCGATCTTGCCGAAGCGGGCGAAGCGATCCTCTACATCAAAGCTTCAGCCACGCCGCAAAGCAGCGCCATCCGGATCAACCTCAACGGCCTTCCCGACGTCACCATCACAATCCAGAAACTCCACATCGAAGGCGCAGCACTTGAGCCGCGCGAGATCTTCGATCTCATCGCGTTTCTTGACCGCGCCGCCGACGCCGGATCGTTCCTGACTTCGGCCGCCGAACGATTCCCGCTGCTTGCCGATCGCGCCCGAGGCATCGGAGACTTCCGCCCGCTCCTCAAAGAAATCGAAGGCAAAATCCGGGCCGACGGAACCGTTCTCGACAGCGCGAGCCCGCATCTTCATCGCCTCCGGCGAGAAATCGAAAAGCAGAAAAAAGGCATTCAGGAATCTCTGGAGCGCTTCCTTCGCGCCAACCGGAACGAAGGCGTTTTGCAGGAAGAATACGTCACCATTCGCAACGATCGCTACGTGGTGCCGGTGATTTCGGGGCAGCGCCGGAAACTCCCCGGCGTGATCCATGGCGCGAGTTCCACCGGGCAAACGCTGTTTCTGGAACCTCTCGAAACCATCGATCTCAACAACGAGCTCGTGCGTCTGGGCGAAGAAGAAGCGCGTGAAGTGTTCCGCATCCTGCGCGAGTTGACCAGCCGCCTTCGGGTTTATGGCGACCCGATTCGCGCGGCGGCATCGATCATGGCGGCGCTCGATTTGATCTTCGCCAAGGCGAAGTTCGCGAACGATTTCGACTGCGTGATTCCAACCTTCACCCACCGTTTGCATCTCGAAAACGCGCGCCATCCTTTGTTGGTCGATGTGCTGCGCAAGAGCAAGCGGCGAGTGGTTCCATTCACACTGACACTGGATCGGGACTGCCGCACCCTGTTGATCAGCGGCCCTAATACGGGTGGAAAGACCGTGACGTTGAAGACCATCGGCGTGATCGCGCTGATGGCCCAGGCCGGGTTGCCGGTTCCCTGCTCCGTGGCGGAACTTCCGGTCTTCGAACAAGTGTTGGCCGATATCGGCGATAACCAGTCGATTGAACAGAACCTGAGCACTTTTTCCGCGCATGTTTCGCACCTGCGCGAAATGGCTCTCGACGCCACGCCGGATTCGCTTGTCCTTCTCGATGAGATCGGGTCCGCCACCGATCCCGAAGAAGGCGGCGCGCTCGGAGTCGCCTTGGTCGATCACTTTCGCGCAGCCGGCGCGTTCACTGTCGCATCCACTCACCTGACTGCGCTCAAGATCTACGGCGCGAATACGAAGACGGTTTTGAACGCCTCAATGGGCTTCGATGAACAGACTCTGGAGCCGACATATCAGTTGCAGGTCGGCTTGCCGGGCAAATCCGCCGGGCTCGATATCGCAGCGCGGCTCGGCATGCCGGAAGACATCATGAAGCGCGCAAGGGCGTCTCTGAGTACGCAGGAGATTGAGCTCTCGACGCTGATCGCGAATCTTCACAAGAGACTCGAAGAGACGAATCGTCTCGAAGCTTCTCTGGAACAGGAGCGTGCGGCCCTGGTCGCGCGCGAGAAGCAGATCGTGCAGGATTCGGAGCGCAAGGAAGCGGCCAAACTGCGCGATCTCGAAAGCCGTTTCGATGAGATGCAGCGACGATGGCAGGAACGCGGAGATGAAACTCTAGCCCGCATTTCCGAGACTGTCGAAAAACGGAAAGCGGTCGACGAAGCGCACCGGCAAACGGCGCGGGTCAAGCGTGAGATGCGTGAGGACTGGGAGAAGATTATCCCGCAATCGGGTGCGGCGATTCCACGCAAACTGCAGATCGCTGAAGGAACCCGAGTCCGCCTCAAAGGCATTCGCGAGCCCGCCCGCGTGCGCAGACTTCTTGGCGAAGGGCGCTTCGAAGTGGAAGCAGGCTTCATGAAAATGCAAGTTTCCGTCGGCGATGTTGAGGAAGTCCTTCCCGATGTCACCGGCCCAACTTCATCGAAGCTGCCGAAAAATGTCCGGTATCAGGCAGGTCCGGAACT
>JBEKTF010000112.1:0-31170 GCA_049516355.1 Bryobacteraceae bacterium | reverse complement strand
GGCGCCGAATAGTATTGTCGGAAATACTCTCATGCGGACTCCTCTATCTATTATGTGCTCCGATTTATCGGCACAGCGTCGTGCGCGGGGATGCAGGTAACGCCGGCGGTCTCTGCCGCCGGTCTGGTTCGCCCGCCAAAATGACACTAACCGGCGGCGAAGACCGCCGGCGTTACCTGCGATTTATCGGCACGGCGTCGTCAAACAAGCGACAATAAGGTATGTCAGCTCAAAACGGAGACAAAGCCCGCTACGGCAGGTTGCGGAAGAAAAAGCTCGCGCGACGGATCACCAATCGTGCGGTCAAAAGGTTGCTTACGACTCCGGCTGTTATTGAGATCCTGGTCAAACCAGTCGTTTAAAGCCCGCCAGATACGCTGACCGGCAGTAGCGCATAGGTATGTTAAACTCATTCCCGCATGCGGAAGCTAGCGGGCTTGCTCGTGTTGAGTGTGGCTGCCAGGATCACCGCCACCGCCACTCTGGTTGTCGTTATACCGGCTAAAGAAGCCACGGTTGTCTGTGCGGACCGGAGGTTTACAGGAACCGCGGGCAACCAGTTTGATTCCGACGCCAAATTACAACTGCTCCCGCCGCACGCGATTTATTTCATAGTCGGTCTGGAAGCCGTTTCCGAGGGCGGCAGGGTTGTTTACGCGCCGGGAACCGTATTCAGAAAGTTTCTCGCGGAGCGTGAGAATGAAGGTATCCCGCCCGACCGTGCGATTCGAAACAGCGCTGAGATCGAGCACTATCTCCGCGATTCTTTCGGGGAGTTCCTGGGAGCACACAGAATACCACCCCCTGGTTCTGCTCCCTTCGCGATCAAGCCCATCTTCACGTTGGGCATTCTGCGAACCGAAAATCATGATCCCCGTTTGACAACCATCACCGTTTCGCAGAATGCAAAAAAGCCCTCCACCGCCGTCAGCAATGTGAGTCGTGGAATGGAACGATTCGGCGTGGATTCCGCATGGCCTGGAAGTATATTTGCGAGATCGGATCCTATGTACATAGGCCAAACCGAGGTGATTCTGGGACTCGCCAGACGCGACCGGCAATTCTCCCGATTCGCGCCGGACCCTTACGTGAAGAAATTTCTGCTCGCGGATTTCGGCCTTCCCCTGACAGACAGGGACACCGCTCTCGATGCAGCCAAACGGCTAATCTCGGTGACTGCGGAGGGATTCACGGCAATGCCTGATGCCGCGCAGAGCATTTCCAAAGATTCTGTCTGCGCCGTTCTCGATTACTTAAACGAGACGGCGCAGTATAAATAACACAATCAGGTCGTTTGGGTCGCGTGCGGTATCGCCCCGTGCGCTTCCAGACCGCCATCGCTCGGTATGACAATCCAGGCGGCAAGATACACGAGGAATCCGAGGCCGCCCGTACATAGCGCGATCGCGAGCCAGACAACGCGCATGAGGACGACATCCATGTCGAAGTATCTGGCGAAGCCGGCGCAAACACCCGCAATCTTCTTGTTGCGTTTGTCCAGCATCAGGGTCCGCGGCGCTGTGGTCACGGCGTCGGCCCCGATCCGGTTGCCGCAACGTGAACAAAAACGGTCGTTTTCACCGAGTTCAATCCCGCATTTCGTGCAGTACATTTCTTTCCCTCTACTGCGTGTACGGAATCGATTCGTTAAATGTTCCAGCTCACTTCTCCACTCTTTGATCAGGTATGCTTATGGCCATGTCCTCTCGCAAACTCCTCGCGACGACGCTCCAGGCTGTGCTTGCGTTAGCACCACTGGCTCCTATCGCCCTTTCGCAGACGCGTCCAAAGCCCCCGAAATCCGTCCGGCTGTACGTCTTCGACAATGGCGTGATCAAGGGACTGGATCCGGCGACGTTCCATCTCAAGAAGGAAGAGATCGCCACGGCCGATATGGTCGTGTGCTCGTACCTGATCGTGCATCCCAGAGGCACCCTGATGTGGGACACCGGGGCGATTCCCGACGCCGACTTGAAAGCCGATGGCAGTCCTGTGACGCAGGGGAGGTTTACGGCTACCAGAACGCTAAAGTCCCAGTTAGCGGCGCTGGGCTACGCTCCGAAAGACATCACTTATTTCGGGCTGTCGCACTATCACGCCGATCACACGGCCAACGCCAACGACTTTGCCGGCGCCACCTGGCTGGTCCAGCAGCCGGAGCGCGACGCGATGTTTGCGGAAAAGGGTCCCGCGATTACGCAGCGCGCTCAATACGTCGCGTTGAAGGACAGCAAGACCAAAATCCTGAATGGACAGGACTATGACGTCTTCGGCGACGGCACCGTGGTCGTCAAGGCTGCCTACGGGCATACACCCGGGCATCAGGTGTTGTATCTGAAGCTGGCAAAAACCGGGCCGATCCTGCTGGCCGGAGATCTGTATCACTATCAGGAAGAGCGCAACACGGACAAGACCCCGACGTTTGAGTTCGACCGCGATCAATCGCTTGCGAGCCGGGCTTCGATAGAGGCTTTCATGAAGAAAACCGGTGCACAGCTCTGGATCGAACACGATCTCGCGAATTTCAACAAGAAGAAGAAGGCTCCGGACTACTACGAGTAGTCTTTAATTGAAATATGGAGACACGGAAGATCGGCAGCCAGGGACTCGCGGCGGGCGCAATCGGACTGGGCTGCATGGGCATGACCCATGCCTACGGAACAGGCGATGAAGCGGAATCGATTGCGACCATTCATCGCGCACTCGATTGCGGCGTGACGCTGCTCGATACGGCGGAGGTTTACGGCCCGCACACCAACGAGGAGTTGGTAGGCAAAGCAATCCGGGGGCGGCGCGCCGGAGTTGTGCTGGCGACGAAGTTCGGAATCGTGCTGGGAACGGGGGCGACGCAGCTCGACGGGTCGCCCGCAAATGTAAGGCGGTCCGTGGAAGGCTCGCTGAAGCGGCTCGGCGTGGATGTAATCGACCTCTACTACCTGCACCGCAAGGACCCGGCGGTTCCAATAGAGGACACCGTGGGTGCGATGAAGGAACTGGTGGAGGCGGGCAAGGTTCGCTTTCTCGGGCTTTCGGAAGTAGGCGCCGAGACCATTCGCCGGGCCCAAAAGGTGCATCCGATCAGCGCCGTACAAAGTGAGTATTCACTCTGGGAGCGTGGGATTGAGGAGTCGATCCTGCCCGCGATGCGGGAACTGGGTGTGGGACTGGTGCCGTTCAGTCCTCTGGGGCGCGGGTATCTGACCGGGGCGTTACAGTCGAGTTCGGTTTTCGTAGCGGGCGATTTCCGTCGCAGTCTGCCCCGGTTTGACGATGAGCACATGGCGGCGAACAGGAAGCTTGTCGATACCGTGAAGGCTGTTGCGGGGCGCCATGGCGCGACCCCCGCACAGGTCGCGCTCGCGTGGGTTCTCACCAAGGCACCGGATGCGGTACCCATTCCGGGCACGAAGCGCCGGGCGTATTTGGACGACAATCTGGGAGCGTTGAACGTTCACCTGACCACGGAAGATATGACGGAATTGAACCGGCTGGTGTCGATGGCCGTCGGCGACCGCTACCCGCCAGCCATAGCGAAAACTGCGGAAAGGTAACGCCGGCGGTCTCCGTCGCCGGTTCCGTTCGCACGCGAGAATGGCACTGCACCGGCAGCAGAGACCGCCGGCGTTGCCTGCGTCCTTCCGCAGCATTGCGATATGCTCAATCTTTCGTTTAGTACGCCAATAGGGAGGCCGATTATGAAAAGAATTTGCCTGTGTGCGACACTACTCGCCTTCTGGTCCGCGCTGGGATTGGCCCAAACAACGGAAGAACTGGTTAACGACGGTAAGAACACCGAAAACGTCACCACCCAGAGCATGGGCTTCGACCGCAAGAGCTACAGCCCGCTCAAGCAAATCAATAAATCCACAGTCAAGCGCCTGGTGCCCATCTGGAACACGAGCCTCATGAACGACGAGGGCGAACTGGCGGCGCCCACGATTTACAACGGCGTCATGTACGTGGTCAATGCCAAGTGGACGTTCGCCATCGACGTTGAAACCGGCAGGCAGATCTGGCGCACGCCCGTGCGGCTCGAATCGGGAGTCCAGCGGTCCGCTTTCAACAGAGGCGCGGCAACCATCTACAACGGCAAAGTCTTTCGCGTGACCATCGACAACCATGTGCTCGCTCTCGACATGAAGACTGGCGAACAGCTTTGGAACCAGAAATTCGCGGATTTGAGCGATGGTTACTACGCCACAGGTGGACCCATCGTTGCCAACGGCGTGCTGATTTCCGGCGTTGCCGGTGGAGAGTCCACCACGCGCGGGTTCCTCGACGGCTGGGATCCGGACACGGGGAGGAAATTGTGGCGCAGATACACCATTCCCGCGCCCGGCGAGCCCGGTTCCGAAACGTGGCCGAAGAACAGTGACGCCTGGTCGCAGGGCGGAGGTCCGACCTGGCGATCCGGTTCCTACGATCCCCAGCTCGATCTGGTCTATTGGGGTACGGGCAATGCCGAGCCCTACGATCCCCGGCCTCGCGAAGGTTTGGACAGCTTATTCACCAACAGCGTTCTCGCGATCCGGCCGAAAACGGGTGAGGTGGCTTGTTATTTCCAATACACGCCCAACGATGTATACGACGTGGACGCCACCGATGAGAATGTGCTCGCCGATATCCAGGTAGAAGGCAAGCTTCGGAAGGTGATGATTCAGACCAACAAAAACGGCTTTCTTTATGTTCTGGACCGTACGAACTGCAAGCTGATAGCCGCTCACCCGTACGTTAAGGTCAATTGGGCGACGGGTATCGACCCGGTCACCGGCCGGCCAGTCTTGACTGACGTGCAACAACGTTTTCTCGGCGGACAGGAAGTCGAAATCTGGCCGTCGCGCGGCACCAACGCCGTGCCCATCGCGTTCGATCCGAACACGGGCCTGATCTACGCGAGCACATGGAATGTACCGAGAATTCAGAAGCTCGCTCCACCACAAAAAGTAGTCCCCGGCAAGACCTCGACCGGTGTCATCAGCAGAAACCCGGAAAGCAAGTCAGGGGATGTGCTGGGTTATTTCGCGGCGATCAATCCACTCACCGGCGAGAAGAAATGGGAGGTCCCGTTGACCGATCTGCCCAGTTCGGCAGGTATGCTGGCGACCGGTGGAGGGCTTGTGTTCACGGGCAAGTTGACGGGTGAGTTCCTTGCGCTCGACGAGAGCACGGGCAAGACGCTTTGGCAGTTCCAGACCGGCTCCAGCGTCAATTCGACGGCAATCACTTACACACACAAAGGCCGCCAATACGTGACCGTCGTGTCGGGACTCGGCGGCATTCTCGCCACCCGCTATGCGGCAAGTAAAATGCCGGCCGGCGGCTCGGTCTGGACCTTCGCGTTGATGCCCAACTGAGCGCCGGCGCAAACAACAGAAAAGCGGCCACAACCAGGTCTTGATTAATCGGACGACTGTAGGGCATATTGGATTTAGGCATCCGAACCTGATGTAGAGCGCATTAAGTCGAACTTTCCGCTTCTCCGCTGCATAAATGCGGTGGGACTCGCGTTCGGGCCTGAGCGAGAAAATGGCGGAAGATTTCCTCTACTTCACGGAACTGCTTGGCCTGCCTGTATACGACCTGAAACACAGGCGTATCGGGCGGGTCAAAGACGCTGCCATTGTCCCGCTGATTCACCCGGCGCGGGTCGATCGCTATCTGGTTGGGGCCGGGGGTTCCTGGCTCTCCGTTCGTTACGATCAGATTTCGAACATCTCGCTCGACGGCATCCAGCTGAGTAACGAAAAGCTGTACCCGTATCACTCAGACGAGTACATGCTGCGCATCCAGCGCGATCTTCTGGACCAGCAGATTATCGACGTGAACGGCCGGAAGGTCGTCCGGGTGACCGACGTGAGCCTCGAATTGCGGCGCGACGATCGCGATTCGCTCATGATTGTCGAGGTGGATGTGGGTATCCGGAGCATTTTGCGGCGGTTGCTCCAGGGATTGGTACCGCCACGCTGGATTCGCCGCCTGCAACAACCGGTCACGCCCAATTCGATCCGGTGGGATTTCTGTAATATTGTCGAGGCCGATCCGTTGCGGCGCTTGCGCTTGAACATCTCGAACGAAAAACTGGAGCGCCTGCACCCCGCGGATCTGGCGGATATCGTGGAAGAGCTGGGCCCCGCCGAGCGCGAGGCGATTTTCGGGACCATCGACAGCGAGGTAGCAGCCGAAGCGCTCTCGGAGATCGATCCCAAAATGCAGGCGAGCATTCTGGAAGCGCTCGAACCCGAGGTAGCGGCCGACATCGTCGAGGAGATGTCTCCAGACGAGGCGGCGGACGCGCTTTCCGAACTCAAAGAAGAGACAACGGCGGAGATCCTCGATGAGATGGAAACCGAGCCGTTGTCGGATGTGAAAGAGCTTCTGGAATACGACGAAGGCACCGCCGGCGGCATGATGAATACCGAGGCGATTGTCCTTCCGGAGGAGACTACGCTTTCGGAAGCCATGCTGAGCCTGCGCCGCCATGAGGACCTGCTGGAAAATACGCACGTTCTGTTTCTCGCAAATGCAGCCGGACGGGTCACCGCCGCGGTGCCCCTGGCGCGGCTGTTCCTCGCCGACTACGCCAGCCGCGTACGCGACCTGGCCACGGACCCGCTGATCTCGACCAAAGCCGACGAGAAGCAGGATCGCGTGACGGAACTCTTCGATAAGTACAATCTGCTGGCACTGCCGGTGCTGGAGGAAGACGGGTCTCTCGCGGGAGTTATCACGGCGGACGACGTGATCTCCGTGCTGAGGCAACGCTAGGTGCCTGGTCTGTTCTCGCGCTTCCGCGGCCGCATCCTCATTTTTCTGGCGGTACTCGGTCCGGGGTTCGTCACCGCCGTGGTGGACAACGATTCCGGCGGAATCTACACGTATTCGCAGGCCGGAGCGCGCTGGGGGTATCTGCCGCTATGGACCCTGCTTCCAA
Source organism: Bryobacteraceae bacterium (assembly GCA_049516355.1). GTDB lineage: Bacteria > Acidobacteriota > Terriglobia > Bryobacterales > Bryobacteraceae > BOG-234. Next base: position 24,239 of record JBEKTF010000112.1, on the reverse strand, counting down.
TCACGGTCGCGCTGATCGTAACGCAGGAAATGTGCTCGCGCATGGGCGCGGTCACCGGTAAGGGATTGTCGGATCTGATTCGCGAGGAGTTCGGCCTGCGAATCACCTTCTTCATCATGATCGGACTGGTTTTCCTGAATCTCACCAACATCATGGCGGAATTCGCCGGTGTGGCAACCTCGCTCGATCTCTTCGGTGTGAGCAAGTTCATCTCAGTCCCGTTGGCGGGGGTGCTGGTATGGTTCGTGGCGGTGAAAGGGAATTATCAGAGTGTCGAAAAGATATTCCTGTTCGCATGCGTGATCTATATTGCTTACGTGATTGCGGGCTTTCTGGTCCAGCCGGATTGGAAACAAGCGATGATCTACAGCATCCGGCCGAAATTGATGCTCGACAGCGGGTACATTGCCATGCTGATCGCAATGGTGGGAACGACGATCGCGCCGTGGATGCAGTTCTATCTGCAGGCGGCAGTGGTCGAGAAGGGCATCACGGCAAGCGAATACCGGGAGTCGCGAATCGAAGTGATCGTCGGCTGCTTCATGACCTCGGTGATTGCGTTCTTCATCATCGTGGCGTGCGCGGGCGCTTACCGGGACCACCCAACCGATATTCAAAGCGCGAAAGAGGCGGCGCTGGCGTTGAAGCCTTTCGGCGAATACACGTTCCTTCTGTTCAGCGCGGGACTGCTGAATGCGTCGGTCTTCGCGGCCTGCATTCTGCCGCTTTCCACGGCTTATTCTGTTTGCGAGGGGCTGGGTTTCGAATCGGGGGTGAACCACCGCTGGCGTGAAGCGCCGGTTTTCTACTGGCTCTATACGCTGCTGATTGTCGTGGGGGCGGGGATCGTATTGCTGCCGCGATTCTCGATGGTCCAGATGATCCTGCTCTCGCAAGTACTGAACGGAATGCTGCTGCCGGTCATTTTGATTTTCATGCTCCTGCTGATCAACAGGAAGAATCTGATGAAAGAGTGGATCAATCCGCCTGCTTACAACGTGGTGGCGTGGACCACTGTGGCCATCGTGATCGGCATGACTCTGGCCTTGACCGGCATTACGATTCGGAATCCGCAATAACGAAAACAAATGATCGATGAAAAAGAGTTTCGCACCAGGTCCGACGAAGCGCTGACGGCTCTGCAACGAGCGCTCGAGCGCGCGGCCGACAAATACGATTTCGAGGTAGATCGCAACCAGGGTGCGCTGGCGATCGAGTTCGACGATCCGCCGGCGAAGTTTGTGGTGAGCCCGAACGCCCCGGTGCGGCAGATTTGGGTCTCGGCGCGTGTACAAAGTTTCAAGCTCGACTGGAACGAGGCGTTATCCGCATTCGCATTCACCGACGGGCGGACGCTTCACCAACTGATCGCCGATGTCGTGAGCGAACAACTGGGCGAGCCGGTTTCCCTATAGATATCGCTGCGAGCTATCGCTGCAGGCCATTCTCGATTCCCAGGATCGGGTCGCCTCGCCCAGCCTTTTGCGCCAATGCGCGCAGCGGAATAAGACTCGCACTGACGATCCCGCATTCTTATCAGTAACTTGCCCATGGCTGCGTGATTGCGTTAGAGGGGGATCGTGACCACGTTCGCTCACGCCGGGACGGGCTCGTCGTCCAGTGGCGCTCTACCTGAAGCCCGGCTATCTCGCCTGCTCGCGGCATATGTCATTACAGGACTACTGTTCATGCTACTCCCCGGCACCTTCCTGGGTGTCTGGAACCTGATTTCGATCAGCAATGAGCATTCGCTTTCCTCGCTCTCCGCCGCGTGGATACAGGCTCACGGGCACGCGCAGATCTTCGGGTGGATCGGCACGTTCATCATTGGTATCGGCTACTATTCGCTCTCCAAAATGGGCGCGATCCCGCCGTTTGCGCTCCGGCGCGGATGGATCAGCTGGGGCGTCTGGAGCTTCGGCGTTTCCCTGCGCTGGGCCGCGAATGTCAGCCTGTGGCACTGGCGTATTCTTCTGCCGCTTTCGGCCTTCGCCGAACTCGCGGCATTTCTGGTTTTCTACATGACGGTCAGCCGTCATCGAACCGAGGGCGCGCGACGGCGGATTCCGGCATGGATGCTTCTGGTCATCGGCTCGACCACAGGTTTTCTGATTCTGCTGCTCTTCAACGCGGCAACGTGCCTGTGGTTGGCGGTAACCGCAACCGCCCCCGAGTTCCCGCACGGACTGGATCAACGTTTTCTTGTGCTCGCGACATGGGGAGTTCCCGTGTTGGCGGTATGGGGCTTCAACGCCCGATGGCTGCCTGCATTCATCGGCCTCAAGCCTGCGTCGGAAAGAGGACTGCGCGTTGCGCTGGTGGTGTGCGGGGCGGGGGTCATCTCGGCCCTCCTCGGTTACTTCCCACTCGCAGCCGCACTGCTGACGATCGCATCCGCCAACGCCGCCATTTGGTTGAATGTTTTCGACAGCCCCGAGAACCCGCCAAAGCTTCAGGGTGTGCACCGTTCGTTTCCGGCATTTGTACGTCTCTGTTACGTCTGGCTGGTTGTTGCGGCGCTTCTTTCAATGTGGGCTGCCATCGCGGACCGGAACGGCGGAATCTGGGGCGCCTCGCGCCATGCGCTCACAGTTGGATTCCTTGCGAGTATGATCTTCGCGATCGGACCGCGTGTTCTGCCTGCGTTCTGCGGAGGACGAAAGGTGTTCAGCCCCTCGCTCATGCTGGCGGCCTGTTCGTTGCTGAACTTCGGCTGCTTGTTGCGGGTCTCCGCGGAGATCCCCGCTTATGAGGGGATGTTGCAAGGGGTATGGCACATACTGCCGTGTTCCGCCATCGTCGAACTGATCGCCGTCAGCCTCTTCGCCCTCAATCTGGCTCTCACCCTCGCTCACGCGGCGACGCCGTTGAACGACAACAATCTATACAAGATTTCTCTCGCGACGCCCGGAGAGTTGCCAGGCCAGGCAAGGGGCTGACTGGCAAAATGAAAAAGGAGTTATCTGCCATGTCCGCAAGATTATTATTTACTCCCTGCGTCATTCTTGGAGCCGCCCTGGTTCTTTGGGCATACGATCAGACGCCCGACCTGACGATGCTTCCCCTCGACCACCCGGCAATCCGATATGCCGACACCCCCGCCGAAGACCCCGTGGCCAGACTGAACCAGCAACTCACCGGCGGGAAGACCACTTTGGAGTTTCGGTCCGATAGTCTCGGGTATTTGCCCGGCGTTCTCGAAAAACTGGGTGTGAATCCCGATTCGCAGATGCTTGTTTTTTCGAAGACCAGCTTTCAGGCTTCGAGGATCTCGCCGCGTAATCCACGCGCCCTTTTCTTTGCCGACGATGTTATGGTCGGGAGTGTCCGGGGAGGAGACGTACTTGAATTTGCGGCGCTCGATCCCCGGCAGGGATACGTTTTCTATACGCTCGATATCCAGCAATCGGATAAACCCCGGTTTATCCGGCACGATTCGTGCTTGCAGTGCCACCAGGGTCCGGCTTCGCTCGGCGTACCGGGGATCATGGTCGGCTCCGTGTTTGTAGACGCAACGGGAATGCCGGCTTCGCGCATGGGTAATCCCGTAACCGACGACCGCACTTCGATTCAGGATCGATGGGGCGGCTGGTACGTAACCGGCACGCATGGCGGGATGAACCACAGAGGAAATGCCGTCGCGCTGGACCAGGCGCACCCGGACGTTCTCGAAACGCGAGGCACACAGAACGTGACAAGCCTTGCCACGAAATTTACCCCGGCTGGGTACCTGAGCCAGATGAGCGACATCGTGGCGTTGATGACTCTGGAACATCAGACCCGGATGACGAATCTCATGATTCGTGCCGGATGGGACGCGCGCATCGGCGATCCCGCGGCCCTGGCCCGGATCGATTCCGATGTGGAAGCGCTTGTCGACTATATGCTGTTTGTCAATGAAGCGGGGCTCTACGATCAGGTCGAGGGGGTTTCGACATTCAGCAAGACATTTGCACAACGCGGTCCACGGGATAAGCAGGGCCGTTCTCTACGGGATTTCGATCTGCAGAAGCGGATGTTCCGGTATCCGTTAAGTTATATGATCTACAGCGCTGCGTTCGACGCCATGCCGGACATGATCCGTGAGCGGGTCTATCAGCGCCTCTACGATGTACTGACGGGCAAGGACCGCAGTGCGAAGTTCTCCCGCCTTTCGGACAGCGACCGCGGCAACATCCTCGAGATCCTGCGGGACACAAAGCCCAATCTCCCGGCATCGTGGCAGAAACCCATCGCGCGAAATTGATCTCCGTCCGCAAGACGGGCTATGCGCCACCCGCGTGGCGCCGGAGACGCTGCGCAGTCCCGAATCGGCGCGCTCGATCTCCTGCCTGAGCCCGTATTCCACTTCGCATCCAGGAAACCCGGTTCTGTCGAGCTATTACTGCGAGCTATCGCTGCAAGCCATTCTCGATAACTACTACCGGCTGGTTTGCCTGATGAAGCGAATCCTGCAATCTGCGCAGCTGTTCGCCGAACCCAGCCGAATCCTCGGCTGATTCAGCGAGCCAGGCCGGTGTTTGTTTGGGAGGTACTGAAGGTGGAGTGACAAGCCATCTCCAGAATTTAGAAAGCTGATGCATCAGGAAGTTGCCTTTTCGCGCTGTTTGTCGACCCACATGCCTATCTATCGACCGAAATCCGCCTAATCTTTAGCGCAGTGGATGCGTCTGCACGTTCCCCGGTCCTTAAGCCCCTGTTTGGAGTAAAATTGGGCAAAACCGCATGTCTCCGATTCCCTGTGAAATCATCTCGCGGATTGGCGCGATGGATAGCGAAAACGGCCGCCATCCGGCCCTGCCACTCCAGTTCCGCGGAGGCAGTCATGGCCATTAATCTGAAGCCTGTTGAGGTAGCGGTTATCGGCTTGGGGGCTGCCGGCGGCGTCGCGGTCCTGCCTCTGACCCGGGCAGGTCTTAAGGTGACGGCGCTCGAAGCGGGTACCTGGATGCAGCCCGATCAATTCAAACCGGACGAGATTCACAACAACGTCCGTGCGCTGGTGACGACTGGATCCAAAGCGAAAAGCGAAACTCCCACATTCCGCACAAGTTCCGATCGGCGCGCGCGCCCCGCCGAAAGCGGCATGACGATGATGAACGCCGTGGGCGGCACCTCGATCCACTATTACGCCAACAGCTGGCGTTTCCATCCCTGGGATTTCAAGGCGCGCTCGCAATCGATCAAACGCTACGGCCCGAATTCGATTCCGCAGGGGAGCACCATCGAGGATTGGCCGCTCACTTACGACGACCTGGAACCTTACTACGATACCGTCGAGTACGAAATTGGCGTCGGAGGGAAAGCAGGCAACATTCAGGGAAAGATCGATCCCGCGGGCAATGTGTTCGAAGGACCGCGCCGGCGCGAGTATCCCATGCCGCCGCTGCGCGATACCGATTTCACGGAACTCATGCGTACCGCGGCGGCAAAACTCGGATGGAACCCGCATCGCTCGCCGGCGGCGATCAATTCCCAGCCGCGCGGCGGCCGCTCCGCGTGCGCGTATCACGGCTTCTGCGAAGCCAATGGATGCCACGTCAGCGCCAAGAATTCGACTTCGGTGACAACTATTCCGGCGGCCCAGAAGACCAAAAATCTGACGATCGTCGAAGGAGCGCACGTCACCCGAATCCTGGCCGACGGCAATGGCAAAGTCACCGGCGTTCAGTTCGTGAGAGACGGCCGGGAATACTTCCAGCCGGCGAAGGTCGTCCTGCTCGGCGCCTATACCTACGAAAACATCCGTTTACTGCTGCTCTCGAAGTCCAAAGCCTTTCCCAACGGGTTGTCGAATAATCGCCGGCAGGTGGGCAAGCACTACATCGGCCACTGGAACGGGCGGGAGTGTTTCGGACTGTTCCCCTCCGACCTGAACGTCTGGTACGGCGCCAACGCCCAGGCAGTGGTCGTGAACAATTGGGCTGACGATAATTTCGATCACTCGGGCCTCGGCTTCATCGGAGGCGCGAGTCTCACGGTTAACCACGAAGGTCATCCCGTCGGCTCCGCGGATATGCCCCTTTTCGGGCGCGCGCCAGCGTGGGGTTCGAAGTGGAAGGCGTTCGTTCGTCAGAATGCCGGCCGCTGGCGAGGAGCGTACGCGCAGTGCACGTCTCTGCCGTATGAGAACACGTACATCGATCTCGATCCCGAAGTGAAGGATCCACTGGGAGATCCCGTGTGCCGGATTACGAGCGGTCGAAAGGAAAATGAGCCGAAGGCGAGCGCATACGCGGCCGCCAAAGCGGGAGAGTGGTTCCGCGCCGCCGGCGCGATCGAGGTCATCCAGGCCCGGCGCCTGCCGAAGGCCCGAACCTGTCGTGGCACGCTGTCGGCGGCACACGCATGGGCGACAACCCCGCAACCAACGTCGTGGACAAGTGGGGCTTCTCACACGAAGCGCCCAACCTCGGTATTTTGGGCGGATCGGTCATGGGTATCCATGGCGCGCGCAATCCGACGCTAACCATTCAGGCACTCTCCTGGCGCACTGCGGAATACCTCGCCAAAAACTGGAAATCGATCGCCGGATAAAGGCTGCAGGCAACGAGCGTCGGCGATCCGAGTTTCCGGGAAACATCGATTATGCGACGTATAATCGATCTCATGTTCATGACCCACCCCGTAATGCGGCTCGTCCTGGCCGCGGCCACTGTCTTATCTGCCGCCGCGGGCGCCTCACCCAAAGTCATGACGTGGAATGTGGGCGGCTTGCCGCGGAGGGCGCTCGTTTATGCGCCGGCGAGTGCGGCAAATTCGAAGGCTCCGCTGGTGCTCGCTTTCCATGGCTTCGGCGATACGAACGATAATTTTCAGGGAGTTGAGCTGGAAAAAGCCTGGCCCCAGGCCATCGTCGTCTATCCGCAAGGCCTGCGGGTGTTGCGAAGCGGCGCCGCGATGGCCGGATGGCAGACTGAAAAGTTCGGCGACGAAGACCGCGATTTGCAATTCGTCGATGCGATGCTGGCGTCCCTGCGCGAACGGGATTTTCCAACGGCGCCATTTTTACGTATCTTCTTTGGGCCGAGCGTCCCAACGTTTTTGCGGCTTTCGCGGCGGTAGCCGCCAGGCTGGGGAACTCCGTTTTACCCACCGTGCCGAAGCCCCTTCTCCAGGTAGGAGGGAAGGACGACGGAAACATCCCATTCGCGCTGCAGGAGCATGCCATGGAAACGGCGCGCCACGTCGATGGAGTTTCGAAGGGCGAGTCTTGCGGCCCGAATTGCACGTTATACCCGTCCGCCAACCGCACACCGGTGATGACCTTCATCCACGATGGAGGCCATGAATGGCCGGACTGGACCTCGCAGCAAATTGCGAAATTTTTTCAGGATCACCCGTCCGGACGTTAAGACAGCCGCATTATTTCTTCGATGCCGGCCGGGTGAACTTGCCGACGTGGGAGTGGCGGCGGGTAAAGCCGCCCAGGTGAAGGACGCCGACGGGCTGAGGGCTCAAAGCGACCAGGCTGGACGCGAGTCTCAGTTTTTCCCGCGCATGTGCTCTACGTCTTTTTCGTTCTCGCAGACGAGTTCCATCAGCTCGTCCTCCGGGTGCAACTGCATAACTTCGGTGACCGTCCAGGGCTTCGTATAAACCTTGGGATCGTCGATGGTCGACTGAATTTCCAGGTGCCCGAAGTCCACCCGGCGGTAGCGTTCCGTAACGTGCAGGGCATCGCTCGTCGGGTGACCCATCTTGTCCAGCCACGTCTCGCCATTGAAACCGGTGCTATCGACGACGAGCGTGTCCCCGTCCCACTTTCCGACCGAATACCCTAACCAGGACACGACGGGATTCTTGCGAGGCTCACGCCCATCCATAAAGACCTGGCGATAAAGACCGAATGTTTCGTAGAGGATCACAACCAGGCCGGGGTCCTGGATGATTTTGAACGGATTGGGAGCCGCGAAGATTTTAGGCACGCCCGGAGGCAGGCACTTAACGTCGGATTCTTCGTTGGCGTGCGCGAAACTCTTTCGCTCGTTGGTGAGCGCTTCGGCCCAGGGCTGGATCGGCAGTTCTCCCGGCTTGAAATCGGCGGCGATGTTGATCAGGTATTTCGCACCGGCGGGCTGCCACACCCCTGACAAATCGGGTTTGCGGTCCGGCTTTCGAGGTGCGGGCGCGGTGAGATCCGGCTTGCCGTCGGCGGTCCGGGGAACGCCCTCGGTCGGCACCTTCAGCCACTGCGCGGGCGCGGCCGAACAAATCGCCAGCAAAACAAACGCCATTCGAATTCGAGTGCTCATAGCAAGGTTAGGTTATCACCGTCGAGGTCAGGGTGTCCGCACTACCGGCCGCGAATCCTGTCGCGCGTTCCGGCGTAGAGACGATCGATTACAAAGGGCCGCGCAAGGAAGTTGCCGGGAAAACCCGGCGTGACGGCACTTACAGCGTCGAGCTTCGCGATGTGCTCTTTGGTCAGATCGAACTCCAGCGACCCCAGATTGTCTTTCAATTGCGCCAGCGTCCGCGCGCCCAGGATCGGCAGAGTGTTCTTCTGCCTCAGCCACGCCAGCGCCACCTGCGAGGGCGAGTGTCCGATCTCCTGGGCCACTTTCGTCACCGCTTCCGTTACGCCGAAATTCCGCTCGCTGAAATCCGCGAATGGCGACACCGCGAGCCGCCCTTCCCGCTTTGCGTCTTCGCGCTTGTACTTGCCCGCCAGCATGCCGCCCGCGAGCGGCGACCACGGCGTTATTGTCATTCCCAGTTCGCGCGCCATCGGAATCAGTTCCCGCTCCGGAGTCCGTTCAATCAGGTTGTACTCCACCTGCAGCGCGACGAACGGGGACCAGTCTCGCAACTCCGCCATCGTATTCGCACGCGACACCACCCACGCGGGGGCATCCGAGACCCCCACATAGAGGATCTTGCCCGCGCGTACCTGATCGTCGAGTGCACGCATCATTTCTTCAATCGGCGTCAGGCTGTCCCACACGTGAACCCAATAGAGGTCGATGTAATCGAGTGCCAGCCGCTTGAGACTCGCCTCAAGCGCCTGTGCCATGTTCTTGCGGTGATTACCGCCTGAATTCGGGTCGCCTGGCTTCGACGAAAACGTATATTTGGTGGCCACCACGAAGCGGCTGCGCTCTTCCTTTACGAACTCGCCGACGTAGCGTTCGCTCGTGCCGTCGGTATAGCCATTGGCGGTGTCGATGAAGTTGCCACCCATTTCGGCATAAGCGTCGAACATACGGCGGCTCTCTTCCTTGCTCGCCCCCCATCCCCACTCTTCGCCGAACGTCATGGTCCCGAGCGACAGGTCCGATACGCGCAGGCCGGTCCGGCCCAGAAGCTGGTAGTTCATGCGGTTAGTCTATCTCGACGCCGAAGGTTGGAATTACTTCGCTTCGCACGCCGACGGGCTCCACTTCGAGCCGTCCTTCTCCATCTTGAAATTCGTGCTGGTGACGAACGGCTGATTCAGATTCGCCGGATCGTCCACGATCGTCGTCACGATCAGCCAGGAATCGCCGCTTGCCTCATTCGTGCGGTCGTAGTATTCAGTCAATACTGCGTTGCCGCTATACGGCACGCCGTTCTTGCGCAGATAGCCGGGCCTCATGTTCGTCGTGACCACCTTCAGCGAACCGCCTGCCGGCGCCGCGCCGCCGCCGCGAGGAGCGGGCCGGAGTCCGTCCCAGGTGGCTATTGAATATCCCTGCCACCCCGGTACTTCATTCGCCACAGGTTTGCCGCTGAAGTGGAACGTGCGCATCTGCGTGCCTGCGTCGGTCTCCACTTTGAGCGTGTCGTCATCCTGCCACGTGATGTGAACGCGCCCCGGGACACGCATGATGGCGGCTGCTCCGTACGCTTTGCACTGGTTCCCTTCGGCGATATCCTTGTCCGGGTTCCAACTGTCCGCGGCCTTGCGCCCGGCCTGGTTCAGCGGCACGCTCGCGTAGTCGCCCTTCGCGGGTGTCACCATGCGCCAGCGCCAGTCCTCAGTCACGACGGAAACCCAGTAACCCGTCAAATCCTCGGGAGCGATCGTCCTGGCCGGGCGCGGCGCCTGGGGTGGCGGAGCGCCCAACTGCGCCTGCATGCTCGCAGACACCACCATCATCAGCGTGGCTGCTACAGCGACTAAAGGCAGGACGCCGTGGCTCAGGAATCTGCGAATCATATCGTTTTGCCGGCGCTATTAAACCGCGCTACTGAACTACGCCCTTCCAGCTGAATTCAGCCGCAGTGTCGGTGACTGGCCTCCTGATGCTCCGCATGCGGACGCGGTGGTCTTCCGGGGTGCGTCCCGGATTGCCCGTGATGATCACGTGATCACCGGGCTTCAGCGATTCACGGGTTACGCCGTCGCGGCCCAATTGGCCGCCTGCGCCCCATTCCACCGCCCAGGTCTGCATAACCCCCTTGTCATCCGGCGCTTCGACGTGCACGAACGAATGCGGATTCCGGTAGAGGAACTGCACCAGTTTGCCTTCGATGGTGACCGTTTGGTCCTCGAAATAAGTAGCGGCGAAAGAGTGGTGCGCATACACGATTCCCGCCGTGCTAAACAGGGATGCCGAAGCGGCCATTAAGAATAATAGTATTCGTTTCATATCTCTTACTTCCCGCCCAGACTTTTGTATACCGCTTCCACGAATTGCCCCGTGGTGCCAAATCCCTCCTCCGCGCCATATCGGGCATCATAGTCCATCGTTGGTCGCGCAGCCTTTACCTGGTCGAGCGTCATACCTTTCTTGATCATGGCCTGAATGCGGTCGCGAATGATAGTCACCATATCGCGATACTCGATCAATTCCCAGCGGTCGCACAAACGCCCGTGGCCCGGAATGATGTAGGTCCCGCCCTCTTCGTCGTGCTTTGAGATGGCAAGGTCCAGGAGGTTGTTGAGCGCGTCCAGCTCGCCTTGAATGCTGCCGCCTCGTGCCAGATCGATGAACGGGTACCCGGTGGTCACAAAGATGTCGCCTGCGCTGATGACGTCCGAATGGCGGAAAAACACGATGCTGTCGCCATCGGTGTGGGCAGCTTTCTCGTGAAGGATCTCCACCGGCTCGTCGTTGAAGAACAGTGTCTTGCGATCACCGAGGAACGTGTCGGTGGGCCACGCATCGGCTGGCGCGGCCGCCTGGTTTCCGGAAGGCGCGCTCATGCGGTCCTGCACCGCCTGTTGGGCAATAATCGCGGCTCCCTTTGTAGCGTCCGCGATATCGCCGGCAACGTTTGCGCCGGTAATCGTTACGCCCGCGGCACGCAGCTTTTCATTGCCGCCCGTGTGGTCCGGATGTACGTGCGTGTTGATGATGTATTGCAGCGGTTTGTCCTTCGACAATGTGTGGATGGCCGCGATCACCTTGTCCGCCGTTTGCGCCAGGCCGGTATCGACGATCAGCACGCCCATATCTCCTGCCTGGACTGTGATGTTGCCACCCGCGCCGACCAGCATGTAAATGTTGCCCTGCACGGGCAGAATATGAACTTCCCCGTCGGTCGGATTGGGGTTCTGCGATTTGTTTTTCTCGGCGCGAGGGCTCACCTCCGCGAGCGCCAATGGATCCTTCGGCACTGGCGGCGGGTTCCCGATCGTCTTCCTGAACTCGGGATACATCGTCTCCGCTCCGCCCAGAGCCGCGATCAGCGGAAGATGAAACATGTTCGCGTATTCGGTCAAAAAAGGATTCTGGCCGGGCAGGTAGTTCGGCACCGCGCCCCGGGGACGGCCCGCCACTTCTTCCACTTCCTCGCAGGGGTATAGCCAGTTTCCAGCCGCATTGATATTCAGCAGGAAGTCCTGGGACTTCACCAGCGGCTCGGTCAGATACACGGGATCGGTCAACATGCTGACATGCGTGAGATGGTCGCCATGCCGGATGAAGTGTTCCACCAGCGTTGCCTGGTCGCTCTCCGGAAGACCGTCACGCCTTACCCAGCCCTGCTTGATGTGCGTTGTGTAGACCGTCAGGATGTTACCTTCCCACTTTCCAGTAGAGAAGCCCATCCAGGTATGTGCCGCCCAGGCCGGCGGATGGGGGCGGCCATCCATCCAGATGGTGCGGGTCTGTTCGTAAGTGCTGATGTAGTTCTTGATAGCGATAATCTTCTGCGATTGCGGGTCTCGTTCGGTCCAGACCCGCAACTGGAGCGGGCCGCGGTAAATGTACGGCGAGACGTGCACCTGGCATTGATGCTCCGGCATCGTGAGACGGGAGGCGTTCCAGCTTTCGCCCCACCGCCGCGAGCCATCCGTGATCGGAAGACCGGAATAATTGACCAGCTCAGGACCGGGGATACGCTCCGGAAAGTCTTCGTGCAGCAACGGGTTCCAGGTCCCCGATAAATCGAGTCCGGTATCCGGAATGAACTCGCCCACTGCCTGGCCGAACAGGGGGAGGCTCATCAGGACCGCAACGAGCGGCAGCGAACCAATCCTGATTCGGCAAAGATCGGCCATTTCACTCTCCTGAAACAAACCCAGCCGATTGCTGGTCTGCAAAAAACTGGTCTGCAACAAATATAATATTTGCTTTTTCGGTCCCAGGAAAAGCGCGGGCTAAACTTTCCGCAGATTGAGGTTCAAGAGACGCTCCGCGTTGCTTTGGTAGATCTGATGCTTCTGCTCGGGCGTGAGATTAATGCTTTCCAGCACTCGAATAGTCTCGCGTATATAAAGCCCCGGACTAGGCTCGAACGGCACGTCGGATGCGAACAACACATGGTCCACGCCGAAGAAAGCCATCCCGCATTGCGTAGCCGGACCCGCGCCGAAAAGAGCCGTGTCGGCATAGAACATGCGGAAGTAATCGATGGGCCGCTTCTTCATCGATTTCAGCAGGCTCACGTAATCGACGTCCGAAGTCCGCGAGCCCAGCGCATCCCAACCATAGCCGACGCGCCCTTCAAAGTACGGGATCATTGCGCCCATGTGATGCGTGATGATCTTGATGCCGGGGCAGGTGTCGAAGATGCCCGAAAACACAAAACGAGCCATGGCGGCGCTGGTTTCGTAAGGCCAGCCGAAAGTCCACCAGATTTCGTACTGGGACTTCGGTTCAGTCTTGTAATCGGAAAAATCCGCGCCCCTTGCCGGATGCAGGAACACGGTTACGCCACGGCGAGCCATTTCCTGGAACAAAGGAAGAAATTCCGGCGCATCCAGCGCCTTTCCCGCGGCATTGGAGAACACCTGCACACCGCAGGCTCCGAGCTCAGTGACGGCCCGGATGGCTTCCTTGAGCGCCTCGTCCGGGTTGTTCATCGCCAGGGAGGCAACGAAGCTCGGGAATCTTTGGGGATACTTGCGGGTCAATCCCGCCATGCCGTCGTTGGCTTCGCGCGCAAGGAGCGGGGATTTGTCCGGCGCCGCAAGAGATTCAATCGTGGGCATGGGCAGGGAAATAATCTGGCAGTATTCCCCAAACTCATCCATGATGCGGAATCGCACATCGAGGTCCACGATGCTTGGTATGGACCGAACGCGCTTGCCGATATCTTTCGGCCCGCCCGGAACATTGATGAAGTCGTCAAAGAACTTCTGTGGGAAAAGATGGTTGAAAACGTCGATTTTCATTGGAATCTGGCGACTGGGTCAAATTAAGATGTCAAATTGTCGTGTCAAAATTAGAGCTTCAAATTGTAGTGCTCTGGGTCGCATTGAGCTGTGTTGCATTGAGTGGCGTTGGAATGCGCTCGGTGGCACTGCGTTTGGTGCGTAGGTTCAGAACCACAAGAGCCGCAACCGCGATCAGCGGCGGCACGGCGGCAACCCAAAACACGCGGCGCATCTCCAGATGCGAGGATAGCAGGATGCCGCCCACGACCGGGCCGACGATCGAGCCAATCCGCCCGATTCCCAGCGACCAGCCCACCCCGGTGGAGCGAATCGAAGTCGCGTAGGATTCGGCGGCCATCGCATTCGAGGCGGTCTGGCCACCCACCACGCAGATACCGGCGGCGAACACCGCGAGTGCTTGCAGGGCCACGGATGCTCCCAGCATCCCAATCAGGAATACACACAGGCTGGAACCCGCAAATGCAAGCGCCAGCGCCCGGTAAGACTTGAAGTGATCGAAGATCCGGCCCAGCACCAGGGCTCCGACAGCGCCTCCGATCTGGAACATCGCAGTAATACGGATAGCCCGGTTGAGAGCAAGACCGGAATCGTGAAGCACTGTGGGAAGCCAACTGTTCAGGAAGTAAAGATCCAGCAGGCTCATGAAGAACACTACCCAGAGCAGCAACGTCATCACAGCGCGGCCTTCGGTGAATAATTGTTTGACCGAGAAGCCGGATTCTTTGTGTTCGTCAACGATGTAAGATGCTCCGGGCGACAACGGGACGGTGGGAGCAAATTTTCGCAGAAGACTTGCCACTCTGGCGTCCTCCCCGCCTTTCAGCACGAGGAAGCGGATCGATTCCGGCAGCCCTGTCAGCAGCACGGCGCTGATGCAGGGCAGCACGCCACCCACGAAGAATATGGATTGCCATCCAAAGCGGGTAATCAAACTCGCCGCGGCGAAGCCCCCCAACGCGGCGCCGAGCGAAAATCCGGTAAACATCAGCATCACCGCGGTGGCACGCAGACGCTTGGGCATATACTCCGAAGTCAGCGCGATCGCGTTGGGCAACGTTCCCCCAAGCCCGAAACCGGTGACGAGACGAAGAATCAGCATCGAATTAACCGACGTTGAGGTGGCCGTCACAAGAGAAAATACGCCAAACCAGAGAGTGCATAAAATCAGAATCGGTTTGCGTCCGAACCGATCCGCCAAAGGACCAAACACGAGCGCTCCCAGCAGCATTCCTACAAGCCCTGCTGAAAGGATCGGGCCCAGCGCCCCTCGCGCAATATGCCATTGCTGGGCCAGAGCGGGTGCCACGAAGCCCATTGACTGCGCATCGAATCCGTCCATCAGGACCGATAGGGCGCAAAGCAACGTGAGCGACAGATGGTGGCGCCCGAACTTCTGATCGTCGATAATCTGCGGTAAATTCAAGCTCGCTGCCTGTTGCATACTGCGCCCCGTGACCAAAGTTCCTTGGCTGATAAAGATTATCACTTTCGTTGTCGCTGGCGACAGCCGCCGGAGCTTCGAGGGATCTCTTTTTTGGATAGACCGGGGTTGAGCTTGCGACAGACGGCTTTTATAGAAGCAGCTGGTTCCGCGCGCGGGCCTGTTGACTGGTGGAACCGGCGAGACTCCGATCAGCAATTTTTGGCGGCGATTTCTCGAATATGAAGATCCAGAATGTGGGTAATGAAGCTTCCGTGAATATTCCGCCCGAAGGCTGCAATGTTCGACAGTTCGAGAAACGACTTCTCCCGTCTCGATCTCCGAATGCTTGCAGGGCCCGAGCGCCACGAGTCATTCCACTCCAACGGCGGTCGGCCCCTCCGGAGTTTTATCAAAAGAATTGATAGTAATTATCAGTTCTCTCGTTGCCGCTCAGCGATTAGGACTTAAGTGATTTTGCTGCGGAGATGAATTCTGCCGCGGCAACTGGAGAGCTACGATGAAGTGGACAATAAAGCTAAAGCTGGCTGTATCGATAGGGATCTTGGCGCTATTGGCCATGCCTTTGTTAGCGCATCACTCGTTCGCAGCCGAGTACGATGCCAACAAGCCGATCACACTCAAAGGTGTGGTTGCGAAATTCGACTGGGTGAATCCTCACTCCCGGTTGTACCTGGACGTCAAGGACGACACTGGCAACGTCACGCATTGGGAATTGGAAACCGGCAACCCAACTGCGATGCAGCGGAAGGGCTGGCGACGGGATACTCTGAAGCCCGGGGACCTTGTGACGGTGACCGGTTACCGCGCCAAGGACGGTACCAACGTGGGCGCGGCCAGCACCGTCAGCACGCCCGACGGTCGGCGGCTGCTCGCCGGTTCGAACAATACTCCCAGCCCGACTCAATAGGTCAACCGGGTGAATGCGGGCTCGGCTTATTTTTCCCGCCGGGCGGGAATTTCCTGCTTCTCCAGAAATAAATCTGCCAGTATCCCCCTTAACCATCTGTTCGAGGGGTCGTGGCTATAACGCTCGTGCCAGTGCTGCATCACCCGGTAGGTTGGCGACTCAAAGGGAAGTTGCAGCAGCTTGATACCCCCCGACTTGGCCATGATCAGAGCCATGTTCCGAGGAAGAATCATCAGGAAATCCGTGCTGGCGATGATCGCGTCCACTCCAAGGAAACTCGGGACCCGCAAACCTATTTTGCGGCGGATCGATTTGGCCGCGATCAGTCTCTCCACGACGCCGTGACCCGTCCCCGAAGTGGTTACCACAATGTGAACCTCGCTTCGAAATTGTTCGAGAGTCAGCTCCTGCTTGATCCTGGGGTGACCCTCACGCGCAACGCAGACGTACCGTTCCGTGAAAAGCGTCTGGTGGCAAAAGCCCGCTCCCATCGGTGGAATAAAGCCCACCGCCAGATCGAGGCCACCCGATTCCAAAAGTTTTGGGGTGTCTTCAGATATGTTTCGCATATCGATGCGGACTGCGGGGGCGACATCGCGCAGACGCTTCATCACCGGCGGCAGTAATCGCATCTGGCCGATATCCCTCGAAGCGACGTGAAAAAACCGGTCCGAAATCGAGGGATCGAACACCACGTGGTGCTCAAGCGCCAACCGCAACAGACCTTCCGCCTCCTTGAAAATGTTCATCAGCTCAGTGGCATGTGGAGTGGGTTCCATGCCTGTCGAAGTGCGGACAAACAGCGGATCGCGGAAATGATTGCGGAGCTTGGCAAGGCTCATGCTGACGGCTGACTGGCTGAGCTCGAGATTCTCCGCGGCGTGAGAAACGCTTCGCGTTCTGTGAATCTCATTGATCACTGCCAGCAGTTTTAAATCAATATTAATCATGCGCCGGACACCGCCCTCGTGCCACGGCCAACGCAGGGATTATGTCTCTGGTACGAATCATGGCGTCGAAGTAACGAAGGCAGTCTATCACCTGCGCCGGAAGCGAAAAACGGCCGCCCCGCGGGGTTGTGCGCTTCGTAAGCGCCGCGGTTTCGCGGTTCCATCGCCGCGCACTGGAACCATCATTTATCAATAAACTTGATATTAGCTATCAGTCTCGTTGACGAGAGCGGACGCGAGAGATATTGTTACTTGGAAGTCGGGGTTCCAGAGGAGGTTGTGTCAGAAGATGAAAATCGTAGTTCTTTTTGTATTAAGTACCGCTGCGGTTTGGGCGCAGGCGATAACGACGTCGGATATCACGGGAG
Organism: Bryobacteraceae bacterium; assembly: GCA_049516355.1. Taxonomy (GTDB): domain Bacteria; phylum Acidobacteriota; class Terriglobia; order Bryobacterales; family Bryobacteraceae; genus BOG-234. Next base: position 7,021 of record JBEKTF010000112.1, on the reverse strand, counting down.
TCGTGCACGATCCCACCGGCCTCGCCGTTCCCGGCGCCGATGTCAGGGCGACACAGACCGATACCGGGCTGGTGCGCTCAGTCACGAGCGCTGCCGACGGTACCTACCGGCTTACGAATCTGCCCATCGGACGCTACCAACTCAGCGTCTCCAAAGAGGGATTCAGCACGTTCGTGCAAACCGGCATCGTATTGCAGGTCAACAGCAACCCGGAGATTATCGTGCAGCTCAAGGTCGGCTCCGTGGCCGAGCAGGTCTCGGTGGAAGCCAGTGCCGCGATCGTGGAGACTCAGAACACCGACGTGGGATCGGTGGTCGATAACCAGCGCGTGGTGGACTTGCCCCTCAACGGGCGGAATCCACAGGAACTTTTGCTGCTGTCCGGCCCGGCGATCCAAACGACATCTCTACCCATTCCCGCGGGGCGTGAGAACCCTAACACGCTCGGAATCTCGGTCGCGGGCGGCAACATTTACGGAATCCTCTATGAACTGGACGGCGCGGAGCATACTTCCGCCGAGGCATTTCTGCCGCTGCCCATTCCCTTTCCGGATGCCCTGCAGGAGTTCAAACTTGAGACCAGTTCGACCCCGGCGCGTTATGGCCACCATGCCGCCGCCACGGTGAACATGGTCACAAAGTCCGGCACGAACGGTTTCCACGGCGATCTCTTTGAATTTGTCCGGAACGGAGATTTCAATGCGCGGAACGATTTCGCGGCCAAACGCGACACGCTCAAGCGCAATCAATTTGGCGGTGTGCTGGGTGGCCCTGTTATCAAAAACAAGTTATTCTTCTTTTTCGGTTACCAGGATACGATTGTGCGAACGGATCCCGGGACAACCGTGACGGTAATTCCTACAGTCGCCGAACTGGCTGGGAATTTTACGATTGCGGCTTCGGCGGTCTGCGGGAAGACGGTCAACCTGGGAGCGCCATTTGTCAATAACCAGCTCCCTGTTTCACTGCTCAGTCCGATCACGCAAAAGATCGGATCCTGGTTCCCGGCGTCGCTGAATCCCAACCAGTGCGGGCAAGTCACCTACGGATTTCCGAATGCGGATGGGGAAAATCAGACTATCGCGAAGGTCGATTGGCAGCTGAGCGACAAACATTCCATGTTTTTCCGTTTTTTCAGGGATCATTACAATCAAGTACTTCCGGTACCCGATGCGACGCAAAATCTCCTCGGAGCGACTTCCGGGTTTGACGGCCAGCAGTATGCCGCTATTACAGGACTGGTTGGGGATACCTATCTGCTATCTCCGAATATCGTCAGCACCTTCCGCGCCTCCGTTCAGTACATTCCCAACAGCAACCTGGAACCCACCACCGCTTTCCCAAGCGCCCTGGGTGTCAATGCCAATGCGCTTTCGTCCACTCCGTTTTTCGGCATGAACGTCAGCGGCGCCTTCAGTTTCGGGGGCGCTGGCCAGACCGATTGGAAGAATAACTCGGGGATCGGCCAGATTGCCGAAGACTTCGACATCACCAGGGGTTCCCATCAGATTGCTTTCGGCGTGGACTATCTGCGTACCCAGTACGCTTATACCAGCCCACGGCTCGATAATGGCGAATTTGTGTTCAGCGGGCAGAACAGTGGCCTTGCCATGGCCGATTTTGTCGCCGGATTGCCGAACCAGTTCAATCAAGGGTACGGGGCGCTGATCTATGACCGCGCCAATGGGATTGCGCTTTTTGCCCAGGACGCATGGAAGATAATCCCGCGGCTCACGCTGACCCTCGGCGTTCGGTGGGAACCTTTTCTGCCGCCCGTTGCGCAGCAGGACTATCCATACGTGGAGGGCTTCAGCATGAGTAATTATTTGAGCGGCATCGGCAGTAAGGTGTACGCGAACGCGCCTCCCGGCATGATCTTTCCAAGCGACTCGCAGTGGAACTACGGCCTCTCGAATTTTGCAAAGCACTGGAATGACTTTGCGCCACGCGTGGGCCTGGTCTTCGATCCGCGCGGGCAGGGAAAGGAAGTCATCCGGGCAGGATATGGAATTCTCTACGATACAGCCACTTTCGGGTACATCGGCCAAATGCCGAATAATCCTCCTTTCGGAAACACTCTCAGCCTGAATAACCCGAACATGGCCTCACCGTATGCGAACTACCCGGGAGGAAGTCCCTTTCCCTATGTGCTGAACGCGACCGCGCCGTTCGTCAATTCGGGAACGTATTATCTGTTTTCGCCGAACTTGCCCGCGCCCTATGTGCAGCAGTGGAATCTTTCTATTCAGAAACAATTTGGATCCGATTGGTCGCTGACAGCTGCTTACATAGGGAGCAAGAGCACGGATTTCTGGATGAATACGGAACTCAACCCGGCCACGTACTTCCCAGGAGCTTCCTGCCTGCTCAATGGAATCACCTACAGCCCCTGCTCCTCGCTCGCGAACACCCAGCAGAGGCGGCTTCTGAGTCTGCTGAACCCGACTGCCGGTAAGTACTATGCGGGGATGATTACCGCCGTTCCCGATGCTAATGCCAGCTACAACGCTCTGAATATCACGGCACAGAAACGCTTTTCCAGAAACGTCAGCGTGCTCGCGGTCTACACCTGGTCGCACTGTATCGATAATGCGGAACAGACCTGGTTCGACGCCAGCTACGATGCGAATAACCCCTACAACATTGCCAGCAATCGGGGCGACTGCGGGCAGGACGTTCGCCAGCTCTTCAGCAGTTCGTTTGTCTTTTCCACCCCGCGGTTCAGCAACTCGATGTTGGCGAAGATTGCCGGTAATTGGCAGCTCTCGCCGATTATCCGGATGAATACCGGTTTGCCCGTGAACCCGCTCAGCGGCGCGGACGACGCGCTGGACGGCATGAGCTCCAACACCGGAGCTACAACCCAGCGGCCCAACGTGATCTGCAGTCCGGGCTTGACGAATCCGACCCCGGCGGAGTGGTTCAACCGTTCCTGCTTCGTTGCCAACGGTCCCGGAGCGTACGGGACCGCCGGAAGAGACAGTCTTCGCGCTCCCGGGCAAGTGGTCGCTAACGTCGCCGTGTCGCGTAGTTTCGCCGTTCACGAGAAGCAGGTAATCCAGTTTCGCGCGGAGGCTTTCAATCTTCCCAATCTGGTGAATTTGGGCGCGCCGACTGCCACGCTCACCAGTGCGCTGTTTGGCAAAATTACTACGGCCGGGGACCCTCGCATCCTGCAGTTTGCCATGAAGTATGTTTTTTAGTACCGTTGGATTGCTGCACGAGGCAGTCGATAGTTGATGAGGAGTTATCTGCATGAGAAATGATGTCGTCCATTCGATCGCGATGGCAGCTATCGGAGTTGCTGTCTGGTGTTTCGCCCCTGTGCCCGCCGCTGGCCAACAGCCGCCGGGCGGTGCCCGCAAAGCGGCGGCGAAGGCCCCGGCCCGCCCCACTCCCCGCCTGGCCGACGGACATCCCGACCTGGGTAATGGAAAAGGAGCCTGGTCTCCCACGGTCATTGACGATATTGCGGGGACTGGAGGGGGCGATCCAGGCAACATCGACACGCAAATCGCAAACCGGAAGGCCGGTTATGGGCTCGGGGGGCCGAGGCTGGTCGATAAGGAAATCGATGTGCCCTTCCAGCCCTGGGCGAAGAAGGTCTATGACCAGCGCGAACAGACCCTTTCGAAGGACGATCCCGAAGCCCAGTGCCTGCCGCCCGGTATCCCGCGCATGATGGCGACACCGTTCCCGTTCCAGATCTACCAGTTACCCGACCGCCTCATCTTTGTCTACGAGGGCGGCGCGCATATGTGGCGCATCGTCTATACCGACGGGCGCAAGCACTCCAGTGACGCGACGGATTACCCCACGTACTTGGGCGAGTCGATCGGCCATTGGGAGGGCGACACGATGGTCGTTGACGTCATCGGCTTCAACGATAAGAGCTGGCTGGATGCCGCCGGCCATCCGCATACTGAAAAAATGCACGTCATTGAGCGCTATACACGCACAGATGAGAATACGCTTCATTACGAGGCTACGATCGACGATCCGGGGGCGTATACCAAACCGTGGACGACCAGCTGGAACGTTCGCTGGGAGGCGGGAATCACGCCTCTGGAATATATTTGCCAGGAAGGTAACCTCGACGTCAAGCACCTGATTGGGAATGTGACGCCTGATGAGCGCGAAACCGGAAAGACCAGCAAATAGATGAATAGCCTCAGCGCGGGGAGATATCGATGAGAAAGACACTGACTTTTTCTCTGTTGGGTGTCCTGCTGGTGACCTTTTGGGCGTTTGCCCAGAACCAGCCGGCGAAGACGCTGGCCCTGCGCGGAGGTTTGCTGATTGACGGAACAGGGCGCGCTCCGGTCGCCAATTCGGTCGTGCTGATCTCCAACGGCAAGATCCAGGCCGTTGGCGCGGAGGGTTCCGTGACTATTCCCGGCGATGCCACGGTGATCGACGCCTCCGGCAAGACCATCATGCCGGGACTGGTGGATTCGCACGTCCATATCCGCAATTACCTTGCGCCCATGTACCTCTATTGGGGCGTCACGTCGATGGGCGATCTGGGAAATCCCACTGGATGGACGCTGGCCTACAGAGAGGCGATCGCGAAAGGACGAATGGCAGGTCCTTATCTGATGGCCGCGGGCTCGAAGTTCGATCCGCCGCTGAAGCCGGAGGATCCCATGGTCACGGGAGAGTTGCGGGGCTTCCAGACTTTCCTGCTGGGAAACAGCGCCCGTGTCTACGTTACGGACGAAGCATCGGCCAACAAAGCGGTCGCGGAAGTAAAGAAGCAGGGTGTGGATGCGGTCAAGCTGTATACCCGGATGGATCCGGCGCTCATGAAGATCACCGCCGCGGCGGCCCATCGGGCGGGTCTTCCCGTCTTTGCCCACTACACGTCCGCTTCCACCCGCCAGGGGTTATTCACCGGGACGGACGAGATTCTCGACACGGGCATCGACGTCCATGTGCATCTGTTCGGTCTGATAAAGGCGACCGCGCCGAAGGAAATACGGGATCGCATCGCGAAGGGTGAAAACGTCCAGGCGTGGCACCTTCTCGATACCAGCAAGTATCCTCCTCTGATCCAGAAGATGGTGCAGACCAAAATGTTCCTGAACCCGACGCTCGGGTCTCAGTTCAAGAACGGCAGCAAATATCTGGACGAGTTCGACCGCCTCAACACCGCGTTCCTGAGCGGCCCCATTGTGGCGAATTATCCGGAATCGCTGGGCCGGGGGCGGTTCACAGCTGTGTTTCGGGCAGGGCGGGGAGCGCAAGGCCCGGACGTGCAGGAGGGCTACAGGCGAGCGGGCCTGTTTGTGAAGGAGTTGGTCGATCAGGGCGGAAAAGTGATCGCGGGAGACGATACCGGCGCGGGAGCCGGATCCGGCACTCCGGGACTGGCGCTTCACCTCGAGATGCGGATGCTCGGCGAAGTAGGATTGACGCCCATGCAGGTGATCCAGGCGGCGACCAGCTGGGGCGCGGAAGCCTGGGGCAAGAGCAAAGAATTCGGCACCGTGGAAGCCGGCAAACGGGCTGACCTTCTGGTGCTGAATCGAAATCCGCTGGACGATTTGTCGGCCACCACCGATATCTTCAAGATCGTGCAAGGCGGGTCGGTGGTCGATCGCGAGGGATTGGCGAAATGGCAGGACATACTGCCCCGGCCCGGCGCGATGATCGACCCGCTGCCTGGTTATCCAAATACGCTCATGCACATTCCCTTCATCGACGAAATTTCACCGGAATGGGTGACGACCAACCAGAAGAATGCTTCGGAACTCACCATTACCGGAGAGAATTTTTCGAAGGATAGCCTCGTGCTGCTCAACGACCACCTGGTTCCCGCGAAATCGCCCGCCGAGGGAGAACTCCGGGTCTCAATCCCCTCCGGACTCTTGAAAAAGCCGGGAACTTATCCTTTGGCGGTCGTGCAACCGGGCTCGGCAGGCGGCGTGTCGAACACGTTCTATCTGATCGTGACCGCGAATTAGGGCTGATCTCCTTGAAGTCGAAGACCTCGCTGGTTTTCAGGCCCCGCTTGCGCTGAGACCCGTTCCGGTGAGAGCCTTGAAGCAAATGCGACTTTTTCTCGCGCTGCTTTTGCTCTCCGGCGCTGCTTTCTCTCAGCAGCCTGTCGCGCCGCCCGCAATGACCGACACGGAGATCGTGGCCGTCTTCAACGGAATCTCACTGCATGCTTCAAAGATCGAGCCCATGCTCCAGCAACTCCACCCGAACGACTGGGTGGCGAAAGGCGCGCCCGATACCTACGTGGTGCAATGGAACTCGACCCTCGAACAACTCCGTGCCATCCAGAGCGACATGTCGGCTCTCGCGCAGCATCCGGATCAGATGACCGAATGTATGAAGGCCCTCTTCCGCGTGCAGGCGTCTCATCAGGCGCTGGATTCGCTTATGGGCGGCCTGCGCCGCTACCAGAATCCGGCGCTCGCCGAACTCATCGAATCGGTTGCAGCCGAAGATCAGTCGCAGCTTGACCGTCTTGAGCAGTACGTTCTCGAATTGGCCAATGCGAAAGATCAGCAGTTCGCTGTCGTGGATCGCGAAGCCCAGCGCTGCCGGGCAACTCTCTCGCGGCAGCCTGTTGCGGATCCGTCGAAAACGAACCGCCGTACCCAATAACGACCACTCCCTTATGACTACCGCCATGCCATTTGTCTGCAGTATCTGCGAAGAACAATCCACCCGTATTTGCGTGAAATGCACCAAGGATACGTGCGCCAATCATCTTTGCCAAAAGTGCGGAGCCTGCAGCGATTGCTGCGATTGTGAGATCCGCCTGGAGGACGAGGGCCCCCACGAGCCGGAGCCCCACCCGCATCCCATGCCCGATCCCGACCAGGATCCCGAACCCGAGCCGGTTCCCATGCCCGGCCTTCCCGAGTAATCCGCTTGGCGTATATCCAGGTGGGTACGGGCTTCAGCCCAATGCCACTCGTTTTTCGATTTGTGGGGCGGACCCCCGGGTCTGCGCGGGGCCCCCGGACCCGCTCTTGCCTGTGAAATCAACCTTTTCGAACCAAGA
>JBEKTF010000111.1:0-17552 GCA_049516355.1 Bryobacteraceae bacterium | reverse complement strand
AATCAGATCACCCCCGCGAATGTGAAGAACCTGCGGCTGGCATGGGCTTGGGAAATGACGGAAGGCGGCGCGAATGAGCCCACGCCGATCGTGCATAACGGGACTATCTTCCTCGTCAACCCGGGCAACATCGTGCAGGCTCTCGACGGTCGCACGGGCAATCTGATCTGGGAAAACCGCGTGGGACCCGCGCTCTCCACCGGCCTGGGCGCGATGCGCAGCCTGGCACTCTATGGGGACAAGGTGTTCCTCGCCACCACCGATGCTCGCATGGTCGCGCTCGATGCGCGTACCGGGAAAAAAGAGTGGGACTCGGAGATCGCGGATAAATCGAAAGGTTACGCGAACTCGAGCGGACCGATCGTGGTTCACGGCAAGCTCATCGAAGGCCTGGGCGGATGCGATCGCTATAAAGAAGGTGGCGCCTGTTTCATCAGCGCCTGGGATGCCGCGACCGGCAAACAAGCCTGGAAGTTCAACACCGTTGCGCGCCAGAGCGACCCGGGCGGCGATACCTGGGGCAAGCTTTCCGATCTGTTACGGGCGGGCGGCGACACCTGGATCACGGGCAGTTACGATCCCGAACTCAATCTCACTTACTGGGGCGTGGCCCAGCCGAAGCCGTGGATGCGCGCCAGCCGGGGCGCTTCGAATTCCGACACCGCGCTTTATACCAGTTCCACTCTGGCCCTCAACGCCGATACCGGAAAGCTCAACTGGCATTTCCAGCACATACCGGGGGAATCCCTCGATCAGGACGAGGTTTTCGAGCGTGTTTTGGTGGACTCGGGCGGGCAGAAGCTGGTGTTCACAATCGGCAAAGCCGGTATTCTCTGGAAGCTCGACCGGACGAACGGAAAGTTCCTCGGCTACCATGAAGCGGTCTTTCAGAACGTCTTCGACCACATCGATCCCGAGACCGGCCTGGTTCATTACCGCAATGAAATCGTGGAGCAGAAGAAAGAGGAATGGGTGCAGGCATGCCCCAGCACGGAAGGCGGGCATAACTGGCAGGCCATGAGCTATAACCCGCCCACCAACCGGCTCATCATTCCCCTCAGCCAGAGCTGCATGGAAATGTTCGGCCGCAATGTCGATTTCAAGGAAGGCTCCGGCGGCACGTCGGCAAACCGGCGTTTTTTTGAAATGCCCGGCACCAACGGCAATGTCGGCAAGCTGGCCGCCTTCGATGTAACGACGATGAAGGAGCTCTGGTCCATTAAACAACGCGCTCCGTTCCTGACCGCGGTATTGTCAACGGCCAGCGGCATTGCGTTTGTGGGCGATCTCGATCGAACGTTTCAGGCAGTGGACGTTAAGACGGGCGCCGTGCTTTGGAAGACCCGGCTCGGCACGTCCGTACAAGGCTTCCCGGTCTCGTTCAGCATCGATGGAAAACAGTACATCGCGGTAACAACGGGACTCGGCGGCGGCAGTCCCCGGCAGGTTCCGGCGACCATTGCGCCCGATGTTCACTACCAGCCCGGCGGCAATGCGCTCTATGTTTTCGAGCTGCCCGAGACGAAGTAAAACCGCGATTTAATCGAAGTTAACTTCCTCCGGCTCAGCCCATCTCCTACAATAGGTATATGAGTCGAGATGAAATTAGCAAACCGTGGCCGGAAATGACGCCTGCGGAGCGTTTGGCCGACCGCATTGCAAGGAATCGCGAAATCGACAAACGGGTGAGTCAGAGAGTCGTTCCCGAAAAGAAGTCTGCCGGTGCCGCTGCGACTGCTGTTGCTTCCAGGCAGAAAGCGGTGCGGAATGCGCTGGACAAATTCCAGCAGATTAAAGTAACGCAGGGTGTGGATGCGGCAGCGGAGTTTGTTCGCAGCCGAAAAGCCTGACGCCTGTCGAAGACCACACAATTTAGTCGCCACAAGATCGGGAAAAAGCGCTAATCTGATCGAAGGGAGATCAATCGATGGCCAAAGGCATGAACCAGAAGAAAGAAACGAAGAAGCCCAAGAAAGACAAGAAATAGTTTTTCGTTTTTCCTGAGCCGAAGGCCGGGGCCCATTCGCGGCCTCGGCTATTTTTTTGCCCCTTCATGTGGAATCGGGGAGGCGCGACTTCGAGTCGCGTTTCCTGTACTTTACCTTGAGCCCGAATCAGTCTCCTGCTTTTTGGGCACAAATCTGACGGTACTCTTCACGTCCACGTGATTGAACTGCATCGGAAAACTCGTACCGTTATAGTAGGCTCCCCACTCGTCATTGTAATGGCGGGACGCAATGTGGCCGGACTCTCCGATCGGCAGGTTCATCAGCGAAGCGTCCCAATCCCCCGGTGAGGCGTTCATCCGCTCGGAAGGTGCCAGCCTCGCCGTCGTCTGCTTGACCGTCGTCGCGCTGCCGCTCATGGGCACGGGGCCGATATTGAAATACTTGCCCACCACCGGTATGCGCCTTACGACCGGGTTATTCGCGATGAGGAACCTGTATCTGCCCCACTTCCACCGCGTGGGATCGGCGCCCTGCATTCGCTGCCCTTCCTCCATGCCGTCGGCGAAACAGCGCAATAACAGTTCGTTGTAGTCGCCGAACCATCCCGCCGGGTGCTCCCGCAGGATGCGTTCCACTACCGCGGGCGCGATCGGCACATCGTAAAGTTCCCCGCCGCCGGGCGAAGCGCGCTCCGCAATCGCCTTCCGAAGGTACTGATAAGTCAAGGTCGTAATCAGCGGTTCGGGACGCCCTTCGTCCATCTGCCCGTCCCACGCCGGCAGCATCGCCACGGCGGCGTCAAAGATCTTACTCGTCCCTTTTCGGCCCTGGTAAGCAGCAGCGATTTGCCGCCCGAGAAACCGGTCGAAACCGCTGTAAACGTCTTTCTGGATGCGCAGATTGTCTTCCGGCTTCAGTTTGTTGCCGCTCGCCCGCAACATGTCGCGAATCTGCCGGGATCGGTAAGGCGCGGCAAACACGCCGCTCACATGGAAGGGATAATCGGCGGGAAACGGATTCTGATTTGCCGTGATGACAAACCCGTCGGGCGGATTGTACGCCTGCGGTAATTGATCGAATGGAATGTATCCATCCCATTCGTATTTCCCGGAAGACCCATCCACGGGAACGTCGCCCAGGTAATCGCGGCGGATCGGCAATTTGCCGCCGGCCTGGTAGCCGATGTTGCCATCCACATCCGCGTAAACGAAGCTCTGGCTCGGGCCGCCGTAGCGCGAGATCGCGCCCTTGAAGTCGTCCCAGTTGCGCGCCCGGTCGATGTCGAGGAAGACATCCTGGAAGACGCCGGGTTCGGCAACCACCCAGCGGAGCGTGGTCACCTCGCCATTCCCGATCTGAAAAACCGGGCCATGGCGTGTCACCCATGTGGTCAACTCTTCGATGCCCCGGCCTTTGACGGCGATCAACTCCCGTTCCTGGCGCGCCCGCTCGATCTTGTTCTCGAACAGGTACTGGCCAGTGCGCAGATCGATCTTCTCGATATACAGATCCTGCACGTCGAAGCCGAGATTGGTTTCGCCCCACGCGATGCGATCGTTGTGCCCGGAAACAATTCCCGGCATGCCCGGCAGCGAGACCCCCGATACATTCATCCCCGGCGCTTCGAGGTGTTCCATATGCCAGATGCCGGGAAGGCTGAACTCGAGATGCATATCGCTCGACAGCAGAGGTTTTCCCGATGCCGAATGCGCTCCGGAAACCGCCCACGCATTCGAGCCCGGATGTTCGTCGCCGCCCGGCATAAACTCGGCGCCGGTGCGGTACGGAAACAGAAAGTTCACTTTGTCCGGTTCGCCGCCGCGCAGCATCTGCTGTTTGATGAGCTTGTTTCGCCAGTCGCTCGTGAGAGTGCGGAACATCTGCAGGCCGCAGAGCAGCGAATCGACCACGCTCCAGGGCCGCGGATCGTAGCCGATCAGTGTGAACTCCACCCCATAGCGGCCTCGGTGCGACACGATATAGGCGTTCACGCCCCGCGCGTAAGCCTCCATCGCGGCCTTCTCGGCTGGCGCCATCTCAACGTAGATCTGTTCGGCGATGCGCCGCATGCGCATCCGGCGCGCCTCGCGATCCGATTCGAGCGTCGACGGCCCGACGATCTCGGAAAGTTCGCCCGCCGCCAGCCGACGCAGGCCGTCCATCTGGAACATGCGATCTTCGGCCGCTGTGTAGCCCTCGACGAACCAGGCGTCGTCGACGGTGCGCGCTTTGATGTGGGGAACGCCGAGGCGATCGCGGTCTACCTCTACCGGTTGGGTCACCAGCGCCTCGATCGTACCCGAGGTTTTGGGCAGCGCGCGGTACAAAAACCAATAGAAAACAGCTCCCGCCGCAATCAGGGCGATCGCGATCAAAACATTCACCACGAACAGGATGCGGCGCACTGATGCGATTGTAAACGGTGGCCCTGGTAGCACAGGCTTCAGCCTGTGGATCTTTGCTTCAAACCAGAGAAAATCTCCTGCTCTCCCAACTTCTTCATTGCGATGTACAGACGGAACCTGCCACACTGGCATCCGCCGGGAGCAGTGCTATTCGTTACCTGGTGCCTGGCCGACCCTGCGTTGCGTTGGCTGGAGAGGCCAGCGGTCGCGGAGTGTGTGGTCACTCAACTCCTCGACGGCAACGATACAAATTACCAACTACACGCCTTTGTTGTGATGCCAAACCACGTTCACGTACTGCTGACACCCTGGAGCGAACTGGTAACGATTACCCGAAGCGTTAAAGGCAGATCTTCGCGTCAGGCGAACCTGTTACTCGGAAGAACGGGCCACGCATTCTGGCAGGACGAGTCCTTCGACCACTGGATGCGCCATTCTGACAAGTTCGAGAGCGTAAAACTTTACATCGAGCGTAATCCGGTGAGGGCGGGTCTGGTACAAGATCCCCGGGAGTGGCCTCACTCGAGTGCCGGCGATCACAGGCTGAAGCCTGTGCTACGAATGAAGAAGTAGACAGTTAATACCCACGCATAAACCAGGATGGCGTTGCGCGCGGTCTTGTCGTTCATCCGCCGCACCAGGCGCGCGCCCACGTAGCCTCCGCTGATTGTGGCAACTAGCATCGGAATTCCGGGTTTCCACTCAATCGCTCCCCGGAATGCGACAAAGCAAAGTCGCCAGAAGATTTACCGACGTTGCGCAGATCACGCGGATGCCGCTGGCGGCATGGATGTCCATATTCCCGGCGGCCAGGAAAAGGGCGATCATGATCACCCCCATGCCCGCGCCGAAATATCCGCCATAGACTGTTACGATGAACTGGCCCACGAACAGCGCCGGCGTCGATTTGTGCCCTGCCGCTTTCGACGCAGCGCTGCGCAGCCACGGAGCGGCGGTAAAAACGGCTGCTGCGATCAGCAGCAGCCACGGCACCAGAGTTGAAAATGTTGCATTCGCCGTATTCAGAAGCAGCAGGCTGCCTACAAGCGACCCTGCGAGGCTGACGGTCAACAACTGCAGAACCAGGCCGGCTGCCCGACAAGCGTCCGCCGATATACCCACGCAATCGCTATGCCTCCTGGAACCACAACGAGCGATGCCGTAGCGTTCGCCTTCACCGAAGCAACGCCCGCAAAAAGCAGCGCCGGAAAGATAACAAACGTGCCGCCACCCGCGAGCGCATTTACAAATCCGGCGAGCAGTCCCGCGAGAACCAGGTAGAACAGCGTCACCGTGTCTCGTCCGGACGCGGATGAAACGGGACCGGAAACGTGTTGGCTTCCGCTATATCGAGATTCACCACCACCGGCTCCTGCCCGCTGCGCACCACCACGGCCTCCACCGGTTCATCGTCGCCCGCATTCATTTCCTGATGAGGCACCCAGGGCGGGACGAAAATAAAATCGCCCGGCCCGGCCTCTTCGGAAAATTCCAGATGATCGCCCCAGCGGAATCGCGCCCGGCCTTTCACGATGTAGAGCACCGTCTCGAGTTCGCCGTGATGGTGCGCACCGGTGCGGGCCGAAGGCGCCACTACAACCGTTCCCGCCCAGAGCTTCTCCGCGCCGGCGCGCGCATGAGTGATCGCGGCAGCGCGCGTCATCCCGGGAGTCTGCGGCGTATTGCCATCCAGTTCGCCCGCGCGCACGACGCGAATGCCATGGGTTTTCCAATCGGACATGTCTTTTTGTTTTCAACTCGCGATTCCACATCGTCTCACACGGACGCAGCTTTTAAGGACAATGGTTAATCGGCCCTCATGACTCTCGACGCCCCGATTCCGCACTCCCGATTCGAAATCCGTACTCAGGACATCCTGCTCGCCCTGATGTTCGGCGCGCTGATTTTTCTCACCCACACGGTGTCGGAAATGTGGCTGCTGAGCGGGCTCGCCGTGCTGCAACTGATCGAAGGGCACGTCCCTCTTCTCGATATAGGCTGGGCACGCGCAACTTCGGTCATTCTCCAACTCATCCTCGGCTTTCTTCTTCTCGGCATCACCGGGGCCATCGAAAGCCCTTACTTCCTGGTCCTTCTGCTCCCTATTGTTTCGGCGGCCAGCTTTCTCGGATTATCCAGCACGCTGCTCAGTACTTTCGCGGCCATCGGCGCCTATCTCTCTTTCCTTTTCTACGAAGGCTGGAGCCAGTGGCGGACCGATCCGGAAGCCGTTCATCTGCTCGCCATCCGCTGCCTGCTTCCCGCAGTGGCCGCCGTGCTGGTGAACTCGCTCGGCGAAGCGATCCGCACGCAATCCGCGCGCTACAAATCCACCGCCGAGCAACTCGCCGAGGCGAATCGAAATCTCGTGGCCGCCGAAGCCGCGATCCGCCGCTCCGACCGCCTCGCGGCTCTCGGACAACTCTCCGCCGGCCTCGCCCACGAACTGCGCAATCCGCTGGGCAGCATCAAAGGATCGGCCGACCTGCTCGCGCGGTCCGCATCCCGCAACGACGCCGGCTCCATCGCGCTGGCGAAAGAACTCGGAGAGATCATCAGCACCGAAGTCGACCGCACGAACTCGCTGGTCACGCGCTTTCTGGATTTCGCCAGGCCGCTCGAGCCGAAACGGGAACTGACGAATGTCGCGGAGGTCATTGATCGCGCAATCAAGCGAGCCGGGGCCGAAGTGGTTCGGGACTATGCCGCCCTTCCCCCTATCCCGATCGATCCGGAGCTAATGGAACAGGTTTTCCTGAATCTGATCTCGAATGCAGCTGAGGCTTCTTTGCCCGGCGCCTCCATCACCGTCCGCACCCGCGAAGACAATGGCCAGGCCGAAGTAAGCGTGATCGATCGCGGTTGCGGCATCCCGCCAGATCAGATCGAGACCATCTTCAATCCCTTCGTGACTACGAAACAGTCGGGAGTTGGGCTCGGCCTCGCGATCGTGGCGAAAATCGTCGATGGGCATGGCGGTAAAATGTCGGTCGAAAGCGAACCAGGTAAAGGCAGCACATTCCGCGTCTGTTTGCCGATCCATCCAAGCCAATCATGAAAAGAAGAGTCCTGGTAGTCGAAGACGAAGACAAGCTGCGCCGCATCCTCGAGCTCCAGTTGGTGGATTCGGGCTTCGAGGTCGAGAAAGCATCCACCGCAGAAGAAGCGCTGCCGCTGATCGATCGCGCCGACCTGATCCTGACGGATTTCAAGCTTCCCGGCATGACCGGCTTCGAGATGCTCCAGATCATTCGGCGCATGGATTCGCATGTGCCCGTGATTGTGATGACGGCTTACGGGACCGTGGAAAACGCGGTGGAAGCAATGAAAGCCGGTGCCGCTGATTTCCTTCTGAAACCGTTCTCGCTCGATCAATTGATCGCGGTGGTGAGCAAAGCGCTCGAAATCCGTAATCTGCGCGAGGAGAACCGGCAACTTAAAGAGGAGCTCGGGCGTAAATACCGGTGGGATAACATCGTCGGGCGCAGTCCCGGAATGCAGCAGATTTTCGCGACCGTCATGCGCGTCGCGCCCTCGCGGGCCACCGTCCTCCTGGCGGGCGAAAGTGGTGTCGGCAAGGATTTGATCGCGCGCGCCATCCATTTCCATTCGCCGCGAAAGGACCGCCCTTTCGTCAAAATCAACTGCACCGCCCTGCCCGAGAACCTGATGGAGAGCGAGCTCTTCGGCTACGAGAAAGGCGCATTCACCGGCGCGAACATCTCGAAGCCGGGCAAGTTTGAACAGGCGGATACCGGCACCGTGATGCTGGATGAAATCGGCGACGTGCCCGCGAACATTCAGATCAAACTGCTGCGCGTTTTGCAGGAGCGCGAGTTCGAGCGCCTCGGCAGCAACAAAACCCTTCACATCGACGTGCGCGTGATCGCGGCCACCAATCGGGATCTGCGGGTCGCGCTCGAAGATGGCACCTTCCGCGAAGATCTCTACTACCGGTTGAATGTGGTGCCGATCGAGATTCCGCCTCTGCGGGAACGCAAGGAAGATATTCCGTATCTCGCGAGGCACTTTGTTGAAAAGCTTGCGCCGGATACCGGCGGCCGCGTGCAC
This sequence comes from Bryobacteraceae bacterium, assembly GCA_049516355.1. Classification (GTDB taxonomy): domain Bacteria; phylum Acidobacteriota; class Terriglobia; order Bryobacterales; family Bryobacteraceae; genus BOG-234. The sequence continues at coordinate 9,127 of JBEKTF010000111.1, read as the reverse complement.
GGCATCACGGACGCTGCCATCGACAAGCTGATGAGCTACTCCTGGCCGGGCAATGTCCGGGAACTGGAGAATGTCATCGAACGAAGCATCGTAATGGCTTCGGGCGAGCAACTGAATGCGGACGATATACGTCTCGATATGAACCTGCGAGCACGCCCCGTAGCCGGCGAGTTGGCGTTGCCCGAAGGGATGAGTCTCGATGCCTGGGAGCAGGAGTTGATCAAGAACGCATTAAAACAGGCCAATGGAAACAAAAGCCAGGCCGCCCGCATCCTCGGGCTAACCCGTAATGCACTGCGCTACCGCCTGACTCAGATGGGCATCGAAAGTTGAGCACGCCGCGATAGAATAGCGTGGTGGGTGCCGATAAGACGCTCAGCTGACTGCTCAGCGGCACCTCAGATGCGACTATCCGTTTTGACTAATTCTGTTCCCTCCTGGAAAAGCTCGGATTCGAGAAGCGGGTGAAAGGCAGCCACCACGTCTTTCGCAGGGCGGGTGTGGAGGAAATGATTAACCTGCAGCGTGACGGCCGCGGAGCCAAGCCATACCAGGTTCGTCAGGTGCGAGCGGTGATTCTGAGGAATCATCTCGTGGAGGAGGAATGAAATACGAAGTGATCATCTACTGGAGCAACGAGGACGACGCCTTTGTCGCGGATGTTCCCGAGCTTCCCGGATGCATGGCGCACGGCCCAACCCAGGAGGGTGCGCTACGGAATGCGCAGGCGGCTGTCGATCTTTGGCTTGACACGGCGAAGGAATTCGGTAGCCCGATTCCAGCGCCGCGGGGCAGGCGGCTGATCTTCGCCTGAATGCAAGGCGGGAAATACGCTAAGGGGGATTATTTGGTTCTAATTCACTTCCGGAAGTTGATTCCAATCGTTGCTCGAACCTTCGCAGGCATACAATTGTTCCGACCGGGCTTGAAGCGCCACTGCTGAACTGTCTTGATGGCTTCTTCGTCGGCACCCGTACCACCGCTCTTGACGACTTTGATATCCCCCGGCTTCCCATCCCCGTTGACCACGACGGACAGCGTGACGGGCCCGTTAGCCCCGGGGTATTGCGGATCGACCTTGGAAATTACCGACGGCGGGGAACTACCGCCGAAGCCAAAATAAAGCTGACTCCCCCACACCAACGCCATGGCGGGTTGGGTTGGGTTGCGGGTGGAATTTGAGGCGCGGTTCGCGACTGGCCCACCACCTTCAGCCAAGTTATGCACAAAAGAAACACCGCTCCATGAATCGCGCATTTCTCTCGCAGAGGCCTTCGGGATTTTGAAACTACAGCTTCCCCCATTGATATTGGCGGTCATCACTTCGGCATCGGCGTCGTAGCTGACAAACGCCGAATTCACGCTGCTGTCGAGGTAAAGCTGTTGCTTAAGCTGCTCCTGCGCCACTCGCATTGGCTTCACACGCTGGTCTTCCATATCAAGCCAGGGCTGATTGCGCTTGTTATAGTCTGAAGTCGACTCAAACTGATCCCTCGGCGGCAACGCAGGCATTGACGCAAGCGCATCCGAGATTTCTTTTTCTAGTTCTCCAATTTTTTCCTGAGCCTGCTGGATGGTGAGCTTCGAGATATCTGGCAGGGGAGTCTGTGCGGCCAGAGTAAAAGATACCAGGAAAAAATAGCCAACGAAATTAGGGCATTTCATGGCGTCTGCTTTATTATTATCCATCGCGGCACGGCGCACGGCAATTACCGTTTTGGTTAAGCACGCTGGCCTCTCGCCGCCAGCGTTCTCAAGGTCCGCTCGACTGCGCGGTTATGTCATCGTTTTCCCGGCCGTAAAGTCCGGTATTTTCGCATTCGAGCGCCCAGCGATGCGCAGCAGATTATTGATTGAGCGATATTTATCCCGCGCGTTTTTGACATGTGGTAGCCATCAGTCAACCGACAGATCCTCAATGATTGCGGGCGTACCACGATCATTCGATTGAATCTCCGAATGGCTTCATGCCCTTCCTGAGGACAGTCCTGGGAAACTTTCCGGAACCGCACAGAATGAATGAGCCAAAGTCCTTGTACAGTCGCCCTCAGGAGCCACCGGGCCTGTGCGCACCCAAGCCTGAAGAGAAAGAAGATCGCCGACCGAGATGCGCCGTTCGTCGACTCTTTGCAGCAAGTGATGCCATACATCACGGGGAAGATCAGAGAACTGAATCTTCGGCAATCGAATCCTTCCCGAAGATTGCGCGAATCAGATCCCGCCCGGCCTCATTCTTACGGTTCGGTTCCGCTTCCTCAACAAAGTTGCGGTAGGCGGCCTTAAGTTGCTCCTTCGCTTCAGCTTCGGCGCGGACTCCGCGTTCGGCCAGGGCAACCAGTGCCCGGCTCATCGTCAGGTGCCGGTCCTTCGCAACGCGTCGCACATCTGCCGCAAGGTTTGCCGGTATCGTGACGCTTTGCCGAACGGATCTTGCCGGCGCAGCCTTTCTCCTCGTTGCCATAGTCTCAGCATACCAGGACTGCACCAGTGTGGTGCGCGTAGACTCGCGCTACAAACCGGCCTTTTTCCATAGCGCGTCCACTCTCTGCTTCACCTCGGGAGACATCCGGAGCACCTCCGGCCAGGGCCGCGTAAACCCTTCGCTCGGCCATTTCCGCGTGGCATCGACGCCCATCTTGCTCCCGTAGTTAATGAGCCGGCTTGCATGATCGAGCGAATCGATCGGACCCATCGTGAACTGTATATCCCGTTCCGGATCGATATTATTCAGCGCTCTCCAGGCCACCTCGCTGAGGTTCTGCACATCCACATCTTCATCGACCACCACGATGCATTTCGTGAACATCGCCTGGCCCAGTCCCCAAATCGCGCTCATGACTTTACGCGCGTGACCCGGATAAGACTTGCGAATCGAAATCAACATCAGGTTATGGAAGATGCCCTCGGCCGGCATGCACATATCGCGCACTTCCGGGATCTGCATCCGCATCAGGGGCAGAAAAATGCGTTCGATCGCCTTGCCCATATAGAAATCCTCCATGGGCGGCGGTCCCACAATCGTGGTCGCGTAAATGGGTTCCTTCCGCTGCGTGATGCACGTGACATGGAAGACCGGATACTGATCGGCCAGCGAATAATATCCCGTGTGATCGCCGAACGGGCCCTCCGTGCGCAGCTCCCCAAGCTCCACGTAACCTTCCAGAACGATCTCGGCATTCGCCGGAACTTCGAGATCGATCGTATGGCACTTCACCATCTCGACCGGGCTCCCGCGCAGGAACCCGGCGATCATCATCTCGTCCAGATCGGGCGGCAAAGGCAGGATCGCCGAGTACATCGTCGCGGGATCGGATCCGATCGCAACCGCAACATCCATGCTCGTGGACTTGCCCTCGGCCTGCCGCCGCCGGTAATGCTCGGCGCCCTGCTTGTGAGTCTGCCAGTGCATGCCCGTCGTGCGTTCGTCGAAAACCTGCAGCCGGTACATGCCGCAGTTACGCTTCCCTGTATCCGGATTGCGCGAAAACACCATCGGCAATGTCACGAACGGGCCGCCATCGTCGGGCCAGCAGGTCAGGATCGGATAGTCATAAAGCGAGAAGCCTTCGGTTTTGATGACCTCCTGGCAAGGCCCTTTTGAAACGATCTTCGGAAAGAACGCCCCGATCTCCGCCAGTTTAGGCAGCATCTTGAGCTTATTGAAGAGCCCTTCCGGCATCCGCATCTCGAGATACTCGCTGATGCGTCCGGCGACTTCGTCGACTGAATCCACCTCAAGCGCAATCTCCATCCGCCGCATGCTCGCAAAGCTGTTGATCAGCACCGGAATCTTCGAGCCTTTGGGATTCTCAAACAGCAGTGCAGGACCGCCGTTTTTCACGGAACGGTCCGCAAACTCCGTGATTTCGAGTTTCGGATCTACTTCAAAGGATATCCGCTTGAGTTCTTTCTTCTTTTCGAGGGCGCGGATGAAGTCGCGGAGGTCGTCGTATGCCATTTCAGGGGGTCACGAAGGTGAAGAATAATTATAGTGCGCCCGATATCAATAACTTACGCATACTTTGAAACACGCCGTCATCCGGCTCCCAAAGAGTGAATGTTAACTTGCAATCGAGAACCAGGTCGTACCCATGATGCACCTGGGCACTAAGTTGTGCAGTCCTCGAGGCTCTGCGTGGTAGAAAGTCAGAACAATGGGCGGCAGGCGCTCCCGATATAGGTGCGGCCGCGTGGCCCTGTGCGAAGACGCACGGTCACCTTATCGGAGGACAAGTAGACCATCACGACTGCGTCCCACGTCCGCCGCGAGACCAAACTGGCAGTGGGGCGCCCCGCATTTTCCTGGTAGCACAGACTTTAGTCGGTGGATGGTGGCACAGACTTCAGTCTGTGGACGATATGATTGCAGGTTCACCATGTCTACTCGGATTGCATTTATAACCGGCGCCAGCCGGGGTATCGGGCGAGCCTGCGCCATAGCTCTCTCTTCCACCGGCACGAAGGTCGTCCTGGCCGCGCGCCAACTCGATAAACTCGAACAAGTCGCCGCTGAAATCCGCCAAACGGGCGGCGAAGTCTTCGTCGTCCCCATCGATCTCAGCTCGCAGGATTCCATCAAAGAAGCTTTCTCCAAAGCCGCCAAAGATTTCGGACGCATCGATATCCTGGTTAACAACGCCGGAGTCACTCGCGACGGTCTTGCTCTCCGCATGAAACGCGACGACTGGGATGCCGTCCTCCAAACCAATCTCTCCGGCTCCTTCTTTTGCATCCAGCAAGTGATCTCTCCCATGATTCGCGAACGCTGGGGCCGCATCGTCAACATCACCTCCGTGGTCGCCGAAGCCGGAAACGCCGGGCAGGCCAACTACTGCGCCGCCAAAGCCGGGCTCATCGGACTAACCAAATCCCTAGCCCACGAGCTTGCGTCGCGAAGCGTCACCGTAAACGCTGTGGCCCCCGGCTTCATAGAAACCGACATGACCGGCGCCCTGACCGACGAACAAAAAGCCAAAATTACCGAAGCCATTCCGCTCAAACAAATCGGCAAGCCGGAAGATGTCGCGGCCGCGGTCAAATTCCTTGCCAGCGACGAAGCCGGTTACATCACCGGCCACGTGCTCGACGTAAACGGCGGCATGTACATGAAATGAGAGACACTGAATTCAGATGCAATACCGCAAAACTGCCTTGCTCGCGTTAAGCCTTTGCGCCGTGACAACCATGTTCGCCGCTTCGAAAGTTTTCCCTTACGCGTACGTTCAGGAAGACCTGCCCAACGGCCTCCGCCTGATTACGATTCCCACGGATTATCCCAACATCGTCTCGCTCTACATCGTCGTTGGGACCGGCTCGCGAAATGAAGTCGAACCCGGCAAAAGCGGCTTCGCGCATCTCTTCGAACACCTGATGTTTCGCGGCACGAAGGAGTTTCCGCCCGAGATCTATCAGAACGAATTGCAGAAAGCGGGCGCCGCCTCGAACGCCTACACCAGCGATGACCTGACGGCCTTCCACACCACTTTTTCCAAAGAAGATCTGCCCCGCATCCTCTCGATGGAAGCCGACCGCTTTCAACACCTGTCGGTCGATCCCGCCGCCTTCAAGACCGAAACGCTCGCTGTCCTCGGCGAATACAACAAGAACAGTGCGAACCCGAGCGAGAAGTTATACGAGACCGTTCGCGCCACGGCCTTCAAGGTCCACACTTACCAGCACACCACCATGGGCTTCCTTAAGGATGTGGAAGCGATGCCAGGCGAGTATGACTACAGCCTTCAATTCTTCGATCGCTACTACCGCCCCGAATACACGACCATCATCGTCGCGGGAGACGTGGATCCGAAGCGCGTTCGCTCCCTCGTTGACGAACGCTGGGGCGCGTGGAAGCGTGGCAGCTACAAGCCGTCGATTCCCGCCGAGCCGCCGCAGGATGGTCCCCGCACTGCCCATGTCGACTGGCCGTCCGAGACCCTGCCGTTGATTTCGGTCGATTACCGCGGGCCCGCTTATACGGATAACACCATGGAAACGGCGGCGCTCGACGCTATCTCACGCCTCGGTTTCGGCCAGACATCGCCGCTCTATCAAAAGCTCGTCATTGAAGAGCAGAAGCTCGACAGCCTGAACGCCGGGCCGCCCGATAACATCGATCCGGAATTGTTCGGTGTGTTCGCGCGAGTAAAGCATGCGTCCGACCTGCCTTCCATCCAACAGCAAATCGTCGCCACGGCCGAAGGCTTTGCTACCACGCCGGTCGATGCGAAAAAGCTGGACGCGCTCAAGGAACATCTGCGATACGAATTCGCCCTGCGGCTCAATAATAGTGAATCGATCGCCGGCACCGTCGCGCGGTATGTCGCTTTGCGCCGCACACCGGAAACCATCAATCGCTATTACGACGAATATGCCAAACTGACTCCCGAAGATATCCGTAAAGCGGCCGGGAAATATCTGATCGAAAAGAACCGGACCGTCGTTACTCTGACGCCAGCCACTTTGACGCAAAACGCAGGTGCAAAATGAAACGGGGCCTATTCTTGTTCGCGATCACTGCCATAACCGCGCTCGCGGAACCGCGCGTAGTCCTATTACCCGGTAAGTCGCCGCTCGTCACGCTGCGCTTCGTCTTCACTACCGGCTCCGCTTCCGACCCGGCGGACAAGCCCGGTCTCGCGCATCTGACCGGCGAACTTCTCGGCCAGGGCGGCACAAAAGATCTCACTTACAAGCAGATCGTCGACGCCATGTATCCCATGGCGACTTCGGTCCAGGTCTATTCCGACAAAGAGATGACCACCTTCGTCGGCGAGACGCACGTGGATAACCTCGACAAGTTTTATGGATTGATGCGCGACATCATCCTGCACCCAGGCTGGCGCGCCGATGACTTCGAGCGTGTGCGTGACGATTCGATCAACGCCCTTCGCGTCAGTCTCCGCGGCAACAATGACGAGGAGCTGGGCAAAGAAGAGCTCTACAACGTCATCTACAACGGCCGTCCCTACGGCCACGAGAATCTCGGCACCGGGTCGGCGCTCCAGAAGATGGCTATCGCCGACTTACAAACGTTCTATCGCCAGCACTATACTCAGGCCAATCTCATCATCGGCCTTGCCGGTGGCTATCCGCCGGACTTTCTGGCGCGTGTGAAGCGCGATTTCGCGGCTCTCCCGGCCGGTCCGGCCGACCGCTTCGACGACTTGCCTGCACCTTCCGCCATCGCTCACAATCACGTCACTCTGGTACAAAAAGACACGAGGTCCGTCGCATGGTCGCTCGGGTATCCGATCGACGTGAAGCGGGGCGATCCTGATTTTCCCGCCCTGCTCGTCCTGCAATCCTGGCTCGGCCAGCATCGCGAAAGCGGCGGACGCCTGTTTGGGCGGATGCGTGAATTGCGCGGCTTGAACTACGGAGATTACGCGTACCTCGAATATTTCCCGCGCGGCATGTTCCGTTTCGAACCTGAAGCCAATATTGCGCGCCATCAACAGATTTTTCAAATCTGGATACGACCCGTTGAACAACCCAATGCAGTGTTCGCCTTGCGCCTCGCCCTGTTTGAACTGGACAAGATGGTGAAGAACGGGATACCCGAAACCGACTTCGAAAAGACCCGCTCATTTCTCTCGAAGTACGTCAATATTCTGACGAAAACGAAATCGGCCGAGCTCGGTTATGCGATCGACAGCGAATATTACGGAATCCCGAACTACAACGAGTACATCAAAGCGGCCCTTGCGAAACTGACGTTGCAAGACCTGAACGCAGCGATCCGCCGCCATATGAGATCGGAGAATCTGGAGATCGTCGGCGTCGCGAAAGAGACGGACGCGATAACCGCCGCGCTGACAGGGAACGATCCAACGCCGATCCAATACAACACAACCAAGCCGCAGGACGTGCTCGATGAAGACAAGGTCGTCGAGCGGTGGCCATTACGTCTGCGCAAGGAAGATGTGACGGTCGTACCGGTAGCAAAAGTTTTCGAGAATTGACGACTACAAGCGCGGCCGCGGGCGCTCAAGCCGATAGGATTGAGAGTCGCCTGTAGTGCGTGGCGCACGCACTTATTGAGTGCCGCGTCGGCACTCGTGCCGACGCCCGTGCCGTCCGCAAAAAGGGGTGTCGAGAAAGTCTCAACACGACGGGATTGAACCCGGCGACGGATTTAAACTACAGCACCCGAACCGGCTTCACCGCCAGTTGCTCCCGCAACCACCGGATCATCTCGCGCTTATACGGCGTCTCAATCGAAGGCGACGATTCCCACCGCCGGATTCCGTGGCCCGCGCCCGGCACCGGAAAAACTTCGCACTCCGCGCCAACCGATTGCATCCTCTCGCACATCGCGCGCGATTGTTCGAAAGGCACAATCGCATCGGCCGTGCCGTGGATCAGAAGAAACGGCGGCATCCCGCTCCGCACCTTCTCGATTGGTGAAAGTTGGGACAGGCGGGCCATAATCAAACCTTCGAATGGCGTACCCTGCAACTGGTCCCGTATCGCGGCTGGAATCAGGCCCGAATTCTTCGCCAGCGCGACCAGGTTCGTCGGCGCATAAAGCGCGACCACGGCTCTGACGGATGGCCCGCCATTCAGCGCGGCCAGACTGGCGAGGTGTCCACCTGCGGATTCGCCTACCAACGCGATGCGGCCCGGATCGACGCGATACTCATCCGCATGCTCCTTCACAAATCGAATCGCAGCTTCCACATCGTTGACCGCAATACCAAAGTGAAGCGGATCGGAAGCAAGCCGATAGTCGATGGAAAACCAGGCGATGCCGGCGTCCGTCAGCGGCTGGAACAACGGCACAACATCGATTCTCCGGTCGCCCCGCACCCAGCCCCCTCCATGCACGACAATCGCGGCGGGAAAAGGCCCGGCGCCATTTGGAATCGAAGCATCCAGGCGAAGACCAATTCCCTCAACCTGCGAAAACTCGACATTCTTATAAATCTCCGCGGTCATGTTCATTGACGCAAATAAAAAGACCAGCAAGAGCATCCGGGAACGCCGGCGGTCGCATTTTGCCGCCGGTTCTTTTTGGTCGCGAAGTCGCCGGAGCACACTACTACCGATGTCAGCTCCAGCGCTTCAGTTTCGTATTTTCCCGCGTTTGGCCCGCGTTTGGCTGGGATGGGAGCTTCTGGCTTACAAT
>JBEKTF010000110.1:0-25842 GCA_049516355.1 Bryobacteraceae bacterium | reverse complement strand
AGCGTAAGCGCCTGGGAGAAATTCTCACCGGATCGCAATGGATCACCTCGGAGCAGCTCGCGACGGCACTCGCCTCGCGCCTTCCCGGGCAGAGGCTTGGCGAGTATCTGGTGGCTAACGGTTTGATCAGCGAGGCGGATCTTTACGCCGCGCTCAGTTTGCAGAACGATTTGCCCCTGGGCAAACCGGACGACAGCACGGTATCGAAACCAGTCACACACGCGCTGCCCGCCGCTCTGTCGCGAAAGTGGCGCGTGTTGCCATTCCGAATCGCGGCCGGAGAGTTGTATCTTGCGGGATCCGAGGTGCCCGGCGATGAGATGCACAAAGAGATCCGGCGGTTCAGTTCGCTCGAGGTCCGATTCCACCTCGTGACGCCGACGGAACTCGAGGAACTCGTCAGGCAATACCTTTGAGTCCTTGCGCTGTGCATGTTGGACAATGTAACTGACATGACTCCTGTACGGCTTGACCCCCTCGCATATCTTGGCGAGCAACTCGCGGAATGGAAGAAAACCGGCACTTACCAGCGCCTGCGTATCCTCGAAGGGCCATGCGCCGCCGAATCGAGATTCGATGGCAAAGAGGTCATTAATCTTGCGTCGAATAACTACCTCGGTTTGACCACTCATCCGAAGCTGATCGAAGCCGCAATCGAGGCCACTCGCAAGTACGGCTCGGGATCGGGCGCGGTCCGCACCATCTCGGGAACCATGGATCTCCACATGGAACTCGAGCGGCGCATTGCGAAATTCAAGAACGTCGAGGCATGCGTGGTTTTCCAGTCCGGGTTCACCGCGAACTCAGGTACCGTCTCGGCCGTGCTGACGCCCGAGGATCACATCGTCTCCGATGAACTCAACCACGCCAGCATTATCGACGGCTGCCGGCTCTCGAGGGCGAAGATTCACGTTTTCCCGCACAAGGATCACGAGGCCGCCGGCCGTATTCTTGAGCAACTGGACAGCGTCGCCGGCCGCAAGCTACTGATCACGGACGGCGTGTTCTCGATGGACGGCGATATCGGTCCGTTGCCCGATCTCGTGGCGCAGGCGGAACGGCACGGGGCGATCATGATGGTGGACGATGCGCACTCCTCGGGTGTGCTCGGGCGCAATGGGCGGGGAACCATCGATCATTTCGGTTTGCATGGGCGCGTGGATATTCAGGTGGGAACGCTTTCGAAGGCGGTCGGCGTCCTCGGCGGTTATGTCTGCGGGACGAAAGATCTGATCGAGTTTCTGTATCACCGCGCGCGTCCGTTCCTGTTCTCGACTTCGCACCCGCCGGGCGTGGCGGCGGCCTGCATCGCCGCGTTCGATGTGCTCGAAAGCGAACCGGGACGCATCGAGCAGCTTTGGACGAATACGCGGTACTTCAAGAAAGGCCTTGCCGATGCCGGTTTCAATACGGGCATCAGCGAGACACCGATTACGCCCGTGATCGTGGGTGAAGCCGCCAGAGCGTATCAGCTTTCGGCGGAGCTATTCAAGGAAGGTGTGCTGGCGACCGGGATCGGGTTCCCCACCGTGGCGAAAGATAAAGCCCGGGTGCGGACTATTGTGAGTTCGGCTCATACACGGGAGGAACTGGATCGCGCGCTCGATGTGTTCAAGCGCGTTGGACAGCGGATGGGAATTATTTGAAAGTTGAACGGCGTGTGGCCGCCAAGCGCAACCATGGGCCAAGTCGCCCTTCGTCGCCCCAAGGGCCGCGCTCGTTCTTGTCAAAGGCTGGGGCCGGGAACCTCTATGTCAAGTTTTTTCGATGATCGCGGTTGCTTCTTCAATGCCGGCCCGGGCCCATCGTGTTCGATTGCGATCAGCACGAAAGGCATATCTTCAGCCCGCGCCATTTCAATGTGTCGTTTCGCCTCGGACAGCCTGGCAACCCTGTCGGTAAGAAAATACCCGAGTCTGTCACTGGGGACGATAAGAACGGCCAGATCGATCTTGCCCTGCAGGAGTTCCTTGCGGAGATGGATGAGATCGACCGACATCACATCGCTGCGCCCCGACACCTGCACTTCCACTCCGATGCAGATGTGGCGCGGTCTCCCGTTAATCGCCTGCCGCTTGATCCAGTCCACTCCGCCGCTCTTGTTTTGGACCCATTCCCCGGCGGCGCGAAAACGCTGATCGATGATCCCGCGCAGCCCGGCGGTCCCGTTGGCATCCTTGCGTTCTTCGATGAGAAGCTCAAAATCCGTGACGATAGTGCGGACCTCGGCCAGGAGCTCATCGAGGCCGAGTCTGTCGATGATGGCTTCCGCACCATCAAACGATTGTTCTGAGACGATCTTTGGCATTAGGATGTCAGAGAAAATCGAGGAAACCTCGATGCGCTAAAGTGTCAGGAGTGATGTGCCGATATGATCGCAGTGGAACAGCAGTGTTTGCCGCTCGATTGCATCGAAAACATTTCTCCCCTAACATGTAGTGAAGGCGATTCGGCGATGCAAGAGGTTTTCCATACAGATCTTGGTCGAGTGTATCAGGCGGATTGCCTGGATTTCCTTGGTTCCCTCAAGGCAGGATCGATCCACACGCTTTTCGCGGATCCCCCCTTTAATCTGAATAAGCAGTATGGACGGAAGGGCCGCGACGACCGCTCCGAAGCCGAGTATCTCGAATGGTCTTATCGCTGGCTGGCTGAATGCGTGCGCGTACTCGCCCCCGGAGGCGCTCTCTTCGTCTACAATTTGCCGAAGTGGCTGATCCAGTATGGCTTCTTTTTGCAAAATCAGCCGGAGCTAACCTTCAAACACTGGATCGCCATCGACAAGGCTCACAGTTTGCCAATCGCGGATCGGCTCTCGCCCAGTCATTATGGAATGCTGTACTTCATCAAGGGGAAGAGGCCCAGGGTCTTCAATCGGGACGACGTTCGCACGCCCATTCGGAAATGCCGTCACTGCGACAGGGATGTGAAAGATTATGGCGGGCACCGCAAATATCTGAATTCCAAGGGCATCAACCTTAAGGATGTCTGGGATGACGTTCCTCCGGTACGGCATAGCAAATACAAAAATCGGCCCGCCAACGAGCTTGCGCCAGTGATTCTCGAGAGAGTCATCAAGCTGACTTCGAACGAGAGAGATCTCGTCTGCGATCCATTCGCCGGAGGCGGCGTAACGGCTTACGTTGCCGAGCGGTTAAACCGCCGCTGGCTTGTCGCGGACATCAACGACTGCAACGCGATCCAGGAGCGTTTACTCAGTTTCAAGAACGGACTACACCCTTTATGGAAGGCTCCCGATCCGAGGGCGCAATCCCTGGCGACCGCGAGCGAGGGCCTCCTCGCTTAGTCACACGTCGCGCTATTGTAAGTTCGGCTTGCCCTATAATCGTTAAAGCGTGCCCAGGCGCGAACCGGGCAATAAACCAATGAGGTGAATTGGTATGCGTGCATGCTGCCTTGCCTCGACAGCTCTTTTCCTTTTGTCGCTTCCCGCGTTTCCGTGGCAGTCGGAAACTCCGGCGAATCCGGTGCACGGCGATACAGACCGTCGCATTACTCTCGACGTGGTCGTGACCAACAAGTCCGGAGCGCCGGTGGCCGGCATGGCGCAGCAGGACTTTGTCGTCCTGGACAATAAACATCCGCAAAAGATCCTCGACTTTCGTGCGATAAACGGAAACACCGCCGATCCCCCGATACAGATTATTTTGCTAATCGATCGAGTCAACACGTCGACTCAGAACGCCGCCTATGAGCGGCTGCAAACGGAAAAATTTCTGCGGCAAAACGGCGGTCATCTTGCGTATCCGGTATCGATGGTTTTCCTTTCCGATTCGGGAACACAAACGCAGGACGCCAGCCAGGACGGAAATGCTCTGGCCGCCGCCCTCGAACAGAGCGAAAGCGGCCTTCGTACCATCCGCCGGTCGCAAGGTATTTACGGCGTCGTGGATCGCATCCGATTGTCGCTTGGCGCGCTGAGCTCGCTCGCCGCGTCCGAAGCAAATACGCCGGGCCGAAAAATGCTCATCTGGATCAGCCCGGGCTGGCCGCCGCTGGCCGGGCCAAGCCTGCAACTGACGGACAAACAGCGGCAGGGAATATTCAACCAAATTGTTGCGACTTCCACGGCCTTGTGGCGCGCTCACATCACGCTTTACAGCATCGATCCGTTGGGGATTGCCGACGCGGGCGGATTCGGTACCGGCTATTATCAGGAGTTCACAAAGGGAGTAAACACGGATAAGCAGGCGCAAGCCGGCAATCTGACACTGCAGGTCCTCGCGTATCAAAGCGGCGGCCGGGTGCTCAATTTGGGTAATGACATCGCCGGCGAGATCGCAACATGCATTGCGGATGCGAATGCCTTTTACGTCCTGTCCTTCGATTCCCCGCCTGCGGATAACCCGAACGGGTATCACGGACTTGAGGTCAAGATCGGCAAGCCCGGATTCAAGGCGCTGACGCGCACCGTGTATTACGCCCAGCCGTAGAAGCGCGTCATCACAAAATATTGACCGCCCGCGCGGCGAGCAGCGCCACGGTGGCCAGCGAAATCACCGACTGCACGATCATCATCGCTTTCGCCCAGCGTGAAAGGACGGGCACATCCGTCGGCGAAAACGCCGTGCTTGTGTTAAACGCGAGAAACAGATAATCGATGAACCCGGGGCTCCATTGGTCCTCGCCCATCTGCCGCCTCAATTCCTGATCCATCATCATCTGGGGGAACAGGAACGCCCCGTCCTTATGGACGCCTGCCTTGTCGCGCGCGTTTGGTCCCCCGCCATCGAGGCGCCAATACCAGGATGCGAACACCAGCAGATTGCTGACCCAAAGCGCCGCCGCCGCGCGCAACAACTCTACAGGCATTTCCTTGTGCGCCGGCAATCTCACGACCAGAAGAACCAGCGACGACATGACGCCGATTGTAATCACGGCCAGGATCGAATAAGCGAAAATCTGGTTCAGATCCGCGCGGCCGATCCTGTGGAATATCGTCGCCGGAATCATCAGGACCGCAACGACCACCAGGATCAACCATCCAGGGCCTATCGTCAGCGACTCCGGCATCGCATAGAACAACACTCCGACGGCAAGAGTCGCGGCCAACGCCGGCCAGCGCGGTTCCGTTCGTTTCGGGAGGTGCATCATTTCCGGATTTCCATCAAGGACATATGATCGCTCAGAATCGATTACCAGAGGTGATAGTATCCGTCGCGCCGCGCCAGTTCCACTTCCACCCCAAACAGGTCTTTGAGAGCGCCAGCCGTCAGCGTTTCCTCTTTCGGTCCGTCGGCGGCGATCTGGCCGCTGCGCATCAGGATGACCCGGTCGATCTCGGGAATAATATCCGAAAGATGGTGCGTGACTAATAAAATTCCAATCCCCGATTGCGCCAGTTTGCGGACCGTTTCGCGCAGTTCGTGCTGAGCGAAGAGATCAAGGCTGGTCGACGGCTCGTCGAGCAACAGCGCCCTCGGCCCGTGCACCAGCGCCCGCCCGATCAGCATGCGGCGCGCTTCCCCGGATGACATTTCGTCCACGGGTTTTCGCGCCAGATGGGGCGCGTCGAGAAGCGCCAGCACTTCCCGCGCTTTGTCGCGCATCTCGTCCGTTACGTGATGATTCGGCCAGATCCCGATGCTGGAAAAGAATCCCGAAAGCACCACATCGAAGCCCGTGATATCGCGCGTACATTGGGTCATCAGGTCGTTCGAAACGATACCAAGCATGCTGCGCAAATCGACGACATTCCACAGCGATCGCCCGAGAATCTCGACCGACGACCCAGGACGCGCGAGCGGATAGCACTCCCGCGTGATCGTCTTGATCAGTGTGGATTTGCCGCAACCGTTCGGCCCGAGGATGGCAACGTGCTCACCCGCACCGATCGTCAGGCTGAAATCCCGCAGTACGGTGTTCTCGCCGCGCATGACGGTGACATTGCGAAGTTCGATAAGAGGTAAGGAAGTTAATGACGCCACTGAAACCAGTATCCGAAACGATCCCCGCAAGCCACACATCCAACAAACAGAGCGATGAGGGCCTTGTATTTCTTTTGTTTTGTTGGAGGTTTGGCGATCGTGGCACCGGCGGCCAGTGTGATCAATGAAGAACTGCCCGGCGTTGCCAACTTTCATCAGGTGGACGAGAATTTATGCCGCAGCGCTCAACCCAGTGATGAAGGATTGAAAAGCAAACCAAGGCCCGGCGTTTGTCCATTGCCGGGAAGGCAAAGGTCGCACGGGTACCGTGGTCGCCTGTTGCCGGATCGAGCACGACCACTGGACCAACGATAAGGCGCTCGAAGAAGCCGGGTCTTACGTCATGCACAAGAGGCAGCATCCTCGCCGGAACTACACATTGAACTTCAGCAGCAGTCATTCTGGTGTAGAGTCGTCTACTGGTGCCTCTGCTCACCCTTTGCCAGTGGCTTGAAAACACGCCGCCCGCCGCGGCGCTCCGGAATTCGATCTGGATGTTCGATATCCTGGAGACCATCCACACGCTCGGCATCGTTCTGGTCGCGGGGACCATCATGCTGGTCGACCTGCGTTTGCTTGGCCTGGGATTGAAACGGGCGCCCGTTTCCGACGTCGTGTCGCGCTTCGTGCCATGGACACTGGGTGGGTTCTGCCTGATGGCCCTCACCGGGTGCTCCCTGTTTTCCTCAGAAGCCGTGAAGCTCTATAACAGCCCGGCGTTTCGCATCAAACTGGTGCTTCTTTCCCTGGCCGGATTGAATGCACTCGTCTTTCATCGGACCGTCTATCGCCGGGCATTCGAATGGGACAACGCTCCGGTGGCGCCGGCGCGCGCCAGGATGGCGGGTTTGTTCTCCCTGATCCTGTGGATCGCCATTATCGCGGCGGGACGCGCCATCGCTTACGGACCTGGCTACGACCGCTCGTGATCCGGCAATCGCTGCTTCCCTTTTTCGAATGGTATGCAGGTACGCCTCTCGGCAGGGTGATGAGCACTTCCTCAACTCTGATCGTGACCGCCCAGATCGTCCATCTGATCGGGCTGACCTTGCTGGTGGGGACGATCATGATGGTGGATTTAACTCTGCTCGGACTCGGCATCAAACGCCATTCGGCAGCAGAAGTCGCTGGCGAACTTGCGCCATGGACGTTGGCCGGGCTCGCCATCATGCTGCTCACCGGCCCTCTCAATCTTGCGTCGGAAGCGATGAGATGTTACGACAGCTCGTTCTTCTGGATCAAAATGGGGCTGCTGGCAGTGGCGCTTCTCTTTCACTTTACGGTGCATCGGCGCGTTACGTCCGCGGAGCCGCCGGTTTCGAGGTTCCGGGCCGGCATCGTGGGCTCCGTTTCGCTGGCCCTGTGGTTCGGGATCGCGCTGGCGGCAAAGTTCATTGGCTTCTATGGAGAAGACCTGCGCCAAGCCAGACTTTTTTATTGAACCGGCCGTCGATTACTAACTATCGACAAATTGTTTGCCAGATCGCAGAGGACTACCATACGCTCAGGTCTTTGTGGAGAGTCCGCGCCCGATAACAACAACGGCGTCGCCATCGAGTGGATTCTCCGAGAATCTCCGCCTTGCCGAGATCCCTTCGCTATCGGGATTACGAGCCTTCGCTTCCGTTACCGTTGTGCTCTGCCACGCGGTCAGCCCCATCTTCCCGGCCCGGCATGCAGTAACGCTGTTCTTTGCTTTGAGCGGGTTCCTGATCACGACTCTCTTATGCAGAGAAATGGCCGCGACCGGCGCCATTGACATTCGGGCATTCTATTTTCGACGAGCGCGCCGGCTGCTGCCCGCCTATTACGTGTGGCTGGTGGCCGTGATGTTGTTTATGACCGGCCGAATCACGCCCGAGATCGGCGCGGCGGCGCTATACCTCTCGGACTATTTCAATGCGTGGGTCAAAGAGGGGCCCATCTCTCATACATGGTCTCTTTCGGTCGAGGAACACTTCTACCTGCTGTGGCCCATTGTGTTGTTGACCTGGTCGAGAGCGAAATATTTCGTTCCCACTATCGCAGCCTTGATCGTCCTGGTCCAGGTGGCCCGATCTGCCTTTGCGGCAGCATACCCGTTGTATTTTTTTTACTCGTTCGAAGCAAAGATCGATGCGCTTCTCCTTGGCTGCGTCCTGGGGCTCTGGGCCAGTAACGGTGGCGTTCTGCCGACTTTTCTGGCCAATCGCCTGTTCCTGCTCTTGCCGGTCGGTGGTTTTGTATGGTTAGCCGCCCTGCCGGGCAATCGGATGCTCACCGTTGGCGACACGGCAGCAGCTTACTTTTCCGTTCTGCTCATCGCCAACGTAGTCGCCTCCCCGCCGGTGATTCTGAATTTCTCTGTTCACGGGTGGACGAATCAAGCCGCGGTCGTTTTGCTCTCCATAGGCGCGGCGTCGGTATCGTACTCGTATGTCGAGCGACCGTTCCAGGCCTGGTGGCGTCCTTCCCAAGGCGCAAAGACAGGTCAGGGCTTTGCAGCATCCCGTGCCAGCCAGTTTTCCTGAGCCGCCGGCGCGCGGCGGAACAGGGGCTTGCATGTAACGACAAAAGTAGCTACATTATGAGATGAGATATGAATGGGACGAAGCGAAGAACCGCAGCAACTTCGCTAAACACGGTCTGGATTTTGCGGAGCCGAACAGGTGTTGACCGGCCCGTGCGTCACCTTTGTAGATAGCCGCTTCGATTATGGAGAAGAACGGCTTATTACCCTGGGCCTGCTCGCCGTTCGAGTAGTCATCATTGCCCACGCGCCGCGCGGCGACGATATCACGCGGATTATCTCCATGAGAAAGGCAAACCGACGTGAGCAAAAAATCTATCAAGAGCGACTTGGCGAGGGTTGACCGGATGAAGGATGCCGAGATCGACTATTCGGACATTCCGCCGCTCGACAGGTCTTTCTTTACAAAGGCAACGGAACCGTGGCCCCCGGCCAAACAGCAACTCACCATCCGCCTTGACGCGGACGTGCTGGCGTGGCTCAAGGCCCACGGCAGGGGTTATCAGACGCGCATCAATCGTATTTTGCGAACCGCCATGGAGAGCCAGCCCCCGCGCCGGCCGCGGTCCACAGCAGCGCCGAAGAAGACCGGGAGGCGACCACACGCCGGCCTGAAGCCAGCGTGATGTTGCTCGCCGTTACCGGGCCAACCTGCTGAAACTCCGTTTTTTTAAAGGTATTACATTCGGCGGTCGGTTGGCGCGTCTGATTGCGTCCGTTTTCCAAGGCAAAGTCGCGCACACGCTGTGGACGGAGATTTTCGACGGCATCGGTCCTTTGTCCAACACGACATGAAGCCTTAATCCTGCTTCAGTAGCTTCTGTGCAGTCTAAGGCGCAGGCTCGGAGGCGACATTCGGCCGACGTGCGGACCACAACAGCCATAGATCCGCGGCAATCGCGTCATACTTCATTTCGTCACCGGCTGTTTCGGGCCCGAACCATTTGCAGAACTCCTCGAAGACGACTTTCCGAGCGTCGGCCGACGAATGGCACCGCGACAGGCGGGGCAGAATCGCGCCGACTTCGGGATCATATTCATCAGTATTTTCTTCGAAGTTGATGCCGATTGGATCGTGTTTGAAAAGAATGGACGAAGCCTCCTTGAAGAGGATTCCGAACCGCCACTCGACGTTGCTCCGCCGCCACCTCGAGAGCCGTGTCTTGATTCGGGTTGATAGAGGCCAATCGCTGTTCACGGGAAACCGCAGAGAACGGATACCATCGTCTCACTCGCTTCGGCAGCGGGCCGCGTCTCACAAAAGGCATGTAACGAAACAGTCAAACCCGCGTACGCGTATCTTTTAGTAGCCGGTGCCCGTCCCGCGTTAAAATAAAACTGAATCCCTCTATGGTCGACGCAGTATTAGCCAAAATCTTCGGCACACGGAATGAGCGCGAGGTCAAGGCGATGCGTCCGGTCATCGCCGCAATCAACGATCTTGAACCATCGATGCAGCAGCTCTCCGACATCGATCTTGCCGCGAAAACAATTGAATTCAAAGAGAAACTGGCGCGGGGCGCCTCCATCGACGATCTTCTGATTGAAGCCTTTGCAGTGGTTCGCGAGACCAGCCGCCGCGTTTTGAACATGCGGCACTTCGATGTCCAGCTGATCGGCGGCATGGTTTTGCACAAAGGCCGGATTGCGGAAATGAAAACGGGCGAAGGTAAAACACTGGTTGCCACCGCTCCGTCGTACTTGAATGCGCTCGAAGGCAAAGGCGTTCACATCATCACGGTGAACGATTACCTCGCCAAACGCGACTCGGAGTGGATGGGCCGGATTCACCGGTTCCTGGGCCTCACGGTCGGAATCATCGTGCACGACCTCGACGATGCCGAGCGCCAGGAGAATTACAGGGCCGACATCACCTACGGGACCAACAACGAGTTCGGCTTCGATTACCTGCGCGACAACATGAAGTTCAACCTCGGGAACTGCGTGCAGCGCGGGCATAATTTCGCCATCGTCGATGAAGTCGATTCCATCCTGATCGATGAAGCGCGGACGCCGCTGATCATCTCGGGCCCGAGTGAGGAATCGACCGATAAGTACTACAAGGCCAATAAAGTCATCCCGCACCTGCAGCGCGGCGAGGTCATCGAAGGCAAGGAACCGGGCGAGAAATACACCACCGGCGACTACACGATCGACGAAAAACACCGTTCTTCGGCCCTGACCGAGGAGGGCGTTTTGCACGTTGAAAGGCTGCTCGGCATCGGCAACATGTACGAACCGCAGAACGTCGAGTGGAACCACCACATCCAGCAGGCCCTCAAAGCCCACGCCATCTTCCAGAAGGACAAGGATTACGTGGTGAAGGATGGCGAGGTGATCATCGTCGATGAGTTCACCGGCCGTCTGATGCCGGGGCGGCGCTGGAGCGATGGATTGCACCAGGCGGTGGAAGCGAAGGAAGGCGTGAAAATCGAGCGGGAAAATCAGACGCTCGCGACCATCACGTTCCAGAATTACTTCCGCATGTACAAGAAGCTGGCCGGCATGACGGGCACCGCGGAAACGGAAGCGGCCGAGTTCGAGAAGATCTATAAGCTCGATGTGACGGTGATTCCAACCAATCGCCCCATGATTCGCCAGGAGAATCAGGACGTCGTTTATCGTACGGAAGACGAGAAATTCCGCAATGCCGCCAAAGAAATCAAGGCGTTTCAGGAACGCGGCCAGCCGGTTCTCGTCGGCACGATTTCGGTCGACAAGTCGGAGCGGCTCTCGACTCTGCTGAAGAAAAACGGCGTGCGGCACGAGGTCCTGAACGCCAAGAATCATGAGCGTGAAGCTCATATCGTGGCGCAGGCTGGACGCAAGGGTTCGGTCACCGTTTCCACCAACATGGCCGGCCGCGGTACGGACATTCTGCTGGGCGGAAATCCGGATTCCATGGCGCGCGACGTCATGCGAAAGCAGGGTAAAGATCCCGACCGCGAAGAGTACAAAGCAGATTGGGAACGTATCCAGGAAGAGGTGAGGGTGGCGTGCGCCGTGGAGCATGACGAGGTTGTGGCGCTCGGCGGCCTTCACATCGTGGGCACCGAACGGCACGATTCGCGCCGCATCGACAATCAGCTTCGCGGGCGCGCCGGACGCCAGGGCGATCCCGGCAGTTCACGCTTCTTTCTTTCCCTGCAGGACGATCTTCTCCGAATTTTCGGCGGCGACCGGATGCAGAATCTCATGCTGCGCCTCGGCATGGAAGAAGATGTGCCGATCGAATCGAATCTGATTACGAAGCGAATCGCCGCGGCGCAGAAGGCCGTCGAGGCGCAGAACTTCGAATCGCGCAAACACCTGCTCGAATACGACGACGTCATGAACAAGCAGCGGCAGGCCGTGTACGGTATGCGTCGCGGCTTGCTCGAAGGCGTCGATCAGAAAGGGCGCGTGAACGAAATGACGAGGGGCGTGGTGGGAGGAATCGTCGATACCCGCTGCCCCACCAACGCGCACATAGAAAGTTACGATCTGGCCGGTCTGCAGACCGATATGTTGACGCAGTTCGGCGTCCGCATCAACCTCGCGAGCCTCGCCGGATTGAACGGCGATCAGATCGAAGTCGAATTGGACGAACGGGCGCAGGCCGCTTATCAGGCGAAGGAAGATCTCGTCGGCGCTTCCCTGATGCGCGAGGCGGAGCGCAACATCATGCTCCACGTCATCGACGATCAGTGGAAAGACCATCTGCTCTCGATGGATCACCTGAAGGAGGGCATCGGGCTGCGTGGTTACGGCCAGAAGGACCCTCTGGTTGAATACAAGAAAGAATCCTACACGCTGTTCCAGGACATGATGGACCGGATCGAAGACGAGACGGTTCGTTATCTCTACTTCCTGCGTTTTGAGCAGAATCCCGGGTCGCTGCCGTTCGCCAGCGAAGATTCGGAATACGAAGAAGACGAAGAGGTCGCGGAGCGGAAGCGCGTCGAGGTATCGAAGGCGCTCGAAGAACAGCAGCGCCTCGCCGCCCAAAGCGCCGTTCAGGATATGACCCGCGGCATCCAGAAGCAGCACGAGCGGGAGCTCAAGGAACTGCAGTTTGCCGGCGCCAACGGGTCGGGAACGGCGAATAAAACGGTCTCAAACGGGGGCCCGAAGGTCGGGCGCAACGACCCTTGCCCGTGCGGCAGCGGTAAGAAATACAAGAAGTGCCACGGGGCGGCTTAGCTCTGGATCCAAGCATGAAGTCCCAAATAACGACGAAACTGCTGTTGTTCGCCCTCTTTTCCTCGGCTGTCGCCGGCGCCGCCATGTTGCCCGATACCATCGGCGACTGGACCAAAGGCGCCGCTGCCGCTGCCGCCGTGCCCGATCAGAAAGTATGGCGCGAATACGGGCTGCAGGATTCCGAAACCGCCCCCTACGCCGCCTCTGGGGCGAAAAGCTATTCGATTTCCGCCTACCGTTTCGGCGACGCCACCGGCGCGCTCGCAGCCTTCGATCAGATTCGTCCAGAGGACGCGAAGCCGATCACCGTGAGCGGGTTAGGCGTCGAGAATGCTATGGATGAGGTGGTCACAGTTGGA
This sequence comes from Bryobacteraceae bacterium, assembly GCA_049516355.1. GTDB lineage: Bacteria > Acidobacteriota > Terriglobia > Bryobacterales > Bryobacteraceae > BOG-234. The sequence goes on along the minus strand of JBEKTF010000110.1, from coordinate 12,844 downwards.
AATTATCTCTTTGTTTTCAAGGGTTACAAGCCAAAGCCTGAAGAATTGAATCACGTGGTTGGAACTGTTCCCCGCTATTCGCAATCGCCGCTTCCGACCTTGCCGAAATACCTTCCGGCTGGAGCGGAGGCGAATTCCGAGCGTTACATCACAGGCCCCGATAGCCTTGCGCGATTTGCGCCCTCGATTCCCCCCAGCACGGCGGCGTTTCATTTCAATGCTGAGGCCGAGCTGGCGAAATACGGTGTTCCCGGCAAGGAAACGACTCTGGTGGTGTTCAGCTACCCCACCATGGAAATGGCCCGGGACCGAATCGCGCACTTCGACTCCATCCCGAAAGCGATAGCCAAGCGCACCGGGCCGCTGATTGCGGTTGCGCTCGAGCCAGCCAGCGCCGATGACGCGGAAAGGCTCCTGTCGCGGATCAAATATCAGGCGGAAATCACGCTGCCGGAACATGTTGCGACGCTCAAGGACAATCCGGCGAACCTTTTCCTGAACATCTTCATCCTCTGTCTGGTGCTGGCCGGATTTTGCGTTCTTTCGGGCCTCGTAGTGGGCGGAATCCGGATTTTGTTTCGCCGCGCCGGGGCTTCCGGGGAAGGCGACAACATGATTTCACTCCATCTTTCGGGCCGTAATTGAAGGTGTTCTCATTGGTTAACTGCCTTGAATCGTGCCGATTGCGGGTTTTTGATGGGTTTCCGCAGTGGTTAACTCCTGTTGGGCCTGAATGTCAAGAGAAATCCACATATTTTATAACATGATAAAAAATCAATGATATACATTGTGGATAACTTACTTTGGATTTCCACTTGACGAAGCCCGACCCAAAACTTTAAGATCCAATCACTAAGTTTTTAGCGGTTGCGAAGCCGTTGAAACTGATTCTCCCTCGAATTCACCCGCTTCGGCGAGTGAGCGGAAGCCCACCTCAGTGAGGTGGGCTTCATTATTTTCCGAGGTATACGTCAGGCAGACGGCCGGCAGGCCTTTCCAGAGCACCAGGACGGCCAAAGAGCATAGTTACAATCGCGCCGGTGAACCCCATTCGGACCCGAAAACGATTTCCGCCAGATCTTTCCTCGTTCGAGTCGGCGGGAGGGTCCGCGCTTCGTCGATGTAACCGATCGTAAACGCCGCGCCGATCTCGAAATCGTCCGGAACATGAAATTCGGTACGGGCGCGCTGAGCGTCAAATCCTCCCATGAAGTGGGTTCGCAGGCCGAGCGCGACCGCCTCAATTGCCAGATTGGCCGTCGCAGCGCCGGTATCGTGCAGGGCGAATCGGTTCGGCGCCCCGGACTGCGTAAAAGTCTTCTTCCCGGCTGAGAATCCGATGGCCCAGGCGGTTTTTGCCCACTGCTGGTTCTTTTCCATCAGCAGGCCGAGCACCCTCGAAAACCCTTCCGGATCGGCCTGCGTGGCAAGGACAAATCGCCACGGTTGTTCATTGGAGCAGGACGCTGCCCAACGAGCGGCTTCGAAAAGATCGCGCAGTTTTTCCGGCTCGACCGCACGGCGGGAAAACTCTCTCGGGCTCCATCTTGCCCGGATGAGTTCATGCAGACCCGCGGGAGCGGCGTTTGTAGCTGTGGACATGCGCTATTGATGCGGTTTTAATCCGAACAGTTTCAGAACGCTAGAATTTGATTTAACCGTTATCAAATGTCAGATAAAAAATTACAGGTCATCCCGCTGGGCGGATTAGGCGAGTTCGGGATGCACATGATGGCGCTCCGCTACGGCGAGGACATCGTCGTGATTGACGCCGGCATGATGTTTCCGGAAGCCGAACTGCTCGGCGTGGATATCGTCACGCCCGATCTGACGTTCCTCAAAGAACACCGCGAGCACGTGCACGCCCTGTTATTGACGCACGGTCACGAAGATCACATCGGCGCCGTGGCTTTCTTCCTGGCCGAATTCAACGTGCCGGTGTATGGCACCGCGTTTACGCTTTCACTGGTCGAGCGGCGTCTTGAGGAATACGAGGTGGAAGAGGAGCCCACGCTCCGGGCCGTGAAGCCGAAGGACATCGTCGAAATCGGTCCCTTTAAAGTCGAGTTCATTCACGTAACGCATTCGATCGTGAGCTGCGTGGCCCTTGCGATCACGACGCCGCTCGGCGTCGTCATTCACACCGGCGATTTCAAAGTGGACCCGACGCCCACCGATAACGAACTCTTCGATCTCCACACGCTGGCCGATTACGGCAAGCGCGGTGTTCTGCTTCTGCTTTCCGATTCCACCAACGCGGACCGGCCGGGATATTCCGATTCCGAACGCGCCGTGCGCCCCCGCCTCGAAGACGTCTTCAACCGCTCGGAGAGCCGTTTATTCGTTTCCTGTTTCAGTTCTTCGATTCACAGATTGCAGCAGATCATCAATCTGTCGGAGGAGTTCGGGCGCAAGGTCGCGCTGGTCGGCCGCAGCATGATCGCGGTGACAGAGATCGCGCATAACCACGGCTTTTTGCAGATTCCTGACAACATTCTGATTCGCCCGCAGGATGTGATGGCCGCCAAACCTGCGAAGGTCACTGTGCTGATTTCAGGCACGCAGGGCGAGCCGATGTCGGCGCTGTCGCGCCTCGCCGTGGATAACCACAAGAATCTTTCTATTACTCCGGGCGATATGGTGGTGCTCAGCTCGCGCATCATTCCGGGGAACGAGAAGACCATTTTCCGCATGATCGACCACCTTTCGAAGCGGGGAGCCGACGTGCTGTATGGCAATATGAACCCGCCGCTGCACGTTTCGGGACACGGGTCGTCGGAAGAGCTGCGGCTGGTGCTCAATCTGGTGCGTCCCCGCTATTTCGTGCCCATTCACGGGGAGTACCGGCAGCTGGCGAAACATGCGCGGCTTGCCGACCACCTGCGCCATGTGGGCCTCGAAGAGACGTTCATTTGCGAGACCGGCGACGTTTTGGAACTGGACCACAGAGGCGCCAGAAAAGCCGGACGCGTCACGGTAGGCCGAATCTGCATCGATTCAGGCGCGGTGGGTGAAGTAGTCGGCGATATGGTGATTCGCGACCGCCGCCTGATATCGGAAGACGGCATCGTATTGCCGATCATCGCGATCAACCGGCACACGGGCAAGATCGAATCCGTGCCCGAAATTGTGAGCCGCGGATTCGGCCTCGAAAGCGATGCGGAGTTCATGCGGTCCGCGCGCGACGTTGTAGTAAAGACGCTGGAAGGATCGAGCGCCGAAGAGAAGATGGATGTCGGCGTGATGAAGGAAAAAATCCGCCAGGATCTGAAGCGCTATATTCACCGCAACGCCGAACGGCGGCCCATGATTATGCCCGTCATTATGGAAATCTGAGAGTCAGAACAAATTGACGTCAAGGCCTGCAATAAAGTCCACGCCGGGAATTACCAGACCGTGGAGCCGACGATCGTTGGTCAGGAACAGATCGACACCCGCAACCGACGCTGTCGCCAGATGAATCGCGTCGGCGGGAGCGACGCGGTTGCGCGCCCGGATGCGGGCGTAGCCGTCCGCCGTTGCGGAAGTAAACGGGAGCAACTCCACGATGGAAGAGTGAAGAACCTCTTTCACCTGGTCCGCCACCGCCTGATCGCCCTGTTTGTACACCCCGGTAAGTACTTCGCCGAGGGTGAGGGCGCTCGTACAAAGGGTATCGCCCCGCGTGCGCATTTTTTGGCGAATCACCCCGACCCGCTCGGAATGCTGCGGATGATCTTCGAGCCAGTAGACAAACAACATCGTGTCCCAGTAAATTCGGCTCATCGTCCTTCGCTGCTACCGTAAAACCGCGCCCGCTCCTTGCGGATGAAAGCCTCTCCTCCGCCCAACTGACGAAACGTGTCCTTCGCAATTCCGCGGAGTTTGAGGAAGGCGTCGTCAACTGGCTTTTCTTCGCCGGGTCGCCCGCCGTCGTTCAGCCGATAGGAGAACTTGACGCGAGTACTCTGGCCAGAGGGTGGGCCCTCAATCTTCTCCAGCGTGAGGCGGTTTTCTTCGATAAATTTCCTGGATTGCAATGCCTGGCAAACTGCGGGAACCCTTTGTTTGAATCCCAGGGCTTTGTGGACGTCACCCGCGGTAATCTGGACGGTCTTGTCACCGCGACGTCTGGCAGGTTCGACGTAGTGCTGCGCGGCGTACATTCTTGACCGCTCGGTGTACGCTTGCTTCTCCATGAAAATAGCTTAGCATAGCTAAGCTATTTAGCTATCTGGACGTGGGCTAAGAGGCGGTCCACGTGCTTGGCGAGGATGTCGCACTCGATGTTGACGCGTTCGCCTGGCTTGCGGCCAGCCAGATTTGTCGCTTCGTAAGTGTGAGGGATGATCGCCACTTTCACCAGGCCATCCTCGACGGAAGCAATCGTCAGGCTGATGCCGTCGATCGTGATCGAACCTTTATAAACAAGATACCGATCAAGGTCGCGCGGAACCTGAACGAGCAATTCCCAATTTCCATCCCCCAGCGCCCGTAGCGATTCGACAGTCCCCGTCCCATCCACATGCCCCTGCACAATATGCCCGCTCAGGCGCGTTTGAAGCGTGAGCGGGCGCTCCAGATTCACACGGTCGTTCGGTTTGAGATCGCCGAGATTCGTGCGCGCTAGCGTCTCCGGCGCGAGATCGGCTGAGAATCCATCGGCGCGGATCTCGACCGCAGTCAGACAAACGCCATTCACGGCAATGCTTGCGCCGAGCATGAGATCCGAGAGCACGTGCGAACACCCGACCGAGAGGCGACTGCCCGCCGCTTCGACCGTGCCTGTTTCTTCGATGATCCCGGTGAACATAATTAAACGTCTTTGCGGACGTAAGCTTCGACCGCAAACTCATCGGGAGGGATCGGAAGCAACGTGGTGCGCTCCAGCAGAATCGCGTCGGCGCGCCGCATGCGCCCGATGCCACCGGCCATGGGCAGCGACTGCAAACCGCCGAGGATTTTCGGCGCGTAATAGAGGAACACTTTATCCACCGCGCCCGATTCCAGCGCAGCCCAATTCACCTTGCTGCCGGCCTCCATCATCACCGACAGGCAGCGGCGTTCCCCCAGCAGCGCGATCACGTCGCGTATATCCACTCTCCCGCGCGGACCATCGAAAATCTTCACGACGATGCCGCGATTCTCCAGAGCGCGACGCCGCTCGGCGGATGCCGCGGATGTGCCGACAACGATCAGATCTTCATTCGCGGTCTCGATCAGGCGCGATTCGAGCGGCAGCCGCAGGGTGGAATCGAGAACCACGCGAAGCAGCGATCTCGCGCGCGGCAATCCGGTGCGGTCGGTCAATTGAGGATCGTCGGCGAGCACCGTGCCGATCCCGGTAATGATCGCGTCGGAGGCGTGCCGGAGTTCCTGCACGTGGGCCCGCGCGCGTTCGCTCGTGATCCAGCCGCTGTTGTCTTCCGGAGCGGCGATTTTGCCATCCAGCGTCAATGCGGATTTCAAGGTGACCAGTGGCCGGCCAGTGCGGATGAAGTGGAAAAACGGCTCGTTCAGCTTCTCGGCTTCGGCCTGGAATTCGGTGGCGATCTCCACCTGCACTCCGGAAGCGCGCAGCCTGCGAAACCCCTCACCAGCCACCAGGGGATTGGGATCGGCCGAAGCTGCAACAACTTTCGCGATGCCCGCGGCGAGAAGCGCATCGACGCACGGCGGAGTGCGGCCCGTGTGAGAGCAGGGTTCGAGATTCAAGTAGACGGTTGCGCCGCGCCCGCGCGGCCCGGCTTCTTCCAGCGCCAGGATTTCCGCATGTTTGAGGCCTTCCCAGGTATGGAAACCGCGGCCGACGGCCTTGCCATCCTGAACGATCACAGCACCCACCATGGGGTTCGGCGTGGCAAGGGCAATGCCTCTCTTCGCGAGATCTAAAGCCTCGCGCATATACGCGCTGTTCATATGGAAAACAGCGAATCGATGAATGCTTCGGGATCGAACGGAAGCAGATCCTCCACCTTTTCGCCGACTCCGATGAACCTTATAGGCAAGGCCAGTTCGCGCGCAATCGCCACGATGACGCCGCCCTTCGCGGTGCCGTCGAGTTTGGTGAGTACGATCCCGGTGACGCCTGAGGTCTCGGTGAATTTGCGCGCCTGCTCCAGGCCGTTTTGCCCGGTCGTGGCGTCGAGCACCAGCAGGACTTCGTGCGGAGCGCCGGGGATCACGCGATCAGCCGTGCGGCTCATTTTTTCCAGCTCCGCCATCAGGTTGGTCTTCGTCTGCAGGCGGCCGGCAGTGTCGACGATCACATAGTCCGTCTTCGCGGATTTGGCAGCCTGGAGGGCGTCGAACACCACCGCGCTGGGGTCGGCGCCGGTCTGCTGGCGGATCACGCGGGTCTCGGTGCGCTCACCCCAGACTTCGAGCTGCTCGATGGCCGCGGCGCGAAACGTATCGGCGGCGCAGAGCATAACCGTGTGGCCTTCCGCCTTGAAATGCGCTGCGAGTTTGCCGATCGTGGTGGTCTTCCCCGCCCCATTGACGCCCACGACCATAATGACCGCCGGCGGCTCGTCCACATAGGCCAGCGGCCGATTATTGGATTCGAGCACTTCGAGCAGATACTCGCGGATCAGGCCGCGGAGCTCGCTCGAATCGCCCACCAGCTTGCGGTCGACGCGCTCACGGATGCGGTCGAGGATCTCGTTGGTGGTAGCAACGCCGATATCGGCGCTGATGAGGGTGTATTCGAGTTCTTCGAGAAGGTCCGCGTCGATTTGCTTGCGGCCGGAGATGACGTCTTCGATTCGGGACACGAGCCCGGCGCGCGTCTTCTGGACGCCGGACTTGAGCTTTTCAAGTAGCGTCGGCTCCTGTTCCACCGAGCCGAATAAGGTTTGGATCATGCTTCATTCGATGTTAGCGTGGCGCGCAGGGCGCGCATCACCTGGCAAACGCTGCTACCTATAAAGGAGGGCGAATCACGATAGCTGGGCTGGCGCACTCCCCGACTGACGCCGTGCATGCGCGAGGTTTGAGATTCTTATCGAAGCAGATCCGCTCTTCATCGAAAACGCGGCCCCGGCAGGCCGTACGGAAAGCGGCTGGCGGAAACGACGGATTGGCCCCCGCAAATTGAGTTTCGATCTGCCGCGGGCCTTCCGTGATCTGGCTTTCGATTGAGGTAATCTGCACGGGGATCTGGACGGCGGCGCGAGCCTGGACCACAGCGCTGAAGTAGTCGAACGGATTGAGTCCGGTGCAGGTGCCGTGGGTAACCCATTCATGACGGATAAGGCCAGGGCTGAGCATAGCCGGCAACACGAAATTCACCACGGCTCGCGGCGGTGGTTTTGTCGTCCCACATGCTTCAGGACCTCTGCGATCTGCATCTTGGGGCCAGAGCCCGTGGACGATGAAACCGATGCCCCGGCCGGGTGCGCATTCCTGCGGATTGCGGGCTGCCTCATTCGGCTGCGCGCAAAAGGCGGGCGCCCAAGACAAGGAGAGAACGTAGTAGTCGAATGGTGCGGCCCCGCGCTGCGCGGCCGCTACACAGGCGAGCGCGAGGGCGGCAAGGAGAACGGCCGGTAAGCGAGACTCAGGCATGAGGTTTAAAAGCGCGACCCGTGTTCTCATATTACGAAAACTGACCGGTGTAATCGCCTATGACAAATGTTTCATGCACCTAACGCTTCTTCGAACGCTTTGCATTTCCGCGAAGAAAAGCGCCGTAGCCGGCTTCATCGAGATTTCCCGCGTCAATCAGACGATCAAGCAATGCGAGCGCGTCCAACTCGTCAATCCAGACCGGTTCCTTCACCTGGAAGGAGGTTCACCTGGAGAGAACGTGCAGCGTATTGCGGTAACGGCTGATGATGTCATCGGCCTTCGCCATCTTTTTCTCAAACCCGGGATCGTAGGGCGTGAGCCGATAGCCGCCATCCGGGGCCTCAATCAGAAACAGGGGTTCACCGTCGCCGATATGCAGACGGTTGATGACCTCTTTCGGCAGAACAACCCCGAGTGAACTCCCAAATTTGCGGATCTTCAGTTTAACCATCAGCTCACCTCCAGCAGTCATTTCTTCAGACCAGCTTCAGACCAGCTTCCCAGTTGAGCACTACCGTGATGGGCGTGTTGGCGTTCTGCTGCGCCTGCAAAGGCATGATCGCCAGAAATCGCTTGCCGTCGGCGGTCACATCCCAGGGGCCTGCGTTCGCCGGCATCGTGAACAACGGTTTGGGAATCCCGGCCTGAAACGACGGGCTGGTGGTAATGTCGACAGCCATGGGCGTTCCGTTGGGAGCGCGGAAGATCAGCTCTTTCCCATCCGGGCGCCATTTGGGCCGCCTTCCTCCATCCCGGGAGATCTGCCATTTGCCCACCGCGGGCGTCGCTCCCGAACCGGGAGGCGTGAAGGGTTGCACATACACCTCGACTCTACCGGACTCATTGGAGCCATAGGCGAACCAGCGCGTGTCCGGCGAGAAGCTCCCTTGCGCCTCAGCGAAGGTGGTGTTCACCAGGGGAACGGGTTTCCGGTCACTCCCCTGCAGCGGGAGAACCATCAGATCGTAAGAGGTCTTTCCGTTGACCTCGGTGTATAGCAGAAAGCGCCCATCGCGGGACCAGTCATCGGGAGTCTTATTGAAATCCGAATGGGCGAGGAGCGCTTCATTGCCCGCTCCGCTGGAGAGTTTTTCAAGCAGATCGATGACCCCGCCCCGCGTTGACGAAAACGCAATCCGCGTTCCGTCCGGGGACCATACCGGACCCTTGCCGGCCCCTGTTTCCCCCGCCTTCTGATCGAACGTGAACCGCGTGCTGACGCCGCGAGTAAAGTCGTGCAGCCAGAAATCGGCATTCGCTGTAGATCCTCTCAGGATCGCAGCTCGTGTCCCGTCCGGCGACAAGGACAAATCCAGGTAGGGACCTGGCTCAAACGCAGTCGCGGGCTGCTTCCCTTGCCGGTCAAACCAGGCGAGTTGGCGATTGCCGGAGGATACTCCCGTGCGATAAGCAAGAGCCCCATTCGCGGAGATCGAAAAAAATCCGTTAAAGATGAGCGCTCCTACCCGTTCCGCCACCGGAACCGGCTCGCCGGTGAGTTTGAGCCGGCCCGCATCGAAGGGCTGGGCCATCAAAGTGCCATCGCGCAGAAAGAAGAGATGCCCGCCCGTACCGCTGGCGGAAGGCGCCCAGGAGGCACCGAAGGTAGTTGCTACCAAGCGCTCCCGGCTCTGATCCGCAGGTTTGACATCCAGCGAGCCGACGAAGACTCCCGAATTTTCCGGCGAACCGGGATGGAAATAAATAAAATGCCGGCCGTCCGGCAGGAAAGTCGGCTGAACGTGTGCCCCCTCCTGACGTGAGGGGTCCAGAACGGTGAGGTCCGTGGCCACTCCACCTTCCGCCGAGACTCGCCGGAGAGGGCCGGACGGGCTCCCGACAATGATGACGCCGTCCCGGTTCCAGGCGCCCGACCCGACGTTGCCCGATGGGAGCTCACAAAGAGTCTGCGCGGGACCGCCGGATGCATCCGTTTTTTTGAGCTGGTTGCCGATTCCAAACGCCAAATACCGGCTGTCCGGGGACCAGAACAGGGAGAAGACGTTTTGCGTGCCGGGCAGCAGGCGCAGCTCCAGCGAATCCAGGTCGCGCACCCATATACCGCCCTCGGGTCCGGTTGTAGTGAATGCCAGCTTGTGCCCGTCGGGCGAAAGCGCGAGAAATCTCCCGAAGGTTCCCTTGTCCGGCAGAGGGACCTGGAAGCGCACCGGATACACCGCAGGCGGCTTTTCGCGAAAATGCACGAAGCCAAGCGCAGCCGCAATCACCGCGAACGCTCCCGCTGCAATCCAACCTGCCTTACCGAACCGTGACTGTAAAGGAGCGGCGGTAGTGCCTTCCAGCAGCAGTTCCACGCCGCTGATATCCCGCAATCGCAGCTTCGGATCTTTCTCCAGACAGCGCCGCAACAGAGGCCGCACTTTCGCCGGGACGCGATTCAAAGCCGGCTGTTCCTTGAGCACTTCCGCAAGCGTTTCCGAGACTGTCTCGCCTTCAAACAGACGCTTGCCGGTGAGCATCTCATAGAGCACCACGCCGAAGGCCCAGATATCGGCCCGTTTATCGGCCACCTTGCCCTTAGCCTGTTCGGGAGCCATGTACCCGGCGGTCCCCAGAATCATCCCCGCGACGGTCAGCGCGGTCGGCGAATCCGAACTCAGTTCCGCAATCCCGCCCGATTTCGCCAGCCCGAAATCCAGCACCTTGACTTGCCCATCGGGTTTGATCTTGACGTTGGCCGGCTTCAGATCGCGATGAACGATGGATTTCTCATGGGCGGCTTCGAGCGCATCTGCGATCTGCTTCGCGATGGCGAGTGCTTCTTCAAGCGGCACTGGCCCTTGCGCGATGCGTTCGGCCAGTGTGGGGCCTTCAACCAACTCCATCACAAGATAATTCGGCCCGACGTCATACAGCGTGCAGATATTCGGATGATTCAGGGCCGCGATGGCGTGGGCTTCACGCTCAAAACGATCGGTGAACTGCTGGGCCGATATCTTGATCGCGACATCGCGATTTAACCGCGGGTCGCGCGCCTTCCAGACTTCACCCATGCCGCCTTTGCCGATTTGCGAGACGATCTCGTACGGTCCGAGCTTGGTTCCAGCCGTCATTTCTTCAAACCAGCTTCCCAATTCAGCACCACCGTGATGGGCGTGCTGGTAGTCTGCTGCGCCTGCAAAGGCGTGGCCGCCAGAAAACGCTTGCCGTCGGCCGTCATATCCCAGGGACCCACGTTCGTCGGCATCGTGAACAGCGGTTTGGGAATCCCGGCCTGAAACGCCGGACTTGTGGTAATGTCCACAGCCATCGGCGATCCGTTGGGAGCCCGGAAGATAAGTTCCTTCCCATCCGCACGCCATTTGGGCCGCGCTCCGCCATCCCGCGAGATCTGCCATTTGCCCACGGCGGGCGGCGATCCCGAGCCGGGAGGCGTGAAGGGTTGCACATACACCTCGATTCTGCCGGACTCATTGGAGCCATAGGCGAACCAGCGCGTGTCCGGCGAGAAGCTCCCTTGCGCCTCCGCGAACGTGGTGTTCGCCAGGGGAACGGGCTTCCGGTCATTCCCTTCCAGCGGGAGAACCATCAGATCGTAATTGGTCTTCCCGTTGAGTTCGGTATACAGCAGAAAGCGCCCGTCGCGAGACCAGTCGTCTGGGGTCTCAGAGGAACCCGAATGGACGAGGAGCGCTTCATTGCCCGCTCCGCTCGAAGGTTTTTCAAACAGATCGAGAACGCCGCCCCGGAGCGACGAAAACGCGATCCGGTTTCCATCCGGGGACCAGACCGGGCCCTTGCCGATCAATGTTGACTCCACCGCATTCTGATCGAACGTAAAGCGCGTGCTGACGCCGCGCATAAAGTCATGCAGCCAGATATCCGGACTCTGCGCGGGCCCGCGCAGGATCGCACCTCGCGATCCGTCCGGCGCCAAGGACAAATCCAGGTAGGGACCCGGATCAAACGCGGTAGCGGATTGCTTCCCTTGCCGGTCAAACCAGGTAAGTTGGCGGTTGGCGGTGGATCCTCCGGCGCGATAAGCCAGAGATCCATTCGCGGAGATCGAAAAGAATCCGTTGGCGCCAACTGTTCCCACCTGTTCGGCCACGGGAATCGGCTGGCCAGTGAGTTTGAGCCGGCTGGCATCGAAGAGCTGGGCCATCAAAGTGCCGTCGCGCATGAAGAATAGATGCCCGCCCGCGCCGGTGGCGGAAGGCGCCCAAACTCCACCGAAGGTAGTTGCTACCAGCCGCTCCCGGCTCTGATCCGAAGGCTTAACGTCCAGCGAGCCGGCGAAAATGCCCCGCTTTTCCGCCACGCCGTTCCAACGGAAATAAACAAAATGCCTGCCATCGGGAAGAAAGGTAGGCAGGGATTGGAATACATCCTGTTGCGACGCGTCAAGCGCTGTCACATCCGTGGCAACGCCGCCCGCCTCCGGAACTTGCCGCATCGGGCCCCGGCCGCGGCCTCCGAAGAGAATCACGCCTTCGCGATTCCACGCGCCCGAGCCGACGGGAGTCGGCACCTCGCACAGAGTCTGCGGAGGCCCGCCCGCCACATCCACTTTCTTGAGCTGGCTCCCCGCTCCGAACGCAATGAACCGGCTGTCCGGCGACCAGAAAGGGGCTATAGCGTTTTGCGTGCCGGGCAGCAGGCGCAGTTCGAGAGAATCCAGGTCGCGCACCCATAGGCCGCCGTCAGCCCCGGTCGTGGGGAATGCCAGCTTGTGGCCGTCCGGCGATACCGCCACGTAGCCCCCGAAATCGCCCTTGTCCGGCAGAGGGATCTGGAAGCGCGTCGGATAAGCCACCGGCGGCTTCTCGCGGAAATGCACGGCCGATACGCCAACCGCAGCCAGGGCGAACACCACCGCCGCCGCCATCACCGCCTTGTTGACGATGTGGGGCGGACCCCCGGTCCGCGCGGGACTCTCAGTCCCGCTGGTCTCTTCCAGCAGTAATCGCCAATCGCCAATGGCCTGTAGCCGGTTCCGCGGATCTTTTTGCAGGCAAGCCCGCAGCAGCCGTTGCACTCTTACCGGCACTTTTCGCCAGTCGGGCTCGTCTTTGATCACCGAAGCCAGCGTGTCCGAAACCGTCCTGCCATCGAACAGCCGCTGAGCCGTGAGCATCTCATACAAGACAACTCCGAAAGCCCAGATGTCGGCGCGCTTATCCACGACTTCTCCGCGAGCCTGTTCCGGCGCCATGTAGGCGGCCGTACCCAGAATCATCCCGGCCACTGTCAGCATGGTCGGGGAGTCCGAAGTCAACTCCGCAAACTCTCCTGACTTCGCCAGCCCGAAATCAAGCACCTTGACCGAGCG
>JBEKTF010000109.1:0-17945 GCA_049516355.1 Bryobacteraceae bacterium | reverse complement strand
CCCGGATTCGGCTATCGGGGACCCCGCCGCGTTTCAAATCGCGGCAAGTCAAATGCCCCTTCAACTCTCAGTAAAAAAGGAACTTGTCAGCGGCGAATCCATCGTTAGCCGGACAGTTATGAGTTCAGATAACTACAGATCTGCGCACATTACCATTCCCCCAGAGGATAGAGTGATGGCTATACTCCACATAGTTAACAGTCGTAGATTCGGAGCGTCTCCCTGAGCTTTACCTGCCCTCAAACACTTTCTTTCGTTGTGGCCAGGAATTTCGCTGAGCGAGGTTGATCGACCCGAGGGAAGCGGCGGCGGTCCAATGCCCGGAACATGTGGAAGCATTCCTGGCAATAGTATTTCCGCTGACCGGTCAAATGGACCATGATTCGTTCGAACCCCTCCAGTTTCCTTATTTTCAGAAAGTCAGAGCAGCATTTTGGGCACATTTGCATTCAGGTTAAGTCGGCAAAGGTTGACTGTCTAGTCTGACAACGGTTAGCTATTTATACTAACGGTCGATAGAGGTTAACCGTCCAGACGGTGTATATAGGATTGGAACAGAAAAATAGGCTGGCCGCGATGCTCACGGCAATTGCCACCGACACTCAGGGTCAAACGACTACTTCGAGCACTGTTGCGGTGACAGTATCCTACGCCGCTGCGGGCGGGGCCTCTGCGTCCTTTATCAAATTGGACACAGCGACCCAGGGTTCCTGGAAGGGCGCTTACGGCTACGACGGCTACGTCATTGCCAACGATTCCAACAATCCGCCGGGTTATGCTGCCCTCAGCCCGACAGGAGCCAACCTGTGGACCTGGGCGGGTTCCAGCACAGACCCGCGCGCGCTGCAGAAAGGGGCTTCGAGCACCGACCGGATCGCGTCCACTTACTACGCCTCCGGTACGTTTTCTTTCGATTTGAATCTGAAGGACGGGCAAACACATCAACTGGCCCTTTACGCGCTGGATATGGACACGAGCACGCGGGCCGAGACGATTTCGATTCTGGACGCGACGACTCTCTCGATCCTCGATTCGCGTAACCTTTCGAATTTCCACAACGGCATCTGGGTAGTGTGGAACATCCAGGGCCATGTGCAGATTCAGGTGAACAGCACCGGAAATCCCAACGGTGTTGTCAGCGGAGTGTTTTTTGGATCGGGCCCGCCGGCGGGACCGCCGCCCACGATCGCCTTGACTGGCCCCCAACCGGTTCGGTTTCGGGTACAGTGACGGTTTCGGCAAGCGCGTCCTCACCCGCCGGAATCGCTTCGGTCCAGTTCCAGCTGGATGGAACGAATCTGGGCTCGGCGGTCGTTGCCCCGGGTCCGTATTCGATACAGTGGTCGACCGTCACCGCGGTGAACGGTCCGCATACTCTCACAGCGATCGCCACCGACACTCAGGGACAGACCTCCACTTCGGCCGGGTTGGCGGTCACGGTTTCCAATGCGGCGCCTGCGGGCCCGCTGGCAGCTTTCGTCATGAAGGACACCGCGACGGGTGGAACCTGGAAAGGCCGCTATGGTCAGGACGGCGCGATCATCGCCAGCGACTCGAACTACCCGCCCGCTTATGTCACACCCACCATCTCGGGAGCGGTTCCGTTCACCTGGGCCATTACACAAGACCCAAGGGCGCTGCAGCAGTATGCCGGAAATTCCCGAACGGCATCGACCTTCTACGCATCTCCGGGATTCAGCGTCGATCTGAACTTTAAGGACGGTAACGCACATCAATTGGCGTTGTATTTCCTGGACTGGGACAACTCCGGCCGGTCCGAAACGGTGACGATCGTCGACCCGGCGACGCAGCAAACGCTGAACGTTCAGACGATCTCGAATTTCCAGCAGGGGGCATACCTGGTATGGAACATCACTGGTCACGTTAGGGTCCAGGTTCTCAAAGGAGCGGGGCCGAACGCAGTCGTGAGCGGGATATTTTTCGCGCCGGCGCAATAGCAAGACCACTGCGTGGACACTAGGCGACGCGTCACAACGGACGGTTCGCTCCTGTGAACCGCCGCGCTGCAGGCCAGAACCGCTCAACGTTTCTTCATGATTTCGTAGCGAAGTAGTAATTTTTCCTAACTAGAATTAGGCGTTCCCAAACGAACATCACTTCTTTCAAACAGAAAGCTACTTCTACATGCCCCAAAAAGAGAAACGTCTGTACACCTGCGTCAGGTATCTGATACCGCTCGCGCCGATTGGCCTTCTGCTGGTTGGCGCCTCCATCTCCAAGTCATCGGCCGTCGATGTGTCCGTCTTCCACCCCGGCAACATCTTGGTTTCACGGAGTGTTTACCAAGGCACCGCCACAACCGTCACAGTAGGCCAGCAACTACCGCCCGGATGCAAGGGCACGAGCGCGAAGAAATCCACTTGCGTGACGGCTATAGCTAATGGTACGTATCCAACCGTGTTCAATAACAATACGACCGACGGCAGCTTTGGCGTGACCTCGCCCATATTTCTGGATCAATTCACCCCCGCCGGTACCTTCGTCGGTACAGTGCCGGTGCCCACCACTTCCCTCGTCACCAGCTTCAGTTCCAAATCGGAGATTGCCCTGAATCTCTCACAGGACGGGTCCGTGGTCACATTCATGGGCTACTCCGCTCCGGTGAATACGGTGGATGTATCGAACTCCAGCACTCCAGGTGTGCTGGATAACACCAACCCCGTGGCGACGCCTTACTCGCGCGTCATTGCCCAAGTTGATGCGAACGCAAACTTCCAAACAACCTTGACGAACGCGTATAGCGGCAACAACGGCCGCGCCGCAGCCTTGGCCAATGGGTTCTACTACATGGCGGGCAATGCCAACAACGGCAGCGGCACCCCGGCCAACGTGGTCGCTTCCGCCGGTGCGCAGATTGCGGTACCGGGTTCGACACCGGGCGCACCGCAGGAGATCGGAAACTTCTCGATCACTCAAGTGCCCAATGCCGGCGGCGGGCAACTCTATCCGACGCCGGACAAAGTCGGCAAAGATAACAATTTCCGCGGCCTCACCATCTTCAGCAACACGATGTTCATCACCAAGGGCAGCGGAGGCAATGGCATCAACACCGTTTATCAGGTGGGGAATGCGGGAAAATTGCCCACGACCGGAAACGCCGCCAACGAGCCGATTACGATCCTGCCCGGTTTTACCACTACTCTGGCGGCCGCGCCGACTGGGGTGACGAACCCCTTCGGCATCTGGTTCGCCAATTCGACCACTCTGTACGTGGCTGACGAAGGCGATGGCACTGCGGCGGACGCCTCCACCAGCCCCTATGCGGGCCTGCAGAAGTGGACTCTGGCGAACGGCGCCTGGCATCTCGACTACGTTTTGCAGAAAGGCTTGAATCTGGGCGTGCCATATAACCCGCCCAACAACACGACCGACGCGACTGCATACCCGATGCCGGCTACCGACGGTCTGCGCAACCTCACGGGGCGCGTTAACAACGATGGCACGGTCACCCTCTGGGCCGTCACCTCCACCGTCAGCACCAGCGGTGACCAGGGCGCCGACCCGAACCTGCTGGTTACGATCACCGATAAGCTGGCAAACACCAACCCAGCCGGCGCCGCCGGTGAATCGTTTACCACCATCGACCAGGCGAAGTACGGTGAGGTGTTGCGAGGCGTTTCCTTCACTCCCGGGACTCCAGACGTCTCCGCGACTGCTTCCTTCGTCGGAACGGACACCACCACACAAGGCTCCTGGATGGGCACATACGGCGCGGACAGCCAAATTCTTGCGGGTGATGGGAACGTGCCGCCAGCCTACGGGACAGTAAGCCTTCCGACAGCCAGCACGTTCGTCTGGACAACCGGCAGCGATCCGCGATTCCTGCAAAAAGTTCCGCCGGCGACCGGCCGAATCGCTGGTGCCTATTATGGAAACTCGTTCACCATCGACCTGAACCTCGAGCCCGGCCCGCTCCACCAATTGGCGTTGTATATGCTGGACGAGGACACCAACGCACGCAGCCAGACCATTACTATCGCGGATGCCTTGACCGGCAGAGTCCTGGATTCCAGATCGTTCTCGAATTTCCACAACGGCGTGTGGGGCGTGTGGAATGTTCAGGGCAACGTGCTGGTCGAGGTTGCGAATACCGGCCCGTCGAATGCGGTTGTCAGCGGCATCTTCCTGGGTGGAAGCACGTCGCCCACCATTAATGATCCGACCATCAGCATCACTTCCCCAGGTCCGGGTGGCATCTCGCTGAATACGACGCTCATCGCCAATGCGACTGCCGTAAGCCCCGCGACGATATCCAACGTGCAGTTCTTCGCCAACGGTTCCCCCGTCAGCGGTCCGTTGACCGGCGCCGGCCCGACCTACAACTTCTCGTTCCCTACCACTACACTTCCGAACGGCGCATACAGCCTGACGGCGGTGGCAACAGACAGTGAAGGCCGAACGACCACTTCATCCCCCGTAGCCGTCACGATAACCAACGCCGTAACAACATCGGTGATTTTTGTCGGGAGCGATACGACTACCGAGGGCACCTGGAAGCCCAGCTATGGCGCCCAGGGAGATTTGATTGCCTTTGATTCATTCGTTCAACCGGCCTTTGCCCTGGCGACCTTCAACGCGGCTCCGCCATACCTTTGGACCACCACCAACGCGACCCAGGCCATGCAGCGGCTCACTTTACCCGGACGCATCGCGTCTGCCTGGGGTTCGGCGCTTGGGTTCACCCTCGATGTGAATTTCACGGATGGGAACACACACCAGCTGTCCCTGTACTTCCTCGACTGGGACGGCGCGGGCCGTGCGGAAACGGTGACTTTGTTTGACGCCGATACGAACAGTCCGATTTCCGGGGCGCTCGACACCGAAAATGTATCCGGTTTTGGGCTGGGAAAGTACCTTACCTGGAACATTACCGGTCACGTTCTGATTCAGTTCACCAAAACGGCCGGCAGCACCGCGATCGTTAACGGGGTGTTCTTCAACAACTAGTCCTCAAAACGTTAAACAAGCCTGCGGCGCAGAGCCTGTCTCTGCGCCGCCAGTGACGCGCGGCAGGAGGCAGGCATCGGGCTTGTGGTGGTACTTGCAGTACTCCATTAGCCATGGCTATGGCTTCAGGGTGCAAAGATCAGTTGACGGAACGCAATAGATTTTGAGACCGTCAAAATGCGGGTAGCAACGAGAAATTCAGGGTTTCCGGGCACTCTCGCGTTGGAGGGACATTTGTTTATCGCGGGTCAGGGCATTTTAGCGATCGGGTTTGGGAGGTTCGATGCACAGCCGAAGCCAGTTTTTCGGCCTGTTGAGAGTTTGAAATCGGGAAGCCGAAATGTGTAAGAACGGTATCCGCACTGCCTCCCGGGTTGGTCGGGGGTCAATGCCTTCAGCGATTGCGTTATCCGCCTTCATCCTGGCTGTGATGTCGGCCGGGGAAGCGCGCGCCAATAATTTCTACGTTTCACCGGCCGGCAGTCCGTCGAACAGCGGCAGCATCACGAGTCCCTGGGATATCGTTACCGGGTTGAACAATTCGACCGTCCGGCCCGGAGATACCGTATGGCTGCGCAACGGCGCATACGGGTCAGGCGGATACACAATTATCTCTTCGTACCTGACGGGCACCGCCGTCCTTCCCATTTATGTACGCCAATATCCGGGCGAACGGGCGACCATCGACGGCGGCCTCGGGATTTCGGGAAACTACGTCTGGTATTGGGGCTTTGAAGTCACCAATGACAATTGGGCGTTCCCCAGAACAACCTCTGACACGGGGTCTTTTCCGGGGGGCAAGCCTTCCGATGCCATTTTCTTCAGTCAGGGCGCAACAGGCAACAAGATCATCAACATGATCGTCCACGATGGCGCCGACGGCATCGCGGATGAACAGGAGAGCATTGCAACCGAGGATTACGGGAACCTCACCTACAACAACGGATGGACAGCGCCGGACCGGGGCCACGGGCACGGGGTTTACTTACAGAATGGCTCATCCCTGACCAAACTGGTCACCAACAACATAAATTACAACAGCTTCGATATAGGAATTCAGGGGTACGGCCAGGCGGGGCCGGTCACTTTCATGGACCTGAACGGCAACGTGTCGTTCAACGCAGGATTGCCGGCCGGTCACCGTGTCGACAACATAGCCTTTGAAGGGGGGGCCGGTCTTGAACAAGGCATTCAGGTCTCCAATGGAGTCTTTTACAACCCGCTCAACGCAACGCCCGACAACACCGGATACAACGAGTTTGATGGAAGCGGAGTGGATCTGACGCTCGAAAACAACTACTGGATTGGGGCGACGCCCACCACTTACACTACTTTGCAGCTGGAAAACTACCAGACGCTTGTATTTACCGGCAATACCGTGGTTGGCCCGGTGACGTTCAGCAACGTAACCACGAACACCTGGAGCGGAAATACGTACTACAACTCCGCGCCGCCATCGGGCCTCGACCCGAACAGCCCGATTTACAACAACAACCCCACAGGTGTCCAGACGATCGTACAGCCCAACAAGTATGAGCCAGGGCGAGCCAATATCATTGTCATGAACTGGGCTCAGAATCCGACTGTAAGCGTCAATATCCAGTCCAGCGGACTGCAGGCAGGCACTCAGTTCGAAGTACTGGACTCGCAGAATTTCTGGGGTCCCGCCGTGCTGACCGGCACGTATGACGGCGTAAGCCCGATCGTGCTTCCGATGACGCTTACGCAGGTGTCGCCGATCACCATGGGGTTTCCGACGCCCGCGCATACCTCCGCCGAATTCAACGTCTTTATCCTGCTGCCGGTGGGAACGGTTGCAATGCCGCCGCCACCAGTGGCAGGCCCGGTTTTAGGCTTAAACTCGTATTCACTCACGTTCAATGGAGCGTCGGGATCGGCTGTGGCGTCGCAAAACCTGACGGTGACCAATACCGGCTCGGCGAATACGACTTTAAACTGGACTGTGGTTTCGAATCAGAGCTGGTTATCGGTTTCCCCGGCCGGCGGCCACGATGCTACCGGGATCGGCAGCACTGTGGGAGTCTCGGTTTCAACCGTGGGCCTGGGTCCCGGAACCTATCAGGGAATCCTCGCCTTCTCCGATCCCAATGCGTTGAATAATGCGCAAACCGTGAGCGTCACACTCAATGTGTCGGCTCCCCCGCCTCCGAGCGGAACGTCGTTCATCACGAGCGAAACGCTGGTTACCGTTCGTAACGACTTCAGCGGCTGGGTTGGCATGACCTTCACGGTGGGATCAACCCCGCTGACAGTCTCATATCTGGCACGCATGCAGTTGGCCGGCAACAGCGGCTCTCACGTCGTCAAGCTGGTAAACACGTCGACCGGCGTGGACGTGCCGGGCGGATCGGTGACCATCAGTGCCGCTGGTGGCACCCCGGGGCTCTTCGTCTATGGCGCGCTTGCCACTCCGGTAGTGCTGAGTGCCAATACAGCTTATATTCTGGCAAGCCAGGAAGTGTACGGCGGCGACACGTGGTACGACCAGAACACGACTGTTGCAACTACGGCCGACGCCTCGGTTACCCAAGCCGCATACTACTACGGGAGATGGTATTTCCCGGGGGGCGCGGGGAACACCTATGGCCCTTCAAGCTTTGCCTATACCCTGGGTGGCACAGTGGCGCCGCCTCCGAATCCCACGCCTCCGCCTCCGACACCTCCGACTAACCCGGTAACTCCACCGGCATCGGGTGGAACGGCATTTGTGACGGGGCAGACTTTCGGTACATTGCGTAACGACTATACCGGTTGGGTCGGCATGCAGTTCAAGACAGGATCCAATCCCCTGTCGGTCACCGCGGTGGGGCGGATCGTCGCACCGGGCAATAGTGGCACTCACACGGTCAAGATCGTCAACGCGTCCACCGGGCTGGATGTGCCGGGAGCTTCGGCGGCGGTCGCTACGGCCGGCGGAACCGTCGGGAGCTATGTTTATGGCACGGTAAATTCAGTCGTGCTGAGCGCCAATACGGCTTATTACATCGTGACTCAGGAAACCGGCGGCGGCGACCTGTGGTACGACATGAACACGATAGTGCAAACAACCAACGCCGGGAACCCGGTCTCCGCTGTTTACTACTACGGATCTTCGTACTACCCGATAGCGTATAGCGGGACGTGCTACGGTCCGCTGAACTTCCAGTATCAGCAGACAACCGCTCCAGTTGTCACGGTTGGCGCCGTGGTTTCGTTCGTCCAGTCCGATATTTCGACATTCGGCTCCTGGTCCGGCGTATACGGCGCGGACGGCCAGGGCATTGAAGGCGACCTGATCCGGTATCCCTCCTATGCTCAGGTCGCGATTTCCAATGCGCAGACATATACCTGGGCTTCCTCCACCTCGGATGTGCGGGCGCTGCAGAAGGCGTCAAATCCGACCGATCGGATCGCAGCCGTCTGGTATTCATCCACCAATTTCACGATCGACGTGAACTTGACAGACGGCCTTACGCATCAGATCGCGCTCTACGCTCTGGACTGGGACAACGAATCGCGAGTTCAGCGCGTGGACGTCATCGATGCAAACAGCCAGACGATCCTGGACACTCGCAATGTGTCGAATTTCAGAATAGGGGAATACCTGGTCTGGAATGTTCAAGGTCATGTGACTTTCCGCGTCACCAACCTTGGTCCTGGAAACGGTGTTGTCAGCGGGATCTTCTTCGGAGGAAAGTAGTCTCGCTCGAAAGCAGGAACGCGAGAGGCTGTCGACACTCATAAGGCTTCCGTGTCGCTGATCGACGGAAATCCGAATACATCATCCGGTGTCCGGGGCTTCATTGCCGGAATCCTCCGAAGACTCAATTGGCGCTTACGAGTTGCGGACGCGAAGGTTGCCGCTATGTCGGCAAGAGTTAAGGAACCCGGCCGGCTTCCTTCAAACGCCTTATACCTTCAGGCGCGCGTCGGTCTGGATCAGGTTGGCGAGCAGTCATCCAAGTACGATATGCAGATTTGCAAGATGTTCGGCGGCCTCAAAACGACCATGGAAAAGGACGGTCGCTCCATCGCCTGTACGATCTGTCGCCCCGAACGATCTATAGCGGCTTGTGCGAAAAGCACTCCCTCGTTCTGATCACGCAACCGCAGACACTTCGATCGCATTCCGGGTCTGACCATCATTTTCCGGGGAACCTGGCGTTCGGGGCGTAACCGGATTCCCGTATCCCCGCAAAGGCCACACCACCCGGATCCAGCCCGCCCTCGGGAATTCCGGGAGTAATCAAGCCGCGCGCCCGAACTGATTTGCTCCCCGCCCGGGAATCTGCGCACGTCAACGCAGAACCTCGCTCTTATTTCGCGCGATCCGGCGCAGGGCCTCACCTCCCGCTACTCCTCAGGTACGCCAGGAGGCATTGCAACTCCTTTGCGTCCTTGACTTTCCAGTGGAGCGGCAAGGGAACGGTCGGGGGCTTGCTCTCTTACCTGCGGCATGTGGGGAATCTTTGAGGGCTGGGAACATCTGATCCGGCTGGCGTTCGTCGCGGTCGTCCTCGTGTTGGCCTTCTTCGCCATTCGCCAGGTCGTCATTCCTGCGGAGTTCGGCAAGTACGGACATTACCGCCCCGGTTCGCTCGATGAAATCGCCGCTCGGACTCCCGTCTTCGCCGGCCGCGAGGCCTGCGCTTCATGCCACGTCGACGTCGCCGCCGCGAAAAGCAAAGGTCCTCACGCCAATGTCGGATGCGAAGCCTGCCATGGGCCGCTCGGACGCCACGCGCAGGACTTCACCAGCCAGAAACCCGTTCTTCCCGATACCGCAAAGCTCTGCGTGACCTGCCACGAGGCGGACGCCGCTAAACCGAAAACATTTCCGCAGGTCGTCTCGCGCGACCACGCCGGGGATACAGCCTGTGGCGTTTGCCACAATCCCCATCAGCCCAGGATGTGAGAGATATGAGAGCGGTGAGAGCGATATGAGCCGATCTGATGAGGAGAACCCATGGATTTGACTCGACGCGAATTGCTGGCCGCAGCGGGAAAGTTCATCGTCCTTTCGGGAGCCGCTCTGGAAGCTTTCGAAAGCCCGTCGGGCGCGTTGGCGGCGGATTCGAAATACAGAATGGCGGACCACTGGTGGGCGATGACCATCGACATCCGGAAGTGTATTGGAAGCGGTAACTGCGTCCGCGCCTGCGCGCTCGAGAACGATGTGCCTGAGGGATTCTTCCGCACCTGGGTGGAGCGTTATGAAGTCAGCGGCGAGGACATGGAGCATCCGCACGTGGAATCTCCCGCGGGTGGCATCCATGGGTTCCCGGTCCGGAATACGCCCGGAGTGAAGAGCTTCTTCGTTCCGAAACTCTGCAATCACTGCGCCCACTCCCCCTGCGTCCAGTCGTGCCCCGTGGGCGCGACCTACGTGTCGCCGGACGGCGTAGTGCTGGTCGATCAGCAGTACTGCGTGGGTTGCGGCTACTGCGTTCAGGCTTGCCCTTATGGATGCCGTTATCTGCATCCCACCAAACACGTCGCCGACAAGTGCACCTTGTGTTATCACCGCATCACCAAAGGGCTCACAACGGCCTGCTGCGAAGCCTGTCCGACCGGCGCCCGCCGGTTGGCGGACCTGAAGAATCCCCGGGATCCGGTGCACGAGTTCCTTCGCGTCAATGCCGTTCAGGTCCTCAAACCGGAAATGGCCACGGGCGCCAAGGTCTTCTATAAAGACCTCGACGGGTCGGTGAGGTAAGGATTATGCACGCGCTGACTCCGAACGTCCAGGGCTTCATGTATCCGAATGAAGTGGAATTGACGTGGAGCATCCTGATCGTTCTCTATCCATTCATCACGGGACTCGTGGCGGGAGCCTTCATTCTTGCCTCCCTGGCGCGAGTCTTCAATATCGTTGCGGTGCAACCCATCTACCGGTTGTCGCTGCTCACCGCGCTGGCTTTTCTTCTGGTGGCGCCCCTGCCGCTGCAATTGCACCTCGGACATCCCGAGCGCTCGTTTGAAATGTATATGACCCCCCACAGGACCTCCGCCATGGCGATGTTCGGATTCGTCTATCTCTGGTATCTGCTGGTCGTTCTCCTGCTCGAGATCTGGCTCGACTATCGCAGGGATATTGTCCTTGCGGCGCGCTCCCGAACGGGCGTGATGAAGTGGATTTATTCGGCTTTGACCCTCGGCTCCCGCAACATCGATGCGAAATCCCTCCACGTAGATGATCGCGTGGGCTGGATGGTGACGCTGATCGGCATCCCATCGGCGTTTCTCCTGCATGGATACGTGGGATTCATTTTCGGGTCCGTCAAGGCGAATCCCTGGTGGTCCACGCCCCTGATGCCGGTCGTTTTCCTCTTCTCGGCGATGGTCTCCGGCATCGCCGTCGTTCTGCTCGTCTACGAGACCGTGACTTACGTCCGGAAGCGCCCGATTGACATGGCTTGCCTGGATACCGTAGCGAAGTATCTGCTCTACATCTTCCTCATCGATTTCTCGCTCGAGATGCTCGACCTCATCCACCGCATGTACGAGGCGAGCGAATCGTTTCGAACCCTGGATTTCATGGTTCACACACAGCTTTTTATGTCCCAGATCGTTCTGCAGATTATCCTGGGAACCCTCGTTCCCGTCGGCCTCCTCGCCCTTGTTCAGGTGGTGAAACCGGGCGAAATGCTGCGTCGCAGAATCTATGCTCTGGCTGCGGCTCTGACCCTGATCGGCATCTTCTTTATGCGCTGGAATGTGGTCATCGGCGGGCAACTCTTTTCGAAGAGTTTCCTGGGCTATACGACGTACAAAATGGCGTTTGCGGAGCGCGAGGGATTGTTACCCGCCATCGCGCTCCTGATCCTGCCCTTCCCGATTCTATGGGGACTACTGAAGCTGCTTCCGCCCTGGGCGGAACAGAAGGCTGGATGATCACTACGAGGAGGCTATGTCGGTGCCATCCATCAATTCGGGTCCAGCGCTTTCGGGGCCAACCCAGGGATCGGGCGATCTCGGCGATTTGATCCTTCAGGTTCAGGACCTGCGGCAACGGGTCCTGAACCTGGAGGAGCGCCTGGGGACCGTAGTCGCGGCGCCGGAGGTACCAGTCCCCGTCCCGACGCCCCTCCTTCCCACAGGCTTCGATCTGCCGCCAAACGTTGTGCCCGTGTTGGGCACGATGCTTGTCGCGATCGCTGGCGCCTACGTTCTTCGCGCATTGACCGATTGGGGAGTGCTGCCCGCGGCTGCCGGCGTGGCTATCGGCCTGATTTACTCGCTCATTTGGCTCGTCGTCGCTGCGCGTTTACCCGTCGAAGCGAAATTCGCGGCCGCTTTGAGCTGTTCCACTTCGGTGCTCATCATGGCGCCGTTGGTTTGGGAAGCGGCCGGACGCCTCAAGGTCATGTCGTCCGGCTCGAGTTCCGGGGTGTTCGCTGCCTTTGCTCTCATCGCGCTTGCACTCGGGTCCGGGACGCACCACAGGATCGTCGCGACTATTGCAGGCGTGTCTTCGATCGTCATGGCAGTTGCGCTCCTGCTGGCCCGCGACGACATTGTCCCTTTCACAACGGCGTTGCTCCTCATCGCGGCCGCAATGGAATTCGCTGCCTGGCGCGATCTGCAGCCGGGCGCGCGCGCCTTTGCCGCCCTCGCGGCCGACTCCTCGGTTCTCCTGTTCTCCTGGCTGATGTCGAGCCCGCGCGGCATGCCCGAGACCTGGGTTCCCGTATCGCTGCCCGCCGTACTTGCCGCGCAGCTCGCGCTGGCGCTGATCTACATCGCGACCGCCGTAACTCAGACGGTCGTGCGGCGCAGGACCCTCGGCTTCGCGGAAATGGCGCAGACAGCGGCGGCTCTTTTGATCGGAATCGGTGGCGCGGTCTGGGTTTTCAAAGAACATCGCGCGGTTACGCTGGGCCTTGGGATCGCAGCCCTGGTCGGCGGCTTGGCTTTCTATGCTGTCGCGTTCCGGTTGTTCGAGCGTGACAACAAGTGGAACTTCCGCGCCCTGGCCACGTTCGGACTCTTCCTCGTGCTGGCAGGGATCTTTCTTCCTTTTCCCCGCTCCGAATTCTGGATTCTCTCCTGCGCATGCGCCGCGGCCTGCTGCTGGGCGGCGAGAGTGCTCGGTCTGCCCACTCTGGGGCTGCATGGCGCGATCTATCTGCTGCTGGGTTCGGCGGCCGCGAGCGCGACAAGCCAGCCTTTAGGGGTATTGTTCGCCGTCGGCTCCGGTCCGCCTGCGTGGCTACCATCCATTAGCGTCCTTCTGGCTGCGGCCGTCTCCTGGGCGGCAATCGCGGGCATTCCGCCCGGTGGGCCCGGCCAATGGCGCAACCAGATCTCTTCCCTGGCGCTGGCGGCGCATATCGTTTGGATTACGGCGGGGCTGGCCGTTTATGCCATCCTCGCGCTGTGGCGGGCGGTCGTCGCCGGAGCAAGCGGCAGCCTGCCGGCAGATACGGTGGGAACCGTGGTTCTGACGGGGCTGTCGCTGACGCTTGCCTGGGTTGGAACACATTGGAGGAGGCCCGAGTTGGTGTGGCTGCTTTACGGATTCGTGGCACTCGGCGGTTACAAGCTCGCGATACGGGATTTCATGAACGAACACAATCTTGCCCTGGTCGTTTCGCTTCTTTGTTACGGCGGCGCCCTGATCGTTCTCCCTCGAATGCTGCGTCGCAAGTTTGCAACCGGGGACGCATAGCTGCTGCCTGCCAGGGTTGGGCGAATCCAGCAGCCTGAGAACTTGCGCGTTTCGCCGTATTCGGTGGTGCCGCGTCAATTGCCTGAAGAAACCTGATACAGAAAATTCGGCGGCACGTACGATGTGTTGGCTGAACCGGGAGCCCAGTTTCCGTTCCAGAAATAGACCGAATTGTTCAGGGTCGCGGCAGTCGTAGCGGAAATCGCGCCCTGGTCATACCACTGATCTCCGCCCTGCGTCTCCTGGCTGACGAGATAGTAGCTCGCGGCCGCCGGCAAGGTGACCGGGCTGATCGGGGAGTAAACGAACTGGCCCGCTGTGCATCCGGCCATGCTTACCGTCACCGAAGCGCCGGGCACGTCGCTCCCACTACTCGCATTCACGAATTTCACCGTATGGGTCAGCGCGTTATTCGCTACGCAGATACGTCCCAGCGAGGAGACGGTGAGCGGATTGGAGCCCACCGTCAGTTTCATTCCTACCCAACCGGTAAAGTCATTCCGCAAGGATTGACCGCTCAGCCCGTATCCGGTGACGAAGGGCGTGCCGCCGGACGGCGGCGGTGCGGAGCATTGGAAATTGGCCGTCACCGTCTGGGGGCCCGACATGGTCACCGTCTGCGGGTTTGACGTTCCCGTCAGGCTTCCGCTCCAGCTGGAGAAAGTGCAGTTCGCAGCCGGCGTCGCCGTAAGTTGTACGACCGTTCCACTGGCATAAGAGCCTCCCGCGGAAGACGGGCTCGCCACGACGCTGCCGCTTGCGGCGGGCGCGACGCTGGTGGTCAGAAGATACTGCGGCGGTGCTGTGCCTCCGGTCGAGTACTGGAAATTCGGCGGCACATAGGATGTGTTGGTCGAGTTGACGGGGTACCAGTTCCCGGCGTAGAAATAAACTGAATTGTTCACGCTTGCGTCCGTGGTCGCGGAAATCGAGCCCTGGTCATACCATCGATCTCCACTCTGTGTCTCCTGGCTGACCAGATAATAGCTCGCTGCCGCGGGCAGCGTGACCGGGCTGATGGAAGAGTACACGAACTGCCCCGGTGTACATCCGGTCATGCTCACCGATGCCGAAGCGCCGCCGACGTCGCTGCCCGTACCTGCGTTCACGAACTTCACCGTATGGGTCTGCGCGTTGTTCGCCACGCAGATGCGGCCCAGCGATGAAACCGTGAGCGGATTGGCGCCCACCGTCAGCTTCATCCCCACCCAACCGGTGAAGTCATTGCGCAAGGATTGACCGCTCAGCGCATATCCGGTGACGAAAGACGTGCCCGCGGGCGGAGGTGCGGAGCACTGGAAGTTGGCCGTCACCGTTTGCGCGGCCGACATGGTCACGGTCACCGGGTTTACTGATCCCGTCACAGCTCCGGTCCAATCGACGAACGTGCAACCGGCCGCCGGCGTTGCCGTGAGTTGCACCGGCGTTCCGCTGGCGTAGGATCCTCCCGCTGCGGACGGATTCGCAGCGATACTGCCGCTGCCCGGCGGCGATACGTTTGTGGTCAGAAGATATTGCGCATTACCCCCGACCAGGTACTGAAAGTTCGGCGGCACATAGGAGGTGCCGGTCAAATCGACCGTAAGCCAGTTTCCGAACGGGTCAGAGAACACCGAACTGTTCACGCTGGCGACGGCGACTGCGGAAATCAGGCCCTGGTCATACCAGCTGTCGCCGCCCTCGATCTCCTGACTGACCAGATAGTAGCTCCTGGCCGCAGCCAGGGTGACCGGGCTGATCGAAGAGTACACAAACTGGCCTGGGGTGCATCCGGCCATATTGACCGAGGCCGAAGCGCCCGAAACGTCGGTTTGATCACCTGCGTTTACAAATTTCACCGTATGAGTCAGCGCGTTATTCGCGACGCAGAGGCGTCCCAGCGACGAGACGGTGAGTGGATTGGGGCCCAGCGTCAGCTTCATCCCTGCCCAACTCGTCAGGTCGTTCCGCAGAGATTGACCGCTCAAACCGTATCCGGTGACGAAAGGCGTGCTGACAGGTGCTACAGAGCACTGGAACGCCGCTGTCACTGTTTGCGGGCCGGACATGGTTACTGTCTGCGGGTTTCCCGGTCCAGCCAAAGCTCCGCTCCAGCCAACGAATGTGCACCCGGCTGCGGGCGTGGCGGTGAGTTGCACCACGGTTCCGTTGGCGTAAGATCCTCCCACCGCAGAGGGATTCGCCGCGATACTGCCCCCTCCTGTTGGCGATACGGATGTGGTCAGAAGGTATGGCGCCCCTCCCCCGATCGTGTACTGGAAATTAGGCGGCACGTAAGACGTGTTGGTCGAATTGAGGGGAATCCAGTTCCCGCCATAAAAGTACACCGAACTGTTTACACTTGCGGCAGTGGTTGCGGAAATAGCGCCCTGGTCATACCATTGGTCTCCCCCTTGCGTCTCCTGGCTCACCAGGTAGTAGCTCGTCGCCGCCGGTAAGGCCACCGGACTGATCGAAGAGAACACGAACTGGCCCGCGGTGCATCCGGCCATATTCACCGGGGCCGATGCTCCGGAAATGTCGCTTCCATTGCTCGCGTTCACGAATTTCATCGTGTGGACCTGCGAGTTGTTCGCCACGCAGATGCGCCCCAGCGAGGAGACGCTGAGCGGATTGGCGCCCACCGTCAGCTTCATTCCCACCCAACCGGTGAAATCGTTGCGCGGGGATTGACCACCCAGCGCATATCCGGTAACGAAAACCGCGGTTTGCGGCGCATTGACTGTCAGATTCACGCCCGCGGAAGCCAGCCCGCTCGGATTGATTACCTGAATCGTCCAGCTCGAGGCAGCAGTGCCGGTAGTGATGGAAACCTGGAGTTGCGAGGCCGAAACGAACGTAATCTGCGAGGCCTGCAGGGTGGTCGTGGCGCCGCGACTGGGCGTAAGCTGAACTTCGAGCCCGGCGCCGTTCTGGAAACCCGTGCCGTTGATCGTCAGGGTCTGGGCGGAATTTGAGCCGGTTATCGGATTGGGATTAAGTGAGCTCACCACCGGCGTTGGAGCGGACGTGATGGTGAGATTCACGGGTTTGAATCCCCCGTAGTAACTGAACACCTCAACCGTCCAGGTGGAAGCAGCGGTGCCGGGAGTGATGGGGACCTGGAGCTGTCCAGGCGCGATATAGGTGACCTGTGAGCCCGACAATGTTGTCGTTGTGCCACCGCTGGACGTTAGCTGGACGACCGCATCGCCTTTCTCGAAATCGACACCGTTGATCGTCAGCGTCTGCGGGAAATTTGAGCCGGTCATCGGATTGGGGCTAAGTGAAACCGTGATTGCAACCGGCCCGGCACCAGCCGTTTCGGCCAAAGAAGCAAAAACAGCATTGTTTGAGGCAAGGTTCGCGGTCGAATCCACAGTCGCGATCGTAATCAGCAGGCCTTGACTCCAGAATAAGGACGTTCCGTGAGCGGGATAGCTTTTGCCTGCGATGTCTAAATAAGGGATCGGCAGACTGTATGAGTAACTGAAATTCGTATTGTTGAAGAACTGGATTTCAGTATCGTTCAGCGAGGAAGGCGCGGCGGCGGGAATCACCGCGGCCAAGTCTGAGTCTGCAACCCATTCCACAGAGGAAAGGCCGGGGAAACTTCCTGCCGGCTGCAGGTCTTGTCCGATGGTGTCGGATGTGAAATATACTTTTCCGCAGCTTGAAAAATAAAACTCGCTCACCCAGTAATTGGCGCAGCCAGCGAGGTTGGTGGTCGATTCAACAAGTTCGGGAACACCCTGCGAGATGTCCCATTTCGAAGTTCCGGTGCTATCTCCAAGGTAGAAATAATGGTCGTACCCGTCCCGTCTGGGGATTCGGCCAGTGTAGGCAGCAGCGGTTGGAGTGACGGTGCCACTGCTTATATTGAGGGAATAGATATCCGAGGTCTCGCTCTGAGGAAACCCGTAGATATAGCCGTTATTGGCCGGGTAACCAGTGGATGAGAATCCGCTACCGCCAAACAGCACGTGGTGAATGTCGCTGGCGATCGGATAGGTCGCAACGATTGCGGCGGCGCTAAGGTTGATATAAGAAATCCAGCCGTCGTGCCCAACCGCCGCGAAATTACCGTCAGAACTCACGGAAACAGCAAATGGGGGCAGCGGAAGCGGGACAATCTGATCTCCCTGCCCGACCGGATCATATATATGGAGCTCATGCGGCGCGGTGCTAACCGTGATCAGCCTGCCCCCATACAAACTGGCATCTGCATCGGTAATGTTGTAACTCAAGCCCGTAAGCGCCGGCGGAACAGATGGAGAGCCATCCTGAGAAATCGTGAACGTCTGAGATCCGAGCGAAATCGTTCCGG
>JBEKTF010000108.1:0-18069 GCA_049516355.1 Bryobacteraceae bacterium | reverse complement strand
AAACACCCTTGTCGTCAAGCGGATACGCATTGATAAACGGCGTATTGCAGACTGCGCAGAAATACTCGGCATCCAGCGGAACGGGGGAATTCAGGCAGGCTTCGCAGACCGGAACCCGGGTCCATTTGATTAGCGCGCGCTTGCAGACGCGGCAATCGTCGGGGAAAAACAACGAAAAAATTCCGTGCGGAATCCCGCGAACGAGATTGAAGGCAGCCGTTCTCGCTAAAACGCAACTCGAGAAGGCGCACCTCCTGACATCAGGGCTCTGTTTTCGGCCCGCACGGTCGCAAACACAAGCTCAACCCGGGATGCGGTGAGAATTCGCCGGTCGTGTTCGAGCTGTTTGGACGTGAGTGCCATGAAGGCTCTCTAAATTATGAGTGTAGGGAGGCGGCGGGATAGATGTCAAATCGGCATCCGGCATGTGCGCTCTCGCTCCATTGACAACCTGGCCGTGGAGCAATAAAATCGACCGTTCGACAACGTTTGTCGAATGGAGGCCCGATCGTGAAGAGAAATTCTTATATCGGCGCAGGATTCATCGTATTGCTCGCGGCGCTGACAGCCGCATCTGTATTGCTCCAAAAAAAGGCGGTCGTCAAGGCCGCGGCCGTCCAGGCGCCCCGCTTCGAGGTCGACCCCCTATGGCCCAAACCTCTGCCAAACCATTGGGTTATCGGGAACGCCATTGGCGTCTCCGCCGACGCGCAGGATCACATCTGGATCATTCAACGCGGGGGCACTCTCGAACCCAAAGAGGTCTACGCCAGTACCAACCCACCCTCCGCCGAATGCTGCCTGCCGGCGCCTCCCGTCCTTGAATTCGATCAGGAAGGCAACCTGATCGGGCATTGGGGCGGGCCGGGTCCGGGATACCAATGGCCCGAATCGAACCACGGGATCACGATCGATTACAAAGGCAACGTCTGGATCGGCGGCAACGGCCGCGGCACGCCCCCCGGAGGTGGGACGGCAAAGGAGAGTGCGTCCGCTCCCGAAGCCCTGAACACATCCGGCTACTTCGCCGACAACATGATTCTGAAATTCACTCAGGACGGGAAATTCCTGATGCAGATCGGCAAGTCCGGCCAGAGCAAGGGCAGTAACGATACCCAAAATCTCAAGGGTGCTGCCAAACTGTTCATCGACCCCAAAACGAACGAACTGATCGTCGCCGATGGCTACGGCAACCACCGCGTGATCGTTTTCGACGCCGACACCGGCAAATACAAGCGCCATTGGGGTGCCTATGGCAAAAAACCAACTGACGTCAATCTGGGACGCTACAATCCCGCGGATCCGCCCGCGCAGCAGTTTCGCAACCCGGTCCATTGCGCCGAACTCGCCCACGACGGCTTCCTCTACGTTTGCGACCGGGCAAACGACCGCATTCAGGTTTTCAAGCAGGATGGGACCTTCGTCAAGGAAAGGATCCTTTACAAAAATACGCTGGGCGATGGATCGGTTTGGGATATCGCGTTCTCCAAAGATCCGCAGCAGAAGTACATCTTCCTGGCCGACGGGGCAAACGAGAAAATACACATTCTGGATCGCGAATCGCTCGATGTCCTCACGAGTTTTGGCGACGGCGGACGGCAGCCAGGGCAATTCTACGCAGTGCACAGCATCGCGACCGATTCGAAGGGCAATGTATTCACCACGGAAACTTACCGGGGTCAGCGCGTGCAGAAATTCGTCTACAAAGGGCTGGCGCCCGTGACGAAACAGGATCAGGGCGTGCTGTGGCCGGGCAAAGGCTAGCCGCCGGTTCTTTAGATGCCTTGGTTGCCCCGAACGCCCGAATCGGCGATACAGTAGTTATTGCTGCGAGAGCACAAGTTGACAAGTTCATTACAGAAATCCAAAGTCTGGCCGGTCATCCGGGTCGCCTCCGGCAACTTCCTCGAGATGTACGACTTCATGGTTTTCGGCTATTACGCCGCGACCATCGGCCGCACATTCTTCCCAGGCGGCAGCGAGTACGCCTCGCTGATGAAGTCCCTGATGACGTTTGCCGCCGGGTACCTGATGCGACCCCTGGGAGCTGTCGTCCTCGGCGCTTACATCGATCGCCATGGACGGCGCAAAGGTCTTCTGCTCACGCTCACCCTCATGGCGATCGGAACTCTCTCCGTTGCCTGCATGCCCTCCTATGCCACCATCGGGCTGATCGCGCCATCGCTGATCTTACTGGGACGCCTCGTACAGGGTCTCTCCGCGGGAGCGCAGCTGGGCGGAGTCTCCGTCTATCTCTCCGAAATCGCCACACCCGGACGCAAAGGCTTCTTCGTAGCCTGGCAATCCGCCAGCCAGCAAGTGGCCGTTATGCTGGCTGCCATCATCGGCGTCGTTCTGAGTTTCACCTTCACCCCCGCCGATATGGACCGCTGGGGATGGCGCATTCCTCTCCTGATCGGTTGCGCAATCATTCCCTTCTTGTTCGTGTTGCGGAACTCCCTTGAGGAAACCGAGGAATTCGCGGCGCGCAAACACCACCCCTCGTTCCGCGAAATCATGCAATCGCTGAGTGCAAATTGGAAGCTGGTCACGCTGGGCACCATGCTCGCCACCCTGACCACGGTAGGTTTTTATCTCATCACCGCCTACACCCCCACCTTCGGCAGCGTCACGCTGCATCTGAAGAACACAAGTGTCCAGATAGTCTTGCTGTGCGTCGGCGCCTCCAATTTCTTTTGGCTCCCCGTCATGGGCGCTCTATCCGACCGGGTGGGGCGAATGACCACCCTCGTGACTTTCTCGCTCATCACGCTCATCACCGCCTATCCGACGCTTCTGTGGCTGGTTGCCTCGCCCTCATTCACCCGGCTGCTGGCAGCGGAGTTGTGGATATCCTTCATCTACGGCGGCTACAACGGCGCGATGGTCGTGTACCTTGTCGAGATCATGCCTGCCTCGGTGCGGACTGCCGGATTTTCCGTCGCATACGCCCTCGCAACCGCCATCTTCGGCGGATTCACGCCCGCGATCTGCACCTGGCTGATCCAGATCACCGGGAACAAGGCTGTCCCCGGCCTGTGGCTTTCTCTCGCCGCTGCACTCGCGTTGACCGCCGCTCTGCTGCTGGCTCGGAGCGTACCTTCTACCAGTGTGTCGCCCGCGCGCTCGGTCGCTTTACAGTCCGCCGATTAGGAACGAAATGAAAAACATGACAACCATTACCCGTAAGAATTTTGCCGCGACCGCAGCCTTGGCGCTGACCTGCGCCCTGTTTACCAGCGCTGCGGTGCGCGCGGCCGAGATTACCGTGGTGACTTCCGGTGCGTTCACGGCTGCTTATATGGAGTTGGCTCCCCAATACGAACACGCCACCCACAACAAACTTGTGTCCGAAACGGGGCCCTCCATGGGAACCACCCATAACGCCATTCCGATGCGCCTCGAACGCAGTGAGGCGATCGATGTCGTCATCATGGCCGCGCCCGTGCTTGACGATCTCGTTAAACAGGGCAAGGTCAGGGCCGATAGCCGCGTCGACCTGGTCCAATCCAAAATCGGCATGGCCGTCAAGGCGGGAGCACCCAGACCGGATATCAGCACCCTGGAAGCGTTCAAGCGAACCCTGCTGGCGGCAAAATCCATTGCGTATTCCGATAGCGCCAGCGGCGTCTATCTCGTCACCGAGTTGTTTCCGAAGCTCGGGATCGCCGACCAGATCAAGGGCAAGACCAAAAAGATCGAGGCCGACCCCGTAGGTGGTGTCGTCGCGAAGGGAGAGGCCGAGATCGGCTTCCAGCAGATCAGTGAGCTGCGCCCCGTGAAAGGCATCGATATCGTGGGAGAGCTGCCGCCCGGCGCCCAGCGGATCACGGTCTTCGCCGCGGGCATCCCGGCCACGTCAAAACAGCCGGATGCCGCTAAGGCGCTGATCCAGTGGCTCGCGTCGCCGGCCGTCTACTCCACCATCAAAAAGACTGGCCTCGAACCAGCCCGATCCGAGTAGCGGGCAGAGCAGCAGCCTTGACCCACCGTTGCCGCTCTGTTAGCATTATTTGCCAGCCGCCTTTCCGCGCGGCAAGTGAGGCGCAGACGATTAAGATCAGACGAATGATCCCCGTAGCGGCCGCCCTTCTCTCCGTCTTCCTGCTTGCCGGTATCCCTGCGGCAGGCCAGGCGCGGGACGCGAAGGCTGTCTCTGCTACGCCCGGCCGTACCCCTGACGGTAAACCCGACTTCAATGGTGTTTGGCAGACTATGAACACCGCCGCCGTGGATATCCAGGACCACACCGGCCAATTGGGCCAGCCTCCGGGTTTGGGCGTGGTCGAAGGTAACGAAATCCCCTACACGCCGGCGGCTGCCGCGAAGAAAAAGGAGAACTACGCCAACCGCGCCACAGCCGATCCGACCGAAGCCAATTGCTTCATGCCCGGCGTCCCGCGCGCCACCTACATGCCGTTTCCGTTTGAGATTGTGCAGACACCGAAACTGGTCGCCATTCGCTACGAATTCGCCCATGCGCTGCGGGGTATCCCGATGGATGGCAGCCCGCATCCCGAGGGTGTTCCGGACGCCTGGATGGGAGATTCGCGCGGGCATTGGGAAGGTGATACGCTCGTCGTCGACGTCAAAAATCTCATCGATCAGACCTGGTTCGATCACGCCGGAAACTTCCACAGCGATGCCTTGCATGTGGTCGAACGCTATACGCTGACCGACCCGAACCACATGCAGTACGAAGCGACCATCGAAGATCCCAAGGTGTTTACCAAACCCTGGAAAATCAGCATGCCGCTGTATCGCCATGTCGACAAGAACGCCCGTCTGCTCGAATACGAATGCGTTTTCTATTTACAGGAGGAAAGGTTTAAAGATGCGCCTTTCCATAAGTAGCCCCGACTCCAGGAGGTGTCCCGTGCGAACTCTATTGTCGATTTCCATCGCCACGACCTTTGCCATATCGGTGCTGGTGCCGCTGTACGCCCAGACTGCTTCTGGCTCTGCATCCACCGCCGCGAAAGTTGCAAAAGCCGCCGAAGACAAGGCGTACACGCCCCCGCGCACTCCCGACGGCCAGCCCGACATGCAAGGCATGTATACGCGCAATGGAGCCGTTGGCCTCGAAGCTCACCCGCCGGAAAATCCGATAGATCCCAGTGGAAAGAACGCTCTGTCGGTTTCGGCTCGTGCCGGCGACGAACTCGGCCCCTATCCTAAAATTTTCGGCGAAGGCGGCAGGGCATTGCGCGGCGGCAAGGGCCGCCAGCAGCGCCGCATGGGAATCGTCGATCCGGAAGATCGTAACCTTCCCTGGCGTCCCGAGCAGGACACGAAGCGGCGCGATTTCCTCATACACATGAACCCGCCCGCCGACCTCAGGCATGTCGAACTGAATGCACGCTGCGCTCTCCCCGGTATATTTCAGGGCGAAGATAACAACAATCCGTTCCAGTTCATGCAGCGCGCCGGCGAAGTGGTGTTCCTGTACGACTACAACCACACCAGCCGCGTCATCCATCTGGACGGCCGCCCGCACTTGGGCAAAGACATTCGCCTGTTTATGGGCGATTCGATCGGGCACTGGGAAGGGAACACTCTGGTGGTCGACACCACGAATTTCAACGATCGGACTTCCTACTCCCGCGAAATTCCCTATCTGAGCGATTCCCTGCACACGATCGAGCGGTTGACCATCGAGGATGCGAACACTGTCGGTTATGAAGTGACGATCGACGATCCGGTCCTGTTCACCCGCCCGTGGAAAGTCGCCGGATACTTCTCGAAGGTTCCGAAGGGCTTCGAGTCGCTCGAGTTCGCCTGCGCCGAAGGCAGTCAAACGCTGGTGGATATGTTCGGTATTCCG
Organism: Bryobacteraceae bacterium; assembly: GCA_049516355.1. Classification (GTDB taxonomy): domain Bacteria; phylum Acidobacteriota; class Terriglobia; order Bryobacterales; family Bryobacteraceae; genus BOG-234. The sequence goes on along the minus strand of JBEKTF010000108.1, from coordinate 12,245 downwards.
CCGCAGAGGTGATTTATGTATAGGAAGACGATTTACGTTTCTTTGGCAATCGTGTGTTTATTGGCGGCCTCGGTTCCCGCATGGGCGCATCACGCCTTCGCGGCCGAGTTCGACGTGAACCAGCCCGTCAAGGTGACCGGCACGATTACCAAAGTGGAGTGGGTGAATCCCCACGCCTGGCTATATGTCGACGTGAAGGATGCCACCACCGGTAAAGTGACCAACTGGCGTTTTGAGCTTGGCCCTCCCAACGCGCTGTTCCGCCTGGGCTGGAAGAAGGATTCCATCCAGGCCGGCACGGAAGTTACGGTCACCGGCTTTCGCTCGAAGGCCCTCGATGCCGTAGCCAATGGACGCGCCATATCGCTGCCGGACGGTAAGGAACTGTTCAGCGGCGGATCGGGTCCCGGAGAAGGGGCTAAGTAAGCCATGCTCCGGTCGTCCGGCGTGCGTCTTTTCATCGCAGGCGCTATGAGTGCGGCTGCTGTCTTTGGTCAGGGCGGCGGAGGCGTCAGCTTCCGGGATTGGACTGCGCCTGCCGCGACCGGAAAGCCTGGAATATCCTGCGGCGAACTGCGCGGCCTCACCAGCTACGAATACTCGGTGATCAGCGCCGTTGTCATACGTGCCGCCGGTGACGTTCCCGAGCACTGCCGCGTCAGCATCCTGGTCCCGCCCACGCTCAACGTGGAAGTGAATTTGCCCACGGCCTGGAACAGCCGTCTCTACATGTTCGGCAACGGCGGATTCGGCGGCGAGAGCTTTGAAGCTGAAAATCGCATCGAGAACCGGGCCAATGCCCTGAAATATGGATTCGCCGTCGCCGCCACCGACACCGGGCATTCGGCCGAATCCGAGCCGGGGGCAAGTTTTGCCACCAGCCGCCAGAAGATGGTGGATTTCGGTTTCCGCTCGCTGCACGTCACGGTCGAACTTGCCAAACTGCTGGTTCACGCCTATTACGGCGCAGCTCCCTCGAAATCGTACTATGACGGGTGCTCTCAGGGAGGCCGTCAGGGATTGATTTTCGCGCAGCGCTTCCCCACCGACTTCGACGGCATTCTGGCGGGCGCTCCGGGCCTCAACCAAACCGGAATCATGCTGTCCCGCGCGTGGTGGATGCAAGGTTGGATGGCCGCACCCATACCCGCGGCCAAGTTGAAAGTTCTGGCTCAAAAAGTGTACGAGCAATGCGATGCGAAAGATGGATTGAAAGACGGGCTGATTGACGATCCCCGCAAGTGTGGTTTCCAGCCCGCCCGCGATCTTCCTAGGTGTACTGCCGGAACCGATCAGAGCGATTGCTTCACGACGGCCCAGATCGGCACGCTCGAGCGCATATACAGCGATGTGAAGAGCCAGGGGAAACGATTCTATCCAGGCTGGCAGCCGGGTTCTGAAATCGCCGGCCCGAACGGCCGCAGCGGCTGGATCGGCGAAATGGTCGACGGCCCCAACGGCGAGGGAACCTGGCCTCGTTATGCGGAAACCTTCCTTCGCTTCATGGCTTTCCCCGAGAAGGACCCGAACTATTCTCTCAGCAAATTCGACATCGATAAAGATGTTTCGCGCACCACCCTGGCCAGCCAGATCCTCGATGCCACCGACCCCGATCTCTCCGCCTTCCAGCGTCACGGCGGCAAATTGATCATGTACTTCGGTTGGGCCGACCCGCAGTTGAACCCCATGATGGGCGTCGAGTATTACGAGAAGGTCGCGGAAAAGATGGGCAGCTCGACCGGCGATTTTTTCCGGCTGTACATGGTTCCTGGAATGTTCCACTGCCGCGGCGGCGTGGGCACGAGCGTGTTCGATGCCGCTACGCCCCTCGTCAATTGGGTCGAATCCGGCAAGCGCCCCGAGCAGATTATCGCCAGCCGGGTGGTGGATAAGAAAGTGGATCGGACGCGCCCGCTGTGCGTGTATCCGCAGGTTGCGCGCTACCAGGGCAGCGGTAGCATTGATGAAGCGAAGAATTTCACCTGCGTCAAGCCTTAGAAGTCTTACGCAGGGTTCGGAAACGGAGACTATTTTATGAAGTGTTTCAGAAATTCGATTTTTACTGTAGCGGCCTTGGCCGTGCTATCGACGGCGTCATTGCCGGCTCAGGACATAAAGCGCCTTGCGAACGGCAAACCGGACCTCAACGGCGTTTGGGACCACCCACGCGTCGGCGACATGACCAAGAGCTCGACCGAATGCGCCTCCGGCTCACCGGGGTGCAAGCAGGAAGGCATGGCACAGCTCCCCTATGCAGCCTGGGGACTGGAGCAGTGGAAGAAACCGGTGCACTTCGATTACACTGCCCGCTGCCTGCCGTGGGGCTACTCGCGCACTCTCGGAACGGAGTATCCGTTGGAGATCATCCAAACCCCCGAGCGCATGGCGATCCTTTTTGAATCGAATAACGTGTTCCATGTGATTCCGACCGATGGACGCGACCATCCGAAAAATGTGGATGCGAGCTGGTTTGGGAACTCGGTCGGCAAGTACGACGGGGACACCCTGGTCATCGACTCCGTCGGTTTTAACGACATGACCTACCTTGACACCGCGGAGCACCCCCATAGCGACCAGCTCCACCTGATCGAACGCTACAAGCCCATCGATGCGAATCACCTGAGCTACGAAGTCACCATCGACGATAAAAAAGCCTACGAGAAGCCCTGGAAAAACACCAGAACCTTCGTGCGCATGAAGCCGGGCTCCGAGCTTATGGAATACGTCTGCATGGAGAACAACAAGGACCTTTTCGAAGGTCATATACCGCTCCAGGCAAAACCGTAAATTAGCTCTAAGAGGTGGCACAGGCTTCAGCCTGTGGGTGTTTCAAGCAGTAACGGATCATCGATTAAGGTCGATCGCTGGACGCCCCAGATCTCGTGCGCGTACTCCATGACGGTACGATCGCTCGAAAACTTTCCCATACGCGCCACGTTCAAAATCGCCATCCGGGTCCAGCGGCCCGGATCGCGGAACGCGCTTCCTGCTTTTCCCTGCGCCTCCACGTAGGGAGTGAAATCCGCCAGGTGGAAGTGTTCGTCGTTTGCATCCAGAACGCTGGCAAAGATCCAGGCGAAAAGGTTCGGTTCGTCGGGACAGAATAGATTGGAAGAAAAGCTATCGGCAACCCGCTTCGCCCGCGGATGACGAGCATAATAATCCCAGGGCCGATAGGACCTCTGTTCCCGCATGGTCCGAACCTCCGCCGCATTCAGGCCGAAGGTGAAGATGTTTTCTTCGCCCACCTCCTCCCTGATCTCGATGTTGGCGCCATCGATCGTGCCGATGGTAACGGCTCCATTCAACGCCAGCTTCATGTTGCCCGTTCCCGAAGCCTCCGTCCCCGCCGTCGAAATCTGCTCGCTGAGATCGGCTGCCGGGATGATCTTTTCCGCAAGCGAGACGCGGTAGTCGGGGATGAAGACCACCTTGATCCACTGGCTCGCGCGCGCATCGTTATTGATTACACGTCCGACGTTGTGAATCAGCTTGATCACCTGTTTGGCCAGCCAGTACCCAGGTGCGGCCTTTCCGGAAAAGATATATGTCCTCGGCGCCACTGGCTGGCGGCCGTCTTCGACCAGTGCCAGATATTCGTCGATGATATGCATCGTGTTAAGCAACTGCCGCTTGTACGCGTGGATCCGCTTCACCTGTATATCGAAGAGAGAATCCGGATCGACGTTGATCCGGAGCAGATCTTTGACGATGCCGGCCAGTTTCACTTTATTCAACCGCTTGACCTTGCGGAACTCCTCCTGAAAGCCGGGATCGACTGCGTGACTTTCCAACTCACGCAGCCGGCAGAGATCGGTGATCCACGAATCTCCCACGGTCGCGGTAATCAGGTTCGCCAGCTCGGGATTCGCTTTCAGCAGCCAGCGCCGTTGCGTGATGCCGTTAGTCTTGTTATTGAATCGCTCCGGAAATAATTGAAAGAAATCCGGTGCAAGAGACGTCTTCACCAACTCGCTGTGAATCGCGGAGACGCCATTGATCGAATGGCTTCCCACCATGGCCAGATTCGCCATGCGCACTTGTTTGGGCGTTGACTCCTCGATGATCGACAGCCGCCGTGTTCGCTCAACATTGCCTTCAACGTCCATCGGGCAAGCGACGGAAACCTGCTCCAGAAAACGCCGGTTGATTTCGAGGATAATTTGCAAGTGCCTCGGGAGCACCGACTCCAGCAGCGGAACCGGCCACTTCTCCAGCGCCTCGGGCGCGAGCGTGTGATTGGTGTAGCCGAGCGTGGCTCGCGTGATGTTCCATGCCTCCTCCCACTCCATGTCCTTTTCGTCCACCAGAACGCGCATCAACTCCGCCACTGTCAGGGCGGGGTGCGTATCGTTAAGTTGGATCGCGACTTTGGACGCGAAGTCGCGGAATGTGTTGTGATTCTGCTCGAATCTCCGGACGATGTCCCGCATCGCGCAGGCCACGAGGAAATACTCCTGGATAAGACGCAGTTCCCTCCCTGCGACGACGGCATCCGAAGGATAGAGCACCTTCGAAATCGTCTCGGATTCCATCTTTTGCTCGACGGCCTTGAAATAGTCGCCGTCATTGAAGATCTGCATGTCGAAGTCATGGGATGAGCGCGCCGAATAAAGCCGCAGGAGATTGACCGTTCTTCCGCCGTAGCCGGAGATCGGCATGTCGTAAGGAATGCCTACCAGCACCTTCCAGTCCATCCACATGGGGTTATAACCGCCCTTGCGGTCGATGGCGTGCTCGATGTGTCCGTACACGGGCACGAAGCATGCCTCATCCGGCCGCGCGATTTCCCAGGGGCTACTCTGCGCGAGCCAGTTTTCCGGCTTCTCCCGCTGGTAGCCGTTGTCGATTTCCTGCTTGAACAAACCGTACTCGTAGTTGATACCGTAACCGCAGGCGGGCATTCCCAGGGTGGCGAGCGAATCGAGGAAGCAGGCGGCCAGACGGCCAAGACCGCCATTGCCCAGCGCTGCATCCTGCTCACTGTCCTGCACCGCTTCCAGATTCGCTCCCAGATTGCCGAGAGCCTCGCGGTACAACTCGTGAATCCCCAGGTTATGAAGATGGTTTCCCAGCGACTGGCCCATGAGAAATTCGATGGACACATAGCTGATTTGCTTGGGATCTTCCCGCCGGTATCGATCCTCGGTTTCGAGCATCCTTTCGATGAGCCGGTCGCGGACCGACAAGGCTACAGCATTGAACAGCTCGGTTTGTGAAAGGTCGCCCCACGCTTTGCCGAGCGAATATGTTGCATGGCGGCGAAGGGATTCTTCGATAGTGGAGGCATCTGCGATGTTATTGCGCAAAGGCCTGTACCGCCTCTTCTTTGGTCCCGGCGATATCGAAAATGCGATGCATCCGCACCAGCTCAAACGCGGCGCGCACCTGTCTCGACATGCCGCACAGCTTCAGGTCGCCGTTTTTGGCAGTTAACTGCCGGAGGCAGGATAGTATGGCGCCAAGCCCGGAACTATCCACAAAGCGCAAGCGGCTCAGATCGAGCACCAGTTTCGTATTCGCCTGCAACGCCGGCGCGATGTCGCGCTTGAATTCCGGCGCGTTGCTCGCGTCCAGCTCATCCACCGGCAACACGGCGACGGATACGCCATCCAGATTTTCGACAGGTATTTCCATTAGGATTGATTCCTCGCATTCCTCGTCTTGGTCAGAGCGACACAGTTTCGCCCGCGCTCGTCACGGTAGTATCTCACCTGATCCACGCTCTGGGCGATGATGTAAGCTCCGCGTCCGGATTCGCGTGAGCCATCCAGTACCGGCGCGGGTGCCGCGGAAGGATCGAACGGATCCCCCAGATGATGCAGCCGGATGGAAACGTAGTCCGTATACGCCTCGCCTTCCAGATGGATCCACTGATCTTCGCGGCCATGGTAGGCGTGTTTCATGATGTTGCTGGCCGCCTCGTTGACCGCCAATTCCAACGCGCCGGCACGGTCCTCATCCAGAGGCGGCCCGGGAAGGTTGCGGCAAAAGGCCCGCACGAATTCGCGCGCCTGCCGGAGTTCCTTGAGATCGCTGCGAATTTCGAGCTCCGCCCGTATCAGAGGCACCCGCTTTTCCTCCACCCGGATCGCCACGCTGGTCAGGTCGTCTGTCAGCTTGGCGGACCCGGAAAATTCGAAAACCGCCTTACGAATCGCCTCCACCAGCATGGCAGGTTCCAGATCCGCGTGGCTTCGTACATATTCCACCAGCCGCTCCGCGCCAAAGAACTCTCCCAACCGGTTCCGGGCTTCGGTAATTCCGTCCGAAAAGAAGAGCAGCAGGTCTCCGGGCTCGAACGCCACCGAAACCTGGTCATAAATCTCCCCTTCGAGCACGCCGAGAGGCAAGTTGTCACCGTGCAGCACTTCGCAAACCCCGTTCCTGCCGTGCCAGAAAACCAGACCCGTGTGCCCGCAATCGACCAACTCCAGGGCGCACTTGTTGACGTCGAGGCGCACATAACATAAGGTGACGAAGCTATCCAGATCGATCAGGTGCCGAACGATTTCGGAATGAGCCAGCATCACGATATCCCTGGGTTCCGGCAGCTCACCTTCCTTCGAGAGCGCCATCAGGTGGCTCAGTGCTTTCAGGAAACTGCTCTTGGTCGCCGCTCCCAACAGCGCGGCGTTAATGCCCTTGCCCATCACGTCCCCCACGATCACATCCAGAGACTGAGTCGTGTGAGTAAGGAAAATATAGAAATCGCCGTCAATGCGCTGCGAGGGCACGGTCAGCGCCGCTACCCGCAGTCCGGGAACATCCTGCGGTGGTTGATCGAGCAACAGGTTTTGCTGGATGCGGAAGCCGACTTCCACTTCGCGTTCCCGGGCTTGTTCCAGTTCCTTGTTCGCTGCCTGAAGTTGGGCGGTTCGTGCAATGACGCGCTGCTCCAGTTCGGCGTTCAGAATGTGAATTTCCGACTCCGCGCGCTTGCGCTCCGTGATGTCGAGGAATGTTACCACCGCCCCGATTGCGTCTCCGTTGCGGCGCATCGGATGAGACCAGTATTCAACGGGAAAGAATGTCCCATCCGCCCGCCACATCGCTTCATCGTCCACATGCACGTAGTCGCCTTTTACGAGGGCTTGGTACGCCTTGCATTCGTCCTGAGGCAGCGGCCTTCCGTCGGGCAGCCGGTAATGGGCCAAGCCGTGAAGATTTTTACCGAGCAAGCTGCTCGTGTCGGCATAGCCCAGGATCTTCGCAGCTGCCCGATTGACCCACGTGCAGTTGCCTTCGAGATCGACGCCGCAGATTGCCTCGGCGGTGGAATCGAGCAGCAGGCGGATGTGTTCTTCCTTCTCGCGCAGGTTCACTTCACCCCTGGTGCGCTCGGCCCTGGTCCGCAGGGTGCCGATTCCAAATGCCAGGTCGCTCGCGAGCTCGCTAAGGAGCGCGACTTCCTCGGGGCCGAATGCATCCTGCTCCGCGGCGTAGATCATCATGGCGCCGAACACGGTCGAGTCGAAGCTCAGGGGAATCGCGATGATGGAAGCATAACCGCGTTTGAGCGCCTCGGCGCGCCAGGGGATCATTTGCGGGTCCGTAGCGATGTGTCTCGTGAACACGGTTTCGCGTGTGCGGATGCACGTGCCGGTCGGTCCCCGGCCTCGCTCGGTGTCCGCCCAGGTGAGGTTCAGCGTCGCCAGATAACCCGCTTCGAAGCCCGCCTGCGCCACCGGCTGCACGGTCCTCGCTTCGTCGTTCTCCGCGCGGCCCACCCAGCAGAGGCGATATCCGGCTTCTTCCACGATGAGGTCGCATATCTGCTGCAGCAAAGTGGTTTCTTCGGTTGCGCGAATCAGGGCCTCATTGCACTTGCTGAGGACCCGCTGGGCTTGATGCACCCGCCGCAGCCGCGCCTCGGCCCGATGGCGTTCAATCACGGAGCCGAGCACATTCGCGACTGCCTGAAGAAAGTTGACCTCGTCCGCAGTGAAACTTCGGGGGCGGCAGGTATAGACCGCAAGCACGCCATAAGGGCCTTCGCTGGTGGAAACGACGACGCTCGCGCCACTCACCACTTCATGCTCGTGAAGCAGCGCCGTGCCGGCGAACCGCTTCTCGGTTTGCAGGTCTTCGACGACCACCGGCTCGCCGGTTTGCAGCGTGTAGCCGGCTTGGGAGTCCGTACCGAGGCCGACCGTGGCATGGCCGACATATCCAGGCTTCCAGCCCGCGCCCGATCTCATCAGGAGCGCGTCGCGATTGGGAAGCAACTCCAGAACCTTGCAGTAATCGACGCCGAGAGCCTGTGCTACCTGATTGGCGACATCGTCCAGCATTTGAGACAATGGCGCGCCCCGTAGAGCGCGCTCGCCGAGATCCGCCACGACCGACTGGAGGTGGGCGAGCATCCGGATCTCATTCTCGGCCCGCTTGCGCGCGGTGATGTCGTATATCGTTGACCGGCTCGATACATAATTGCCCGCGCTGTCCGTAATTGCCGTAGCGCTGAGAAGTACAGGCAGGATCGTGCCATCTTTGCGGACCATGTCGAACTCGAGGTCCCGAACCACTCCCTGCGCTTTGAATTTGGGAAAATTCTCCTGGAAGGTTGCCCGGCTATCGGGCGTGAGCAGATCGGCGAAGTTCATTTTCCCGATTGTCTCTTCGCGCGTGTATCCCAACCAGGAGAGTTCTGTGTCGTTAACGCGGACGAACAAGCCATCTTTGTCGAGAGAGTGATATCCGCAAGGGGCGTTGTTATAAAGGTCGAGCACCTCCTCGGCGGACTTTTGCAGCGCTTGCTCCGTCCGCTCCCGCTCAATCGTCATTCCGAGGACATTGGCCACGGCCTGGAGAAAGTGGACTTCGTCGTTCGTGAATTTCCGGCGCTGCCTGGTGTGGGCCCCCAGGACCCCATAGCGGCCTTCGCTGGTAGGGATGACTACGCTCATGCCGCTCACCACGCCGTGTTCGTGGAGCAGCGGCGGCCCGCTGAAACGCGTTTCGGTCCGAAGATCTTCGACGATCACCGGCTGGTCGGAAAGAAGCGTGTATCCGGCCTGGGAATCCGTGCCCGCGCCGACGGTCGCGGTTCCCACCAGCCCGTCCTTCCAACCGACGCCGGATCGAAGTAACAGAGCTTTGCCATCTGGAAGTAATTCCAGCACTTTGCAATACTCCACTTCGAGAGTCTGTGCCGCCAGAACCACCGCTTTGTCCAGCACCCTGTTGGCATGTTCGCTCCGAAGGGCATCCTGACTGATCTCGGACACCACTGCCTGCAGGCGCGCGAGCAATCGTATTTCGTTTTCGGCCTGCTTGCGTTCAGTGACGTCGTGGACGGTGCCGCGTACCAATACGATCTGGCCTTCGGCATCGCGTTCCGCTTCGCCGCGGGCCGTAACGGAGCGGACGGCCCCGCCCGTGCGGATCATCTCCAGATCGAGCTCGTAAGGCGCTCCCGTCTGGACGGCTGCTTGTATCGCCGCATCGAGCCGCGCGGCGCTCTGCGCCGTGTAGAACCCGAGGTGCTCCTTGTATGCCGGCGGAGGCTGCATGGGGTCGCGCCACGTGATATGCGAAAGTCCCGCGGACCAGATTACGCTGTCGGTCTTCGGATCCCACCACCAACTGCCGACTTGCGCCATGCGCTCTGCTTCTCTGAGTTCCTGGTCCCGGCGGTGAAGAACGCCTTCGGCTCTGCGGCGCTCCACGTCGCCGCGGTCCACGATATAGCCGTTCCAGATGGCGAGACCCGAGAGCAACGTCATCATCGAAACAATCATCAGGCTGACTGCGGTCCATTCCGAGTGCTGGCCGCCGGACAAGGCTCTCCACGACAGAGCACCGATCGCGATGGGAATGATGATACTGGCGGGTAGCAAACGCCGCGTGAGCGCGCCCCCGGTCGTCGAACTCGCCAGCAGTGCTGCGAGGCCCCGCTCGGTGCGGGCACAGAGCACTCCAAGAGACACTACCAGCAAGGTAAGGGCAGTCTGTAGAGCGATGTGAGTGTACGAGAGGTGGGATCCGAGGATAAAATCAAGAAGCCCGGCGATGGAAGAAATCGCAGTCAGCGATGCGAAGTACTCTGCAGGCCAATAACGGCGCGACCTCCACGATATCCCCTGGTCCAGCAAGAGCAGCGCAAGCCCCAGGAAAAGAAAATCCGCAGCCGTGATCAGTGAAATCAGGCCTGGCCGGGCACTGTAGAAAACGTCCGCGAGGGGTTCGCGGAACAGCAGTTGATCGATGCCCAGGCCCCATCCCGTCAGGTGTTCGATCAAGCCCGCCAGGCCCACGAAGGCGACGATCGCTGCCATTAACTGACCGCAAAGCTTTCGCGCCCTGGGTAAGGGGCGCTGGTCGTCTTTGCGCAGCAACCACAGCGAGAGACCGAGCAACACCAGACAGACGGCCGCGTTCATCTTGATGACGGGCTGTCCCGGTATGATGCTCTTCAGAACGGCAATGCGAAACGTCAACCCAACCAGCGACAGAAGTCCGACGGCAACCGGGAGCAAGCTGGCAAAGCCGATGAAGAGACTCAGGTGCCTGACGACCCGAGGGTCTGGCGGCGCGGCCAGGGACTTCCCGGCATAAGTGCTGATGGGCCGGGTGGCCACTACCACCCCGATCACGTTTCCGTCGGCATCCCGATAAAGCGACGCATCGCAGAGAACAGACGTGCTGTGCCCGTCACGGTGGCGAAGTTCCATGGCGTAGCCGCGGATGGCGCCGCCGCGAAACACCTGCTCATAAGCTGCCCGCGACTGCTCAGGCTCCCTGAAATACTCCGAGAAGTCCGTGCCGATCAGCTCCGTGCGGGAGCGGCCAGTCACAGTCTCGGCTGCGGCATTCACGTCACTAATCCTGCCGTCAGGGCCAATGCTCAAGAGTGGGTCGAGAATGGCCTCGAGCAGGCTTCGGTTATACGTGCTCGCCAGCCTCGCCTGGCTCCGGCTGGCCTCGGCCTCCGCGGCTCGCTGCTTTGCCCAGGTCGAAAGATGTCCGGCCGTCAGCGCGGTGATGAAGAAGGCGCCGAGCGCGACCCAGTTCTTCGGGTCCTCGATCGTGAAGGTGTAAATCGGTGGCAGGAAGTAGTAGTTGAGGGCGAGCATTCCCACCACCGAGGCAACCAGACCCGGCCAGCGTCCCCACACGGCGGAAACAAAAAGGATGACCAACAGCATCGCCAGAGCCACGGTCATCTCATTGATCTGGCTGCGAAGTATCGCGCAGATCGCCGTCACCGCCGCGATGCCCGATAGGCCCGCTACGTAACCTGCGGCTCGGGACTGAAATACTCCAGCCATCTTTCTGGACTGTGCATCTCGAGGGCATACTGCCCCAAAAGGGGCCTTCCAAATGGTAGAGATAAGTCCTTTGCCTTCATCGAGCCGCTCGCAGAACCATTACGGCATCGGGCCGAACGCGCTCGGGCAGCCTGTGTTTCACGCAAGGTCAGCGGGATTTGGCGCAGATCAGCCCTCACCCGGACATGGGATCCTGGTTTGTATCGGATTCTTCATTCTGTGGGTGCCTATCGCTGCTGTGACTATCGATAGATATCCATCAAAATCTTTTGATTGGCCTATAACAGACAGGGTTGAATCAGATAATAGTTGGTTCGCACATGCCCCCGCTCGAACAAGTATGGGAAGACCGCAACCGAACCCCTGTCTTATTGGTCAGCGCTGCCATCATCGCTACCGTCGCCGCGGTCGACTGGTGGACGAAACCTTACGTATCGCTCGGATTTCTCTACCTCTTCCCCATCATCCTGATGGCGGCATTTCTGCCCCGGTGGGTGGTCGGTCTTCTTGCTGTGGGCTGCGCGGTTCTGGCCGAGAAATTCAGCTCGCTCGAGCCATCGTTCGTTCGATTGGCTTTTGAGACGCTGGCACTCGGCGGCTGCGGGCTGTTCGTCGCCGAATTGATTCGTAACCGCCGGTTAACCCTGGAAGGGCAGGCGAAGCTGGAGGCTCTGGTAGAAACGAGTCCGGCGGCGATCGTGACTGTTGACGAGAGGGGGCTCATAGAAATGGCAAATCAGGCTGCCGGCGAATTGTTGGCTCCGCGGGACAACAACCTCATTGGAACCCCGATCGCGGCATTCCTGCCCGAACTGCACCACGCCCTGCGGTGGGAAGAGGCGCCCCAGTTCAGGGCGTCGATGCAATGCCAGGGTCACCGGGGCAACGGCGAATCGTTCACGGCGGACGTATGGTTTTCAACGTATAAAGAAGGACGTACGCCAAAAGTTGCGGCAATTATCGCGGAGGTTA
>JBEKTF010000107.1:0-18094 GCA_049516355.1 Bryobacteraceae bacterium | reverse complement strand
CAGGTGAGCCTGACGACGGTTTCAAATGTGGCACGTGCCGGGGCAGGAGGCATTTCGGCTGAAAATGTTACCTACCTAACTGTGGCCGGGAATGTGATCGGCGGGACTCCAAAAGCAGAATTTATTGGTCTTCTAGTGGGTCAATCGACAGGCGCTCAAGTGACTGGCAATCAGATAGTGGGGAACGGCGTCGGGGTTTGGCTGCTTTCGGGAGACTCCAACTCACTCACCGGGAATGTGGTGAACGGTAACAGCGGATCGGGTATCATATTGGGCAATGTGGTCAGCCCTGTTCCCTTGACCAATTCACGGGTTTCCTCAAATACCACTAACTTGAATGGCGTCATTGGACTGTCTGCAGGACCCTACAATACTGTCTCCAGCGTCGGAAACGAGATCTACAACAACACCTCCGTTGGGAACACGATCGACTTAGATGACGGTAACACGTCGGGGTGTGGAACGGACTTCTGGAGCAGCAACGTTCACTTCACAACGAACCAGGCGTGCGTGAAGTAGTAGGTGAATGCGGAAGTTTACCTTGGCGGGCCGGGGCCTTGTTCACCCCTGCTATGCCATTGGGCCGTTTGGGGGACCGTCTTGCCTTCAACCTCCGGGGTTCTCCATCGGTGATTCTCCAACTTTGTCGACCCCGTGGCAGTCCGGGGGCAGCCGGATGGTGGTTGTGTGGTATGACCCCCGTCCGGCTTCTTTGTGTCCGCTGTGGTTCCAGATGGCGGCTCCGAGTCAGTCATTGGTTATTACCGTACTTACCGTACTTACAGTCCTTACGGGACTAATAAGTATTGTGGCTCTGATGAAACCCAATCATGATAGCGTGGGGAGCGAAGGCGCACGAGGCAGGGAAACCCTGCAGGCAAGACATCGAAAGAAGGAGAACACGAGAATGAAGTACATCAATAGAGATTTGGCATTCGTTACTGGGATTCTGATCGCGTTGGCGGGAACTGCTGTTCCAGCATTGGCGGTAACATCGATCACTACGTGTGGCTTCGTCATCAGTGCACCGGGTAACTACGTCCTCAACGCGAACCTGTTGAATTGCACCGGCGACGGCATAGATGTCCTCGCGAGCAATGTGAGCGTGAATTTGAATGGTTACATCATCAACGCTGGCAGCCCTTCCTCGTTTATCGGCGTCAATGTGGGTATTCCCGCATCGCCGATCCGGCTGAACCATGTGGGCATTCAAGGCTCGGGCCTCATTAAAAACTTCGTCGCGGGGGTTAACATCACGAGATGCGACTACTGCCAAGTGGCTTTGGTCACGTCGGCGCAAAATGCAAATGGAATGTCCGCGGACCACGTCAACTATATAAATGTGGGTTCAAACGTCCTCGTGGCGAACACAGGCGCTGGCCTGCTTTTGTCGGAATCCGTCAATGGCGTCGTGGCCTACAATGAGATTAGCGGCAATGGTAGTTCTTGCCCTGGATCGACCTCTTTACCGGGCGGGGGAACGTCGTTAGTGGTTTGCGGCCAGGGCCTGTTCATAGAAGATAGCTCTGCCAACACGGTGAACAATAACACCCTGAGCGGAAATCTTGCGAACGGGATTTGGCAAGACCACGAAAGCCAGTTCTCAAGGATCTACTCCAACGTGACCGATGGCAACGCTGGAGTAGGAATTTTGATTGACGGATCTGGTGGGAACGGGATATTCAACAATACGTCATCCAGAGGCAACGGAACCTTCGACCTGCAAGACACCAATTTCGCGTGCGGTACGAATACCTGGGGTAGCAACGTGTTTTTCACCAGCAACCCATCGACGTGTATCCACTAGCCGCGTGTTGAGTATTTACAGGAAATTTATCTACGGGAACATAAGGAGAGAAAAGCTATGTCGCTGGTCAAACGTGTATCTGCGAAGTTCGAGGGAAGCAAGGCTGCGCTCAGCCTGCTGGGGGTGAGTCTGATCGCTCTGGCTGGAAATGGGGTCCCTGCTCAGGCCGCCTTTAAGTCGATCACCACCTGCAATCCGACACTTGCCGTGTCGTCTGGGGGGTCCCTCATCAATGCGTCGGGGGACTACCAGCTCACAAGCAATCTGACGCAGGCGACCGTGAATACGGATTGCATCCTGATTACGGCGAGCAATGTCAGCCTGAAGCTGAATGGCTATCAAATCACCGGTCCGGGTGGTAGCTTCGGCACAGCTGCCGGTATTGACGTCAACCCGCCAAGCGGCCCGGTAAATCATGTCGCCATTCAAGGCCCAGGGCTCATCCAGGACTTCTCGACCGGAATTGCGCTCATCTATGCCGATTTTTCCCAGGTTGATCTGGTCACAGCAGCGAACAACTCTGCTGAGGGCATCCTTGGCTTTAACGTCACATCTCTGACTGTCGGTTCCAACGTTCTCGTGCGGAATGGGGAGTGGGGTCTGCTGCTGAATGTCTCCAACGGCGGGACCATACAGTATAACGAGGTGAATGGCAATGGGGCCGTATCAGCTGGCAGCGGTGGCGGAATATATCTCGGAGGCGGAAGCAACGCTAACACGGTGAACAATAACACCGCCAGTGGAAATGGCCAACAGTTTGGATCTGTGACGGTCGCCGCAGGGATTTTCGTCTTCGCGGACGGGAACAGGGTGTATGGAAATTCGACGGATGGCAATGTCCTGGCGGGGATTCAGGTAGCGTCCGGTGCTACGGGGAACGGGATTTTCAATAATACATCCGTGGGCAATGGGATGAACGATCTGGAGGACGACAATACTGGGTGCGATTCAAATGTGTGGAGCGGCAACAACTTTTTCACTAGCAACCAGCCGTGCGTCCTTAGGCACGTGGCTTAAGTTCAGGCATCAATCTACAAGGCTGTTGTGCTGGTTCTACGGACTTTGCAGTGTTGCATTCCATCCGAGGGGTAGAGGGGCCACTAACCCGGACTCGCCGAGTGCAACACTGCGACACCCCCCAGCCCAGGGCTGAGTCGCTCTCTGGCATTCTGATTTTTAAAATTTTCTCATCTCCATCGACACTCACCATAGTGCCCCTCAGCCGAGCCGTGGGAAGTGCTTCGGATCGACCCGCCCCCCCATCGTTCGCACCACCAATCAGCGAGCGGCGCGCAGTGGAAGCAATCAAATGATTTCGCTCCGACAGTCACTTTTCTCTTGACAGTGTGCATCGCAAGCCCTATCCTGGCTTCAGTTCTGATGCACGATTCGTAAAGCGAATCATGCACTAGAACAGAACGGGACTGCGTCGGACGCCAATCCGGCACAGCCCCTAAACACAAAGTTGAGGAAGCAACTTCGATGTCTACAAACGAGCATAGCTCTACCAATCAGCGGGACGTTTACGCGCGCGTGACGGACCAAATCATCAACGCAATCGAACAGGGAGTGGGGAACTGGCGGATGCCTTGGCACACGTCCGGGCGTTTCGCTTCCTCTCCCATCAACGCCACCAGTCGGAAGGCATATCGGGGTATCAATACCGTGTGCCTGTGGGCCGCTGCTGAGGCGAAAGGGTACGACTCCGGCGAATGGGCCGCATATGCGCAATGGCAGGAGCGTGGCGCACAGGTCCGCAAGGGTGAGAAGAGTACGTGTGTTGTGTTCTGGAAATTCGCCAACGGCAAGGATGAGAATCAGGACGGGGAAGACAATCAACCCGCGTCAGCATCACGTCTGCTGTTCACCCGTGGCTATGCCGTGTTCAATGCCGGACAGGTGGATGGGTACACTCCGAGGGTTGAACCAGACATACCTGTGCTGGAACGCATCGAACGTGCGGAAAGGTGGTTCCACTCCATAGGCGCTGACGTGCGGAACGGGGGGAATCGTGCGTACTACTCTCCCGGCACCGACCATGTTCAGATGCCCCCCTTCGGTGCGTTCATTGAGAATGTCTCGTACTACTCCACCCTCGCTCATGAGCACACGCACTGGACCGCACGGGCGGAACGGTGTGACAGGCAACTGGGCAAGAGGTTCGGAGACACTGCGTATGCGGCTGAGGAACTGATTGCAGAGCTTGGGGCCGCGTTCACCATGGCCCATCTGGGACTGAGTACTGAGCCCCGCGAAGATCATGCCCAGTACATCCAGAGTTGGCTCAGGGTCCTGCGGGCGGATAAACGGGCGATCTTCACAGCCGCGTCAAAGGCTCAACAGGCCGCGGATTACCTCATCAAACGGGCCGAATCTTCAGCCCGTGAGGTGGCGGCATGACCCCGATACAGGGGATGACTGACCGCGATCTACTGCGGGAATGCCTTGCGGCGCTGAATGACATCCCGCGCACGCGGTTTCGCCAGTGGTTCCAGCAGAAGCACGGGTTGAAGGATACCTACGCTCTTGCGTCGAAGCTGGACCGGCATCTGGCGGCACCGCCACAACAGGAGGGCTGCCAGCCATGAGTGAGACAACTGGCGCACTCACCAGCAGGACGGGGGCGGACGCTGTGCCGTCCCCCTCGCTGGATCAGGTCCGGGAGTACATCCGCGCATCCAAGGCAGAGAACACTCTGCGGGGCTACCAGAGTGATTGGAGGGGGTTCTGTCAGTGGTGTGAGGCGCACGGGCTGTGCCCGATGCCAGCACTGCCTGAGACTGTGGCGGCATTCATAGCGGAGTGTGCCAGCACTCTGAAGGTCGGCAGTGTTCAGCGGAGACTGAACGCCATCACTGAGGCACACAAGGCGCTGGGGCTGGAATCCCCCACGCACAGCCCAATCGTCACGAACACCATGAAGGGCATCCGCCGAACGAGGGGTGTTGCCCCGGCACAGAAGGCCGCTGCGCTGACGGATGACATCCGGGCCATGGTGGACTCCACGGACGCGGGGCTGATTGGGCTGCGGGACAGGGCGCTGGTGTTGCTTGGCTTCGCTGGAGCGTTTCGCCGTTCGGAACTTGTGGGGCTGTGCGTGGAGGATTGCGCGTTCGGCAACGACGGTCTGACCGTGACTCTGCGCCGCTCGAAGACAGATCAGACAGGCGCGGGCAGGAAGATTGGAGTTCCCTACGGATCGAACCCTGAGACGTGCCCAGTCCGGGCCATGCAGGCGTGGATTGAGGAGTTACAGGGGGCTGACGCCCGTTGCCGGGTTGCTACACCGGAATCAAACGCCTTGCCCGACTCGTCGGCACTATCCGGTCATGTGCACGGGAGGACCCAGCCCCCAAGCGGCCCCGCCTCATTGTATTCCCCCAAGCTTCTGTTCCGCTCGATCACCCGCCATGGGCAAATTCAGCCAAGTGGACTCTCGGGTGGGGATGTGGCCCGTGTGGTGAAGAAACTGGCGGAGCGGGCGGGGCTGGATGCGGCGAAGTATGCAGGACATTCCCTCCGGGCCGGGCACGCCACCAGTGCCGCAATTGCCGGAGCCTCGGAACGCTCCATCATGAACCAGACAGGGCATCGCTCGGTTCAGATGGTACGGCGCTACATCCGGGACGGGAGTCTGTTCCGGGAGAACAGTGCGGGGAAATTGGGGCTGTAGGCAGCCAAATGCAGTAGGTGACCCAGTTCTTCAACAACGCGTGAAGAACGACTTTTCGCTGTAAAGTGCTGTGGATATTGCCTGCAAAACTCGGAATCTTCTGACAGGCGTGGCCTCCCAATGCCCTGGCAGACGCGCTTCCGGCACGCCACAAGAGAATTTTTCGCGTCCCCCTTGTATTGCACAGGCTAACGAAGTTACTTTGAATTCGCGTGAAAACAAAAGGAGCTTCCTTGTCTCGCCACCACCGCTTTGATTCTCAACGCTTCTATCACAACGTGAGATTCCATCTCATCGAGATTTTCTCGATCATCAGCATGTTCGTTGTTCTCTATAAGGTCATCAGGCGTGAGTAGCCATGGTGCGGGGAGTGCATATCGGTCCGCGTCGCACAGCCTCCCTCCCTTACCCGATGGCCCATGTGCGCAAGGGAGGATGCCTATATATGTAAGCCGAAGGTTGCAAATCGAAGGGGCATCGAAAGGGAATCTTGAGTCGACACCAGATTTAAGGGAAACTTCTAACGAGAGATAGTATTGCTCGAATCGCGAGTCTGTGTTGTATGGCAGCCTTTCAGTGGGGAGTCGGAATGCAGAAGCAGGACAGGCCAGGGAACGTTATGAAGAATGCGTACGAGTTTAGGGAGCACTTCAACGGAGATGGCAAGTGCATCAGCAGAGAGCGGGCGATTGGCCCAATTGTGATCTGGGCAATCATTGCCATCGTCGCGATGGCGACGGGCCATCCGTTGAACATTCCGAGTGTGTGGCAGTATTTCAAGCCATGACCGATTTGGCGTCCGCGACTTCAGGTAGTCTCCGGGAAGGGTGTAGCGGAAACTTTTGGTGGCCACCTGCCCAGTGACGCCATGACAGGTTTGAACCGAGGCGGTTGCGTCCCGCTCGGAAGGACAGGGTGGTACTGCCCGCGCTACTGTATCCGCTCTCCAGCCAATGCCAGTATCTCCTCCAGAGCGCCTTCGGGTAATTTCGCCAGGTCCGTCGCCAGCGCCTGATCATCCAATCCCATCCCGATTCTGAACAAGACGCTGAACAACGCGTTCTTCTGTTCGAAGCTCAACTCCCTGGTATCGCTGTACCCTCGATACCACCGCGTCAGCCGTTCCCACCACTGAACTTCGGACTCGGGGTTCATATCGCGCTGAAACCCGTCCAGCCATTCCTCCATGGACATCGGATGTACTTCATGGAGCGTGGAACGGAGATAGTTGATCCGGGCAACGAGGGACAGCGGAAGCTCCTCATGCCGGATCGGGCCGCGTTTGAGTTTGGCTGGATCGATGCGTTTTCGGGCCATTGAAGTGTAGGGAACGAGTCCAATTTTATCAACCGATTGCGGAAAACGGGGCGTCCAACAGTGCGTCGCCATTCAACTCGGCGCTATGATTGCCGGAGTAGTTCGAACAAAGGGAGAATCGACGCATGGCAGACGGTCTGAACGGAATCATCACGCAACTGGAACGGCAGAGGACAGCCATCGAGCGTGCGCTCGTGGCGCTGCGGGAAGTTGACGCCCCCGCCACCGCAGCACAAGTCGAGCCAGCCCCCACGCCGGAAGCTCCTGTCCGCAAACGCAGGAAATTCAGCGCAGCGTCCCGAAGGAAGATGGCCCTGGCGCAACAGGCACGATGGGCCAAAGTCAAGGGCGAGATTGAGCCGCCGCCAGCTACGGCGAAGACTCCCAAACCCAAACGCCGTATCAGCCCCGAGGGCATGAAGAGGATCATCGCTGCCACCAAGAAGCGTTGGCGTCTGCAGAGGGCGGCTGGGAAGTCGGCACTGGCTGCACCCAAGAAGGTCGCGCGGAAGACTGCGGCGGCGAAGGCTCCCCCCACGAAGGCGGCGAAGAACGTCGCGCCTGTCAGGAAGTCAGCCGTGAAGAAGGCGGCACCGGCTCCCCCAACTGCACCAGATCAGATGCAGGCTGTCGGTTAAGGAACACCCGCTGCCGGGGGGAGGGTGTAGCGGAAACTGTAGTGACTACCTGCTTCCACGGACCGTTACGGAGAATTACGCATTCATGCCAGGGAACGATTTCGACCAATGTTTACAGGCTCTGTGGCGCTTTGTGGTGTTCGGTGATATTCCGCCTTCGGGCCTATCTGCTTGATTTTAAGTCCGTTGCGTCTGCCGATTTCGCCACCCGGGCATCTATACAAGAATAGCCGAACCCCCGGAGATGGCCGAAAACATGCTCCCCGGATCACAGGCACGCGACCGCAACCGACGGCGAGTACCACAACGACCCGCCGCCACCTTCGGATTCGACCGCACCATCGTCCCAAACAATCACCACTTAAACGACGACCGTGCAAAAAAGAGTAGCAACGGTAAAGGGCCAGCCCGTCGCCGATCGGGATTCGGGCCAGTTCCGAATCTTGATATACTGACCCCAATACTTTCGGAGAAAATCAGCGATGCGCCTCCTTACGATGTCAACGTTCTTGCTCATGTTCGTGGCAGCGGCTTCCGCCCAGAATGACCAGGGAACCATAACAGGCTCAGTGTCCGACCCCTTGGGCGCAGTGCTCGCGAACGCTCCGGTCCAGGCAAAGAACGCCGCTACGGGGACTGTCTACAAAGCCTCCAGCGCCGCTTCCGGCAGCTACGCTCTCCGCGATTTGCCCGCGGGTACGTACGACATTACTGTCGGAATACCCGGCCTCAAAGCATACGAACACAAAGGCGTCGCTGTTGCGGCCGCGAAGACCGTATCACTCAACATCCGGCTCGAGGAAGGCACCCAACTGAGCACTTTGGGCGAAGATCCGCTGGCCATCGCAGCGGACCTCAAGAGCCACGCGCCGCCTTCCGGTCCCACGCCCCACACCGTGGACGGCAAACCCGATCTTTCCGGCATCTGGTGGTCGCCTCGCACCGTCGATCCCGGCAAACCGCAGTTCCTCCCCAAAGCCGTTGCCGTAGCCAAACAAAGAGCGGAAAACAACCGCATTGATAGCCCACAAGCCCACTGCTTGCCATCGGCCGCCACAAGACTCGGGCCGGTCTACGAAATGGTTCAAAGCCCGGGTATCCTCGTAGTGATTTCCGATGACGACAGCCCCGGTTTTCACCAGATCTACACCGACGGTCGCGCGCATCCGAAAGATCCCAATCCCGCCTGGTACGGTCATTCGATCGGGCATTGGGAAGGCGACACGCTGATCGTCGACCGGGTCGCTTTCGACCCCCGGGTTTGGCTCGATCAGGACGCTCACCCGCATTCGGACAAGCTGCACATCGTGGAACGTTACCGGCGACCCGATCTCGGCCATCTGGAGACCGAGGTCACCGTGGAAGACCCCGGCGTATTAGTCGAACCATGGACCACGAAAAGGGTCTCCGACCTCGCTCCCAACCAGGAAATTTACGAATTTATCTGCCCGGAAAACAACAAAGACGTTCAGCACCTCGTAGGTAAGTAAAGCGGGGAATAACTACAGCGCTTCGGCAAACGCCTGAAAGAGCTTCGCTTGCCGCTCATCCGTAGCGCTCATGTTTTCCGGGTGCCATTGCACACCGACAACGAATCGTTTATCCGCCCGCTCCACGGCCTCGACGGTCCCATCTTTCGAATCGCGCGCCGACACACGCAAACCCCCGCCGACCCGCGCGATCGCCTGATGGTGTCGTGAGTTGACGTCCCACATCCGCGCATCTCCCGCAATACCGGCCAGCCGGGTCCCCGGAACAATTTCGACCCGATGCACGGGCAGCCCCCGATTTTCCGTGCGTTGGCGATGCCGTTCCGTCGAATCCAGATGCTGCACCAGAGTTCCGCCCTGCTGCACGTTGAGGATCTGGACGCCCCGGCAGATCGCGAGCAACGGCAGATCGCGCGCAATCGCATCCGCGATGAGTGTGCACTCCAGTTCGTCGCGTGCGTCGTCGGATTCCTGCGTCTCCGGATGCCGCGCCTCACCATAAAGCGCGGGATTCACGTCGGAGCCGCCCATCAACAGCAAACCTGACGCCCCTTGCGGTATCGCGCTATCGGGCGAAATCAGAACCGGCTCGATTCCGGCGGCGCGCAACGCTTCTTCATACGGCTGCGACTCGCCGGAGCGCCAATGCGCCGGCGAGCCGCAAACCGCCAGAACCTGCTTCATCGATTATTCATGGGAACGCCGGCGGTCTCGCCGCCGGTTCCTCACACTCACTAAATTAAAGCGGAAGGCCGCCGTTGCCAGGTCTTGCCCTTTTCCTTGGAAACCGCTTCCACATCCTTCACATAAGCGCCGGTCTGCGTGAGGATGTGGTGGAGATCGTTACCGAGGCTGATGAGCGGGAATCCCTTATCGAGAAATTCTCCGACGCGCGAAGTCCCGAACAGGAACAGGCCCAGGATCACATTGTTTTTCTTCGCCGCCGCGCGAAGCTTATCGGTCGCTGCGCCTAACTCGGGCGAAGTATACATGTGCGGAAACTCATATTTCTCAAAGAGGCCCATCGACATGCACAAATCGTTCTGCCCCAGGAACAACAGATCGACCCCTGGCACCGCCGCGATCTCATCGATGTTCTTGATGCAATCCGCCGTCTCCACCTGCAGCGCGATGATGACGTTCTCGTTCGCTTTGCCCGCGTAACCCAACAGGCCTTTCTTGTTCATGGACCGCTGCGGGAAATAAACCGAGCGCGTTCCCGCCGTCGGATACCGCGCGCAGCTGACTGCCTGCCTCGCTTCGTCAGCGGTGTTGATATAGGGAACAAGGACGCCGTCGGCGCCGGTATCGAGCGATTGCTGAATCCCGGCACGGTCCTGATATCCGGATACGCGCACCAGCGATTTGGCGCCGCCGCTCGAGATTCCCGCCAGCATGGTCGACAGGGTTTCGTATCCCATCGGTCCATGTTGCGAATCTACCAGCAGCCAGTCATAGCCGCTATGGGCCAGCTGTTCTGCCACGGTGGGACTATGCGAATTGACGAACAAGCCGATTTTCGGCTTCCCCTCGCGTAATTCTTTTTTAAACTCCGCTCCGCTCAGTACTTCACTCATTAATGAAAGCTCTCCTGATTTTCAGGCAGGCACACGTTCGCCCGCAAAAAGTATGGCTCGTCTGTAGCCTCGATGAGTATACCTCGTGGCAAGTCGTACCCCGGAGGCGCGACCTCAAATCGCGTTCGGCTCGGGGAACGCCGGCGGTCTTTGCCGCCGGTTCCGTTAGCTCTCCGGAAACCGCCGGTGCCGGCCGGGATCATGGAGAACACCCTGAAGTAGAATCGTTCAGTGCGCATCTGACTGCCTGGCGCGCCGGAGGGAACATGATTGCACGCCGCTCCTTCATCAAGGCTGCGTCGACACTGCTGATTTCGACAGCAGCGCAAACCTCCCTTGTCGGTGTTCCGAATTCCACGGGAACCGAAGTCCCGAAGCTCAAGGCGCCGCCCAATTCCTGCGACTGCCACATGCACATCTTCGATCCGGCTCGCTTTCCCTTCGTGCCGAACCCGGGCGACAAAAGAACACCCCCTGCAAACGCGGCCGTGCCCCAGTACCGCTTACTTCAAAAGCGCATCGGAACCACGCGAGTGGTTATTGTAACGCCCCGAAATTACGCTACGGACAACCGCGTCACAGTCGACGCCGTCGCTCAGCTGGGGCCGAACGCCAGAGGCGTCGCCGTCCTCCGTCCGACGGTAACGGACGCCGAGCTGAAGAAACTCCAGGACGCGGGAATTCGCGCGATCCGGTTCACCCTCGGCAACCCCGCCTCCGCCGTCGTTACTTCGGACATGATCGAGCCGTTGTCAAAACGGGTCGCCCCTCTCGGCTGGCACGTGCAACTCGCGCTGACCGCCGAACAAATCGTCATGCTGGCGGATGTCCTGCGGCGGTTGCCATCGCAGATGGTGTTCGATCACCTCGGGCTTCCATCGTTGCCTGCCGGCATCCAGCACCCGTCGCACGCCATCATTCGCGGATTGCTCGACAAACAGCGCGCATGGGTCAAACTCTCCGGCGCGTATTTGAACTCAACGATCGGCCCGCCGTCCTACCCCGAGGCCGCCCTGATCGCCCGGGACTTCGTCAAAGCGGCGCCCGAGCGGCTGGTATGGGGAAGCGACTGGCCGCACCCCAGCGAGCCCAACAACCGCAAGCCTGACGACGCCGTGCTGTTCGACCTCTTATCCGACTGGGTCCCCGACACAGCCACGCGCAACCGCATCCTGGTACGGAATCCGGAAACGCTCTACGGCTTTAAACCATCCGCCTGAAGGTGTGTGGCAGCGTGGCGCACGCACTCGTGCGTGCCGCGTCGAGACTCATCTCGACGCCCTCGTCGACCGTTTCCGCCTGAGCCGCTATGTTAAGTGGGTGTCGGTGCCAGCGTGAGTCCGCATGTGCCGTTCGAGTTCCAAACGCGCCACTTCCAAATCGATCCGCGCGTCCTCCACGAACGTCCTCAGCTTCCGGTACTCGGCATCCGTGGCCTGGTAGCCGGTTGCAAATAACCGATCGACGGCCGCGCCATAAGCCCGTTTCAGCCTCTCGTACTCAGTCGTAAGGCGTGTGCACTCAGGGACACTCCATGGAAAGCTCCGCAATAGAACTTCGCTTTCAGATGTTGAAGGGCGCCTCGCCGCTGGCTCGAGCGCGGTGCTATCCGCTCGACTCAGGATTTTGTTACTAAACAGCATGCCCATGCGCATGGAAGCTATCGCGCCTCCACGAAGGTCGCGCTCGCATCCGGGTCGGGGCAAGCTTCGCGGTGTGCCCGGAACTGCTGACTAGGCTGGGGTAGCCTTTCGCCTGAATTTTCGCCGCTCCATTGGTCTGTTGGAGTTCATCCTACCGCCTTTCCAGTTCGGTTCTCTATTCTTGTCAATCGATTTTTTCTATTATCATGATTCGCACCATAGCTACAGCAAATATAGTAATTGTGATGATAAAATGTTTGAATGTACAATGGTGATTAAAATATGCTGTTTATTTTATGGGTATTGTATTGTCTCAAGATAAGGAATAGATGGATGAGACCTGATTTCCCTGAAGTCCTGATTGCAGTTCTCCTGCTCGTTCTCGTAGCGTTGTGGGTCAACCACTGGCGCGTCGGCAAGCGCAAAGAACTTCGTTAGTTCGGCCTTCCCCTTGGCCGCCTGCGCCCTCGCGCCGTCTTTGCGTGAGGTCCCGTCCTTGGAACCTCGCCATGCGACACATGGTGCCGTTCACAAAATTTAAAATCCTTTCGCGACTTGTTTTCAGACGCTTACGCAAGCTGACGTCTCACCCGCCGGATTTCTCGTGCTCTACTTTCACCAGGAAGACGTGGTGGCGAGACAGTAAAGACAACGACGCACGGCGATAAGTCCGCGAAGCCCTGCCGCCCGCGACGCAATCCAGTTGCCTCCAAGTGTGTCCGAGGGAACGCCGGCGGTCTTGCCGCCGGTTTTTGCGGCGAATTGGCTTCGTTTTTTCAACAGCCCGCGAAGCCGCGACGAAATCGAAATGGCTTCGTCTTTGCGAACCGGAGACGCGACTTCAAGTCGCGTTCCCCACGTCTTCTAAACTGGAGTAACCGTGAAGATCTGTTACATCGACGCCTTCTCCGGACTCGCCGGAGACATGCTCGTAGCAGCATTCGCCGACGCAGGCGCCGATCGCGATGCAATCTCGCGCGCCCTCGAATCCTTCGCCATCGGTGCCGTAACCGAATGGGATCGCGTCCAGCGTCGCGGCGTCAGCGCCCTCAAATTCCGCGTCGGCGTAAACGGACCCCCAAAGCATCGCCATCTCAGCGGAATCCTGAAACTGATCCACACCGCGGATCTCTCCGAAACCGTAAAATCGAAAGCCGAGCGCGTCTTCCGCGTTCTCGCCGAAGCCGAATCCGCCATCCACGGCGTCGATATCGAAAAGGTGCATTTCCACGAAGTAGGCGCGGTCGATTCCATCTGCGACATCGTCGGCATCTGCCTTGCCCTCGATCTTCTCGCCGTCGACGGCATCTATTGTTCGCCCATCAACGTCGGCAGCGGCACCGTAAACACCGAGCACGGCGTGCTTCCCGTTCCCTCCCCGGCCACCGCGACCCTTCTGAAAAACAAACCCATTTATGCCCGCGGACCGGCGCTCGAGCTGACCACGCCCACCGGCGCTGCCGTAGTCGCGGCACTCGCAACGGATTTTGGCCCCATGCCCCCGATGCGCGTCGGCTCAATAGGTTACGGCGCGGGAGATCGCGATTTCAAGGAACACGCCAATGTGGTGCGCGTCATGATTGGCGAGCCATCGGGAGCCTCCGAGTCCACCACGGTCTCCATAATCGAAGCCAATATTGACGATTCCAACCCGCAGCTGATCGGCTACGCCATGGAGCGCATGTTCGATGCCGGCGCGCTCGATGCGCTGGTGATCCCCGCGCAAATGAAAAAGGGACGCCCGGGTTTTTTGATCCAGGTCATCGCCGAGCATGAAAAACGCGAAGAACTTGCCGCGATTCTCTTCCGTGAGACCACCACTCTCGGCGTCCGCTTCTACAATGCGGAACGGCGCGTGCAGGCCCGCGAGTGGGTGGAAGTCGACACCCCCCACGGCATGGTCCGAGTCAAAGCTGGCGACCACGGCTTCGCCCCCGAGTACGAGGACGCGCGCAAAATCGCGTTCGTATCCGGCGTTCCCTTGAAACAGATTCTGTCCGACGCAGCTTACGCATACTTAAAACAAAAGCAATGAAATATTACTTAACGACGCCGCTCTATTACGTCAACGCCGCGCCGCACATCGGCCACACTTACACCACCCTCGCTGCTGACACCATCAAACGGTTCAAGCACATGCAGGGTTATCAGGTGGCCCTGACCACAGGCACCGATGAGCACGGACAGAAGGTCGAGCGATCCGCGCTCGCGGCCGGTAAGTCGCCCGAAGAGTTCACCGCCCTCGTCTCGAATGAGTTTCGCTCCCAGTGGGACACGCTGGGAATTCAGTACGATCACTTCATCCGCACCACGGACCCGCGCCATCACGAAACCGTGCGCTGGCTCTTCGAGCGCTGTAAGGCGAACGGCTATGTCTACAAGGGCTCTTACACCGGCCAGTACTGCGTCTTTGACGAACTCTACGTGAATGACGCCAAGCCCGGCGATAACTGTCCCGATTGCGGACGTCTTACCGAAACCGTGACCGAAGAGAACTACTTCTTCAAGCTCTCGGCCTTCGCGGACAAGCTACTCGAACACTACGAAAAATATCCCGATTTCATAGGGCCCGACTCGCGCCGGAACGAAGTTATCAGCTTCGTGCGCGGCGGCTTGCAGGACCTTTCTATCTCCCGCACCACTCTCAAGTGGGGCATTCCGCTCGAAGGAAAACACGTCGCCTACGTTTGGTTCGACGCGTTGATCGGATATGTCAGCGCTGTCGATGGCATGACAAACAAGGCTGGTCTATGGCCTGCCGATTTGCACCTGATCGGCAAAGAAATCCTGCGTTTCCACGCCGTCTTCTGGCCCGCATTTCTGATGGCGGGTAACGTTGACCTGCCCAAACGCATTTTTGCGCATGGATGGCTGCTCTTCGAGAACGATAAGATGAGCAAATCGCGCGGCAACATCGTGCGCGCCGAACCCATCCGCCAGGTGATGGGCCTCGAAGCCCTGCGCTACTTCCTGTTCCGCGAAGTCGTCTTCGGGCAGGATGGCAGTTTCAGCTTCGATGCGCTAGTGAACCGCTACAATTCAGAACTCGCGAACGGCCTCGGCAATCTCGCCAGCCGGACCCTGACGATGATCAAGCAATATCGCGACGGCGTCATCCCAGCCCCGTCCGGAGCCGTGCATTCCCTTGCCAACTCAGCCGTGAACGCGATCGACCTTGCGACCCGCGCCTTCGATGGGTTCGAATTTTCACGCGGCCTTGAAGCCATCTGGTCGATGCTTTCCGATGTCGATAAGTTCATCGTCCAACAATCGCCCTGGAAGCTGGCGAAATCCACCGAGCCAGGCGCTAGGGCCCAACTCGACGACGCACTGTATGCTTCTGCCGAAACATTGCGGATAGCCGTCGCGCTTCTGCACCCGATCCTGCCCGAATCAACCGCGAATATTTGGGCGCAACTGGGGATGCCGCAGCCGCTCGAATCGCTGGAAATCGCAAAGCTAGCTTGGGGCCAGTTGATGCCTGAGCAAAAAATAGGCCTGATCGCTCCGGTCTTCCCGCGCATCGAAGCGAAGAGCGCCATCGACCGCATGAGAGCGCTCGAAGATGAGGAAACGGTCCGCCAGGCGAAGTTGTTGGGCAAGCCCATCACAGCGAAAGAGCCCGAGGCGGAGGGCGCCATCCAGCCGCCGTCGCCGAAGATCGATATCGAAGACTTCGGCAAAGTCGATCTCCGTGTCGGCCAGGTCCTCTCAGCCGAGCGCGTCAAAGGAGCGGATAAGCTCCTCCATCTGAAAGTCGACATCGGCGAACCCGAGCCGCGCACCATCGTCGCCGGTATAGCGGCGGTTTACGAACCCGATACAATCGTCGGGCGCAAAGTCGTGATCGTCGCCAACCTGCATCCTCGGAAGCTGCGCGGCATCGAATCGAATGGCATGATCGTGGCGGCCTCGCTCGAAGGGGGCAAGCCCATCCTGGCGTCCTTCCTTGAAGAAGTCCCCGTTGGCGCCCGCTTGAAGTAGCGATGTTTCCCGGTGAAGTAACCATGTTTATCGATTCCCACTGCCATCTCGATGATGCTCGTTTTTCGGACGATCTCGAAGCCGTTCTTGATCGTGCATCCGCGGCCGGGGTGACACGAATTCTCAGCATCGGGACAGGCGATGGTCCGCCCGAAATCGACCGCGCCGTCCGTCTGGCCGAGAGATACGAACAGGTCTATGCTTCCATCGGCGTTCATCCGCACGACGCGGCGAAAGTCAAACCTCAGACGCTCGACGATCTTCGCGCGCTGGCGGCCCACCCCAAGGTGGTGGCGTTTGGCGAGATCGGTCTCGACTACCACTACGATTTTTCGCCGCGCGAGGTCCAGCGTGAAGTCTTCGTCGCGCAGTTGAATCTCGCGCGCGAGTTGGGCCTGCCCATCACCATTCATACTCGTGAAGCCTGGGATGATACGATGTCCATCCTGCGCGAAACCTTGAGGGGAGAGCAAGTAATGGGTGTGATGCACTGCTTCACCGGCGATCCGGCCCAGGCCCGCGAAGCTATCGACATGGGTTTCTACCTCAGCTACGGCGGCGTCCTGACGTTCAAAACCGCCGAAAACGTCCGGGATTCCGCGCGTATTACGCCGGACGACCGCCTGCTGATAGAAACCGACGCTCCCTATCTTGCTCCCATCCCGTACCGTGGCAAACGCAACGAGCCGTCCATGATGATCGAGACCGCGCGCAAGCTCGCGGAAGTGCGCGGAACCACGCCGGATCGCATCGCCGCTGTCACAACCGCCAATTTCGAACGGCTTTGCCTGGTGAGGGGTTACACTGAGGTTTCCGATGGAAACTGAACGGGCACGTCACGTCCTTTCCGCACGTGAGATTTTCGACCTCGTGCGCGAGGATCTCGAGCAGGTCGAGAAGGCGATTAACGTCGAATCGCTGGCCTCGGTCGAGACCGTTACGACCATCGGCAGGTACCTGCAGCAAAGCGGCGGCAAGCGTCTACGGCCCGCGCTTTTACTGCTTTGTGCGCGCTTTTCCGGAGGCGATGGAACTGCGGCCGTCCGCCTGGGCGCTGTAGTGGAAATGATTCACGCCGCGACACTCGTTCACGACGATGTGATCGATGTCGCGCAAACGCGTCGCGGCCGTCCCTCGGCGAACGTGCAGTGGGGAAATCATACCTGCGTGCTCGCCGGCGACTGGCTCTACATGCAGGCATTTCAGGTCGCCTTGCGCGAGCGGAATTTCCATGTGCTCGACCTGCTCATCAGCCTCACGCAAATGATGGTCGAAGGGGAACTCATACAACTCGACCGCATCGGGCGCATCGACATCACCGAAGCCGACTGCATGGAAGTCGCCGACCGCAAGACTGCGTGCCTTTTTTCGGCATGCGCCAAACTGGGAGCGGTATCGGCCGGTGCGGATCCTGCAGCGGAAGAGAAGCTGGGCGAATTCGCCTGGAATCTCGGCATGGCCTTTCAACTGATCGACGACATGCTGGATTTCACCTCCCGCGAGCAAACACTCGGTAAGCCGGTCGGCGGCGATCTGAAGGAAGGCAAAGTTACGCTGCCCCTGGTTTATGCGCTTGAAAATGGGAACGCGGCGGAGCGCCGCCAGGTTGAACTCGTGCTCCGCGACCGCAATTATGATTCAACCCCGTTCGCCGAGATCTATTCGATGATCGAGCGTCGCGGCGGAATCCAGCGCACTCGCGAGCGCGCGCAGCAGTTCACCGATCGCGCGCGTCAGCTGGTCGCCGAGTTTCCGGACAGCCCCTATCAGCGCGCCCTTTGTACGCTGACCGACCTCGTCACCGAACGAGACCGGTAACGCCGCCTGAAGCGTGTGGCGCACACACCCTCGAAAATCTATTTACGGGATAGCGGTGAGTTGTTGGTTAAGGAGTGCCCGGACGTCCAGGCCGAGGTGTCCGAAATCTTTGAGCAATCGCCTGAACTTCCGCAACAGTGTCCTTTC
>JBEKTF010000106.1:0-18198 GCA_049516355.1 Bryobacteraceae bacterium | reverse complement strand
TGGGGCATGGGGCCGTCGGTTGCGGCGACGACGAGTATTGCCCCGTCCATCTGGGCCGCGCCCGTGATCATGTTCTTGATGTAATCGGCGTGACCGGGGCAATCGACGTGCGCGTAGTGCCGGTTCTTGGTCTCGTACTCGACGTGCGAGGCTGCGATCGTGATGCCGCGCGCTTTTTCTTCCGGCGCGTTATCGATCGAATCGAACGAACGGAACGACACCTTCGGATTGTGCTTCGCCAGGACCTTCGTGATGGCCGCTGTCAGGGTCGTCTTGCCGTGATCGATGTGCCCGATCGTCCCGATATTGACGTGCGGTTTGCTGCGGTCGAATTTTTCTTTACCCATGGGGAAAAATCAGTCCTCGAAAAAAGTCTTCGGCGCAAAGGCCGCCACTCGGACGACCGCTTTGCGTCATCAAAAAAAGTCTGGAGCCGTTGACCAGGATTGAACTGGTGACCTCGTCCTTACCAAGGACGCGCTCTACCAACTGAGCTACAACGGCCCTCTGCGTAAAAAAAATGGTGGACAGGGGAGGATTCGAACCTCCGTAGCTCGCAAGGAGCGACAGATTTACAGTCTGTTGCCATTAGCCGCTCGGCCACCTGTCCGGGTACTTTATTTTCAACAGCTTAGCCGGTTGTGTCCGAGCTGAAACTGCGCCTTGGAAGTGCCCACACTTCCGCCCGACTTTCCATAGTACCGCATGGCATCGAATCGACGCCAGACGCACGCCGGACCCAAGTCAACCAACCTCGACCAATTCAGCCAAAGTCGTTGGCTCCGGCACTTCTTCGCCATGCAGAAGCATGCCCTCAATGTGGAATTCAATCGCTTCCGCAATCAAGGTACGCGCTTCATCCAGCGTGCTGGCCACGGCAACGCAGCCCGGCAGATCAGGAACGGTCGCGCCTACGCTCGACGGCCCTTGCTCGAAAAGAACCGCGTATTTCATTTCTCAATACCTGCCTGCTTCATTATATTCTTGAGCGTGCCAACCGGCACTTCCACGGACGGGTGCCCTGCAACGGTCACTGTACCCGACTTTGCGGGATGGCGAAACTGGCGATGGCTGCCGCTTTGGCGAACCTGCACCTATCCGTCTCTCTCGACGATGCGAATCGCATCCCTTACCTTCACCGAACCAGTTTATCGGGCGCGCGCTTGGGATCGGTTGTCCCTTCCAGGAACTCCCTGTCTTGGAGTTCGTCCAGAATCGTCCCGTACTCGGCCGTGCCGGGGATTCAAGGCATGCCTGGCGGTACGTAGCAGGTTTATAGTGTTGCTGGACGCTGGACGCTGGATGCTTTCGAGGCGTGACGGTCGCTGTGGTGTGCCATGAAGTGGCGCTATGGCGCATTTGCATTCATCGCCGGTGTCGTAATCGCAAGCTGTACCTCCCGCGTCCCCCAAAACATAACGGCGTCCCGGTATCCCCTTCAACCGGGTGATTCATGGATTTGTCAGAAAGATTCGCTCGAGGGGAATATGGGTCATCCCGACGTTGAGCGCTGGACAACGGAAGAAACCATCGTCGGTGCGGTGGCATTCCCTGAACTCGAAGGGACCCTTGTCACCAAAAGGACCAAAGTACTCAACGATACCCTCACGCCGGATTTCCTGCCAGGGAATGATTTGGCGTGAACCGCCCGAAACGCACCTCCTAAATTCATCAAGGCTGTCTCTATGAACTGGATGGGTGGGAATCGACATGTGCCGACGGAATCGTCCCCACTGAGTGTGTACCGGCGTTCGATCGGAGCCATCACGTCCGACGGGAATACCGGGACGCTTTACTTCGCGGCGCTTTTGAGAGCCAGCTCAATGGGAAGACGCAAAATTACCACCTGACGCCGGCGAGCACAGTGCCGTGGGGCGATGACGATTGCGAGGGTCCGGGCTGGCGGCATTTTTCGCGTGCGGATGGCACCTCGTTCGGAAGTCTTGCGGATTGCATCAGCTACTCAGAAAACAGAAAATAAACCGGAAACATTGGCAGGTCGAATGCTGGCTAATAGTCATCAATTGCAAAAAAAGGAGGACGCTATGCATTCCCGACCCATTCGACCGGTGCCAGTTAAACCCTGCAATGCCCGCGATCTTGAAGCGCGCCTCGAATCCGTGCAGGATCAAACCCGGCGGCGCGCTTACGAGTTGTATTGCAGGCGCGGCAACCGGAAGGGAAGCGCCCTTGAAGATTGGAAGATGGCAGAGCGCGAAAGGGACGCGGCGCCTTTAGTTGGCGTGGCCGACGAGGACCGCGATATCCACATCGCCGCATTCATTCCGGACGCCAATGCTTCGGAAGTCATAGTCGATGCTCTCCCCAACGAAATCGTCGTTGAGGCGGACCGCAATGGCAAAATCGAGCGCTTTACGCGGCTCCGGATGCCGGCGCGCATCGACGCCGACCGCGTTAAGGCGCGGTTATGCGGGGCCGAACTCGAGGTGGTCGCGCCCAAAACTGGAAAATAAAATATCAACCAGCCAGACCCCGCAGCCAGGACCCCGTCGCATACGCCACGACCGCCGCACCGCCCCCTACCACAAGAGTGCTCAAACCCGAATACCACCACGGCCGGATGGACCATCGGCTCTTGAGCGCGCCGATCAGAATAAACATCAGCGCGGTTATCGAGGCCGAGACCTCGAATGCATTCCTCAAACCTGCTACGAACGGGATCAGCGGCAACAGGCCGAAAATCAGAAATGCTGAAAATGTCGATCCAGCCGCGCGCCAAGCCGAACGCACTATGGCGGGCAGCCCGTACTCGCCGCGCACCATCATGCGTACCCATTGATCTTTGTCCGCAGTGATCGCGGCCACCGCCTTTTCGAGCAGTTCCCCCTTGAGTCCGTATCCCAGTAAAATCTCTCGTACCTCTTCCCGTTCACCGGCTGGAGCGGCTTCAATGTGGCGGCGCTCGACCGCTTCGGTGTAGCTGAATTCCTCGTGTTCCGCGCGGGTGGCCAGGTAGTTCGCGGCCGCCATCGCGAAGCCGTCGGCTATCAGGCTGGCCCCGCCGAGGATCAGGATGATACCCGGCGATAGCCTGGCGCCGATGACCCCCGTCACGATCGCAAACGTCGTAACAGTTCCGTCGATGCCACCGTAAACCCAGTCCCTGAGATAACTCTGCGGGGGACCGCCCGCGATGCGATCGTGGATGGCTTCGAGGGTGTGCTCATGTTCCATGGGTAACCAACTCCGTATGCGTCGTTATGAGATACCGTTGAAACCACGCCCGCGCGAGTTCCGCGACCCGGTCGAGCGCCCCGGGCTGTTCGAATAAATGAGTTGCCCCGTGCACGATCTCGAGAGCATGCTTCGTTTCGCGAGGAAGCTGCACGATCGCCTCGCGGTTCAGGCGGAGAACCATGGGGTCGTTTCCTCCCACGATAAACAGACATGGCGCGTGTACCCGGCCCAGCGCCGAGGTCGGGTCTGCCTCCGCGGCATACGACCGCCCGCACCGCATCCGAACGCTCGGCCGCCGCGGCTAATGCCGCCGCAGCTCCGGTGCTGGCTCCGAAGTAACCGAGCCGGAGTTTATTCAAATTGTTTTGTTCACCAATCCAGGCCGTGATAGCAGTGAGGCGATGGGCGAGAAGGCCAATATCAAAACGCAACGCAGCGGTGTGCTGGTCAACCAGTTCCTCGTCTTCTGTCAGCAGGTCGATCAGGATTGTACCGATCGAGCCTCGATTCAGGACATCGGCCACCCAGCGGTTTCTCGGGCTGCGTCGGCTGCTACCGCTTCCGTGTGCGAAGAGCGCCACGGCCGTTGCACCTTGAGGCAGCGAAATGTCCGCCGCGAGATCGACTTTTCCGACGGGTACCAACACGCCTTTGGTTTGTGCATCCGGGATGCCAGGAAGAAAGGTCAAGAGTGGTCGCCGGACCTTGGCCAGTGCGCCATTTGGCGGAGATCCGGTGGCATTTCGCTCAATTTCACGCAAAAGAGGGGTCTGCGGGACGGCGGCGAGCCGATTCCCGATGGCGATTTACCTGCTTCTCCTTATAGTAAAGGAGTCAGGTCATGGTTCATCTTCCGTTCGCGGATCGTGTGGAGGCAGGCCGGTTGCTGGCAAAGGAACTTTCTCCTCACCACCTCCGGAGTGCAGTCGTGCTGGGCTTGGCACGCGGTGGTGTTGCGGTGGGATTCGCCGTGGCGGATCGATTACACCTTCCTCTGGATGTGATCGTGGCGCGGAAGCTCGGCGTTCCCTGGCAGCCCGAACTGGCCATGGGCGCGATCGCGGGCACGGCGCGAATTCTGGATGGCCAGATGATTCGGGAACTGGGAATTTGCGATGACGAGGTCGAAGAGATCGTGGCACGCGAACAGGCAGAGATGAAGCGGCGCGAAGAACTCTATCGCGCAGGCGAGCCGGCGCTCGACCTTCACGGCCAAACGGCTATTCTGGTCGACGACGGACTTGCCACCGGAAATACCATGATGGCCGCAGTTCGTCACGCTCGCAGTCTTAAGGCTGCGGGAGTCGTCATAGCGATCCCGGTTGGATCGAGGCAAGCGTGTGAGCGCCTTCGCAAGGAGGCGGACGACCTTGTCTGTCTGGCGATTCCCGAACTGTTCTACGCGGTGGGTGAATGGTACCGCGACTTCAGCCAGGTCAGCGATAGCGAGGTCCAGAATCTGCTGGCGGAAAGCCATCATCGGGTCCGGGGCTTAAAAGCAGTATGATTTTGTTCGCTTCCCCTGAGTTCGCAGCTAGTGCGATAGCTTTGCGCGAGTCCGTGGTGGGACTTGGCGCTGGCGAATTCCGGGCTGGCAGGTTCGATAACGGTGAGATGTTCATCCAGCTCGATACGCCGGTCGCCGGCGAATCCTGCCTGATCCTGGGATCCATTACCCCGCCTGAAACTCAATTGTTTTCGACACTGCTGCTCGCTCATACGCTGCGTAAGGAAGGCGCAAAGCAAGTCACCGGGGTGTTTCCCTATCTGGCATATTCGCGTCAGGACAAAAACAAGTCCGGCCAGAGCCTGGCAGCGGCGTGGACGGGGGCAATTGCGTATGCATCCGGCGTGGATCGCGTCATCACGATCGACGTGCACAGCCCCGATGACCAGCGGCTTTTCCCGATTCCGTTGATCTCGATCTCCCCGGCGACTGTCTTCGGCGCAGCCCTCAACCGGAACCAACTCGCCGGGGCGACGATCATTGCGCCCGATGAAGGAGCAATTCAGCGCTGCGAGGCTGTAAGGGAAGCAGCGGGCCTGGAACCGGCCGCAATTCCCTGGTTCGAGAAGCATCGCGCGGAAACCGGAATACAGCATGCTCGTTTTACGGGCGAAGTGGGCCTTCAGGCCGTGCTGGTCGACGACATTCTGGATACCGGAGCCACCCTGATCTCCGCTTGTCAAAGGCTGCTTACCGCAGGCGTGGAGGATATCCAGATCATGGTGACCCATGGCCTCTTTACCGGGACCGAATGGGAGCGGCTATGGGAGTTGGGCGTCAGCCGGATATTCTGCACGGACACCATTCCGCGCCGCGCCGGCATCAATGACGCACGGATTGTGACGCTTTCAGCTATGCCTCTTCTGGCGCGCGCCGTGTGACCGCTATGGGCCGCAGGATTGTACGCCGGCTCCTCCTGATCGCAGCTTTGCTCGCATTGACCATGTGCATTGGCACGGCGGGCTTCCAGCTGATCGAGGGGTATTCGCTCTTCGATGCGTTTTACATGACCCTGATTACCATCACGACCGTGGGTTATCAGGAGATACATCCCTTAAGCCACGACGGACGGATCTTCAATTCATTCCTGATTCTGTTTGGGGTAAGTGCCATGTTCTGCGCCGTGGGAGCGATGACTCAGACCATAATCGAGCTTGAGTTACAGGATCGCTTTGGAAAGCGCAGGAAAAAGCGGGCAGTTATGCAGATGAAAGATCACTACATTGTTTGCGGGTTTGGCCGCGTCGGCCGGAATGCCGCGTTTGAACTTCAGCGGGCCGGCGCTCAATTCCTTGTCGTCGATCGCAACGAACAGCGCGTGGAGCGGGCCACGCAAGCCGGAATGCTGGCTATCCACGTGGATGCCACCCGCGATGACAGTCTTCGGGAAGCGGGCGTGGAACGGGCGCGAGGATTTATTGCCGCGCTGGCAACCGACGCCGATAACGTGTTCCTGATCCTCTCAGTGAAAACGCTGAATCCCGGACTGACCGTAGTCACGCGGGCATCGGAAGAGGATGCGGAAGAAAAGTTACGCAGGGCCGGAGCCGATATTGTCTTCTCGCCTTACAGCATGGCCGGGCATGGCCTCGCGCAAGCTCTGCTTCGGCCGCACGTCGTGCAACTGCTCGATTTTGCCGGCAAGCCAGCGGGACTGGATGTGACCATGGAGCAACTTCACGTTCTACCGGGATCGAAGCTTGCTTCCCGCAGGCTGGACGATCTGGTGCGGCGCGAAGGGGGTGTGATCGCTCTCGCGATCAGAAAGCCGGATGGCAAGATGATATTCAATCCTCCGGCCGGGACATTGGTATTGGAAGGCGACGTCTTGATTGTGATGGGTGAGCAGCCGAGCCTCCGGGACCTCGAGACTGTGCTCTCAGAGGCCGGCGTCTCTCGATAAGCCAGCGTGCCGAGCCCCGGTATTTGTCACTCCGAGGCGCGGCTGGCTTTGATATGAAATGCGGACCGCCGCAATTACTTCGCAGCGTTAAGAACTTCCTTCTTCAGAGAGGCCTTCGAAACGTTAGGGGCTGTCCCCACGGACGATGAAGTATAAACATCCCCGTTCGATGGATCGATGCTCATCCCGTGCGGACGACCCTCGACGTGAATAACGTCCAGGATCTTGCCTTCCTTGACGATCGAGACGGCGCCCGCGTTCACGTCGCTGACATACACCGTATCGTCAGGCGTGATGGCGATACCGCCGCGGCACGGCACTGCCCAGCTTTCGAGGAATTTGCCATCCTTATCAAAAACGGAAATGCGTTTGTTATCGCTGTCGCTGGCGAGGATGCGGCCTTTCGAATCGACGACCACTCCATGCACCAGTTGCATCTGGCCCGGCGCGCTGCCTTTGACGCCGCCGATGATGCGTATGAACTTGCCGTCTTTGTTGAACTGCACAACGCGCGAATTGATATAGCCGTCCGCGACAAAGATGTCGCCGTTCTTTGCGAAGAAAGCGGTGGCCGGGCGATTGAACGAAGTATGAGAAGTATTGTCTCCGGTAACGCCTCGTGTCCCGATCGTCATCACGATCTTGCCGTCGGCGTCGAACTTGTCGATGACATGGTCATTCGTATCGACACCCCACAGGTTCCCCTCGCGGTCAAAAAACGCGGCATGGGCTTCTTTGAACAGGCTGGTCTCGCCCCAGGCCTTCACGAACTTGCCGTCGGTAGTAAAGACCCGAAAATACGGGGCTTTGCGCACCATAACGATCACCTGACCTTTACCGTCGGCCGCGACCCAGGTGGTCTCGCCAGCCCACGGCAGATCCGCCGGGAGTTGAGCCCACTTTGTCATATTGACGTCGTACCTGTTGAACAAGCTGGATTGAGCGGACGCACTGCACACTAAAGCGCAGGCGCCGAATATGGCTAATACAAGATTCTTCATGGATTCGATATCTCCCGTTTCATCACGCGGATTGCGTGCAGACAGCGGTTATGCCGGGCGCTGCCTGCGCCGCTGACCAAACAGTATATCGCGAATTGAGTCCGGCAACCCCGCGTGATCGCTGCCCCCCCTGATATTCGCCGAAAAGAAGCGTGATTAAATTAGTGATACAAATAGAGCAAATGTCCCGCATGGCCTTATTTGCGCTGCTGAGCGTCTCGCTGGCCTTCGGTGCGGACCCGGCTGGCTTCACCACAGGGAAAGCCGAACTGAAATCGGCCGGAGCGCTCGCGTTTGGGCCCGATGGCATTCTGTTCGTCGGAGATTCCATGGGAGGAGCGGTGGTCGCGATCGATACCGGCGATACCCATGTCGTCGCCGCTTCCAGTGAGATCGAGCTCGCCGGGATCGATCGGAAAGTGGCAGCGTTACTTGGTTTGGATTCCGATCAAATCCTGATCAACGACGTCAAAGTAAATCCCATTTCAAAGAACGTCTATCTTTCCGTTTCCCGGGGGCGCGGTCTGGATGCTGCGCCCGTCATCCTGCGCACGGACCCCTCGGGCAAGATGACGGAGCTTTCGCTGGATAACATTCCGCACTCAATCGCCGGGCTGCCCAATCCGCCTACGTCAAATCCCAAAGCAGAGAGGTTTAATCCGCGCCTCCAGACGATCACGCAACTGGCGTACGTGGACGGCAAAGTGATTGTGGCGGGACTGTCCAACGAGGAGTTCTCTTCCAACCTGCGCGTCATTCCCTTCCCGTTCCGCTCGGTGGACAATGGCGCCAGCGTCGAGATCTTTCACGGATCTCACGGAGAATACGAAACTCAGGCTCCCGTGCGAACGTTTGTTCCGTGGACCATCGGGAAAGAACGGTACATCGTTGCCGCATATACCTGCACGCCTCTCGTGCTCATCCCTGTCAAGGCGCTGAAATCCGGCGCGAAGGTAACCGGCACGACTATTGCGGAATTCGGCATGGGAAACCGGCCGCTTGATATGATCGCCTATCGTAAAGACGACCACGATTTCATGCTGATTGCCAACAGCTATCGCGGCGTCCTCAAGTTCTCCGCCGAAAACCTGGATCGCTACAGGCCGATCGTCGAGCAGGAGCAGATCGCGGGAGTTCCTTACAAACGAATTCCCGGGCTCCGCGGAGTGCGACGGCTGACCGCGCTGGATGCTACGAAAGCGCTGATTCTTGCCGATAGCGAGCATGCCTATGGCGAGAACGATTCGCTGGACTTGCGCTCGTTCCCGCTGCCGTAAAGAGCCCCTGGATTGATTCGCGCAATTCCTTTGTTATAGACTCGTTGCCATATCGGCCAGCACATTGCGGCGTGACGCGACTCGGTTTCAAGAGGAGATTTCCACTGCGGGACAAGATGAGCTTATTAACAGCGACTTCGTTTGCAACGACTTTGTTTGCGACGACAGCAATGTTGGCTGCTCTGCTGTCTCTTGCCGTGCCTGCCCTGGCACAGGACGGAGAAGGTGGGCCACGTCGACCGGTTCCCACGGGGAAGACACCGCGCACAGCCGATGGAAAACCGGATCTTTCAGGAGTCTGGAGTTTCGAGCACAATTTCATTTACGACATTTCGGTATCGCTCGATAAAGGTGAAACGCTTCCTCTGCAGCCCTGGGCGGAGAAGCTGACCAAAGAACATATGTCCAAAGATGATCCGGAAGCCAATTGCCTTCCGACGGGGGTGCCGCGGCAAAACCCTTATCCCTGGCGGATCATGCAGAGTCCGGATCTTATTGTGTTTCTCTTTGAAGGAAACATTCACAGCTACCGGCAGATCTTCATGAACCGGAAGGGGCATCCGAAAGATCCGAATCCCACCTGGTACGGCGATTCAATCGGCCACTGGGAAGGAGACACGCTGGTAATCGACAGCATCGGGTTCAACGATAAGTTCTGGTTCGACTTCGCCGGCCATCCTCATACCGAGAAGCTGCATGTCATCGAACGGTTCACGCGTACGGATCTGGGGCATCTGGATTACACGGCGAACATTGACGACCCCGGGGCATACACGAAACCCTTCCTGATGCACGGACACTCGGTTCTGCTGCCGGGCGAGGAACTGATGGAGTACATCTGCCAGGAAAACAACAAGGATGTACCCCACATCGTCGGAAAAGATACCCGGAAATAGCTCAACGAGGCGGTTCGGCGGGCGGCGGCGAGACCGCAGGCGGCATGCCTTGGGGAACAGGCGGCGTTAGCGGTTGTAAGCTCTGCAGCAACTTCTCAATCGGGATCGCTGCGCTCGGGGACGTGACTGGGACCACGCCTGTGACATCAACCCCTGGAGTGCGCGGATCGCTACTCGTGTTCGGCGCGAGAAAGGGTCTGGGGAAATTCAGCGCCGGCAACGGCTGGCCCGCGGGAATGGGGCGAACCAGTTCAGGCGTAACGATCACAATCAGTTCGGTATTCTGTTTCGACACGGATTTGGATTGGAAAAACTTTCCCAACACCGGAATATCTCCGATGAAAGGAATCTTTTCGAAAGTATCCGTGGTCCGATTATCGAGAAGGCCGCCGATAGCGAAACTCTGCCCTTCGTTTAACTCGATCTGGGTACTGATCTTGCGCGTGGTAAGCGCAGGTACGTTGAAACCGCTTACCGACAATCCATTCGTGAAATCGAGGGCGCTCACTTCAGGCGCTATTTGCAGATGAATGGTCCCGCGAGGCGTAATAGTCGGAGTGACAGTCAGGCGAACGCCGAACTCCCGGAATTGAATGGAGACTACGGGAAGTCCTCCGGTGCTCGAACTCACACTCGGGAAGGGAAATTCTCCGCCGGCCAGAAAGCTGGCCTGCTTGCCATTCTCAGCGAGCACATTCGGCTCAGAGAGCACCTGGAGAAGGCCCTTTACCTCCAGCGCTTTAATGGTTGCTCCCAGATTCAGATCGCGGCGGACCAGGAAGAGATTGAGAGCATCCGCAATCGTCAAGGTGACCGGGGAGTTTGGCGGGATCGCCACTGTTGGAGGAGAGAACTGTTCGGTGCCGAGCGATCCAATGTTGTTGCCGGCTCCGGTGCTGATGATATTCAACCCGAGTTGCGTGGTGAGACTGCGGTCGACGCTCGCAAACTTGACCCTCAATAAAACCTGCGCGGGCTCGGGTGGAACATCCACATACAGAAGGTTTACCGTCTTCCCCAGGGTGGCGGCGATCGCGACCGCACGATCCGCACTGATCACATCCCTGACGGTTCCCCGCAGGAAAACGATCCCGTTCTCGAAGCTTAGATTGACGTCCTGCCCAGGTAGTTCCCGTTCGATTTGATTCCTGGTGGCTTCCACGCGGCCGTCCGATAGAAAGCGGCTCGCCCCCACTGTAATATCGAACAAAAGCTTGGTGCCTCCCTCTTGCCAGACGATCAGGCTGGTCACTCCAGGGTTCTTGCCGTTGACGAGCAACTCGCGCGGGCCGATCGCGGTAGCCTCTGCTACATCTCCAAATCCTACGGTGATGCGCTCCATCGGCAGCGCGCTATCGACAACCACGGACTTCCCCACAGTCAGCTGGAGAGGGGAAGGGACAGCCGCCGGTTCGTCTTCGGCTGCACTCAAGAGAGCGAAGGCAAGTAGAAGCGCAATCGAAGTTGCCCGAAGCCCTCGGCGCAGTCCGGCCCTCACTGCTTCTCCGGAGCCCGCGGGAATCTTGCCTCAGTATGGACCGAACCGTTCGACACTTCGATGGTGTAAGTTCGGGGCGAAACCGGCGGCGCATCAGCATGGAGCCCCTCGACGACTGGCACTGCCGGCCGCAGTGCCGGTCTTTCATTCCGTGGGATGGTTGATGGAAGAGCTGCCGGCTCGCGGCTACCGCCGAAAAGATCCGACAGCACCGTGCCTGGCGGCGCCGAGATCCCGGTGTCCATGGGATTCCGCAATACCAATTGAATATGCATTTCGTTGCTGGCCAGGCTGAGAATCTCGGCCTGTGAGGGTGTAACCAGGAGATTGACGACTTGTGCCGGTTCCGGTTTGCCTTCCTTGTCTTTCTGAAAATTCGTGCCGGCCGAAAGGACCTGGATATTCTGCAGGAGCGTCCTGACTTTTGGCCCGTTGAGAGAGCTTCCGCCCGGCGGCAGTCCCGTGATCAGCACATCCACGCGCATTCCGGAAACGACGAATCCGGCGACCCCTACAACGTCGTTTACCTTGACAGCGCAGGCCCTCATGCCGGGAGGAATCGTCGTCGCCAAGCCACCGCCTGAGCCTGTGGGCGACAGACGATTTTCCGTTACCGGTTCACCCTGGTAGATAGGTGAGATCACACCCCGGTTCAGAAAGACAGCTCGTTTCAAGATTGCGCCCGCCGGCGGAGGTGTTGCCCACGCAACCATTTTCAAATCGGCTTCGTGAACCAGCGTGCCGGCCGCAAGATCCCTGGCAGCTACGACAATTTCCACCGTATGCGCCCGGCCCGGCATCACACGGTCGCCAATCGCCCTGTAAACCAGATAACTGGCGCAAATGGACAGGACCAGAGCGCACGAGACGATGATCAATATTCTCCGGTTCATGCCTCGGAACTCCGGATGACGGCGTGGGCGCTCACAGACCAACGCAGTGCAATTGGACACCCGTCAGTAAGCGGTCCGGGCGGTCTTTGTAGCTCAACCGGTTACGTTACCGGGGTGACCGGTTGTGTGGCCAGCCGCTTATACCCTACGGCGAAATCGTAGCCTCACGAAGACACCTCTCAAATCAACGTGAGATCAAGCCGGACAAGTTACACCTTATTAGAGACAAAGGTCGTGAAAAACCTGTCTCCAAATGATACGTTTGCTGCTTTATTCGAACGACCCGAACCTGCAGGTATTGCTTGGGCCGACGCTGGGCGTTGAGTTCTCGCTCCTGCACGAACGGCGTATGGACCGGATCAAGCAAATTATTACCGATGGCCAATGCGACGTGGTGATTCTCGATCTCGATTGCACCGCGTACCCCCTGCAACAGCAGCCGGGGTATTTCGATCCGATCTGCGATTTTGGCATACCTGTAGTTGTAATGACGGATGACGACAGCAGAGGAACGGCTATGGATCTGGTTCAGCGCGGGGTGTCCGATTACATCCGCAAGCCGCCCGCACTACCCGAACTAAGAATTGTCATCCGCAGGGCGCATGAACTTGCCCTTCTCAAGCGGGAGTTGGAAAATTCACGCCAGCGTTTTCCGGCGCAGGGCTGCGGCCCGTTGATCGGCTCAAGCGCACGCTCTCAGGCGGTCCAGGATCTGATTCGCCGCGTTGCCCATCTGGAGGCCCCGGTGCTCATCACGGGCGAGACAGGAACGGGTAAGGAGTTAATCGCCCGTAGTATCCACGATCTCGGCTCCAGGAAGAATCGTCCGTTCGTCGCTGTCTCCTGCGGCGCTATTCCGGAAACGCTGATCGAAGGGGAGTTATTCGGCGCGGAAAAGGGCGCGTTCACGGGGGCGGCTGCCAGACGAAAAGGGTATCTGGAAGAGGCGGGAAACGGAACTCTGTTCTTCGACGAGATCGGAGAGCTCAGCCCGCACACACAAGTGAAATTACTGCGCGTGCTGCAGCAGAGAGAATTCAGCCGTCTGGGAGCCAGCCAACTGGTCCCTTTACATGCGCGGTTGCTGTTCGCGACCCACAGGGATCTGCTGGAAATGGTGGAGGAAGGAACATTTCGTCAGGATCTTTATTACCGGGTCAACGTCATGGGTATCAAAGCCCCCGCGCTCCGCGACCACGCCGAAGATATCCCTCAAATGGCCCAGCATTTCCTCGAAGAATACTCGCGGCTGTACCTTGCCGTCAGGCGCTACCGAGTACAGCGACTACACTGCATTGGTGCGAAAACGCTTCCCGACCGGTGAAGTTCATGCCATCGTGAAGGGAGGCTATGAATTCACTGACGAAATTGAAACCAGTTGGCTAAGCCGCTGAACGGAATAGGCGGCTTAATCGGTTGTTCGAACGGCGTTTCGAATGCTTCAAGGGGAGCAGGAGAACAATCACATGCAAGACGTTGGCTTGAAGGTTTTTGTAAAAATGCAAAATTTGATGAATTCACTGGTCAAGGATGAGAGCGGCCAGGATCTGATTGAATACGCTCTGGTGGTTTCGCTGATCGCCCTGGCGGCTACTGTCAGCATGAAAGCCCTGGCCACCACGATCGGCACAGCGTTTACCGCGGTCGGAACCAAGATGACGACATATACAAGCTGAATCCTCGCGGGAAGAGGCGGGCCCGAACAGAACATTTGACGGCAAAGGACGGCCAGGACCAACACCACCAGTTCGGCCAAAACTACAACAGGTTGCGAAGTTTCACTATGCCCGATATGTCTGATTCCGCCGGATCGAACTCCCTCCCGGCAGCGCTCATCGTGCCGGACGCCGAAAGGCGCCGGGCGCTGAGCGTGTCGTTCGCGGAATCCCGGTTGACTATAGACAAAGAGTTCGACGCGTGGCCTTCCAGGGACGATCTGGGCGAGATCGCGCCGCTGAACTGCCGTGTGGCCTTTGTGGATGTGGATTGCGATACCGGGGAGGCGATCCAGGTCATCGAAAATATTTGCCGTTACGACGTATCAATGACCGTGATGGGGTTTTCGAACAGGAAGACCCGCAGCCTCGAAGTGGTTCTGAACCGGTTCAATTCGCGCAACGGCGCCATC
Organism: Bryobacteraceae bacterium; assembly: GCA_049516355.1. Taxonomy (GTDB): domain Bacteria; phylum Acidobacteriota; class Terriglobia; order Bryobacterales; family Bryobacteraceae; genus BOG-234. The sequence continues at coordinate 3,897 of JBEKTF010000106.1, read as the reverse complement.
GACGAAAGAAGCGCCACGAAAGCACTGGCGCGGCCGGTGAACTGGAGGATCCCGAACTGTTACGAGGCCGCCAGAGCGGCGGAAGACAATGGTGTCCCGCTGGCGATGGAGGACTCTCCGATAACGAGAGCCCTTTCGCAGATGGCGAAGTCGGCTTGCGGCAAGTCTTTGAGACCCGCAGCCAAAGTAAGTAAAGGTCCTGGTTTCTTCAGCCCGAGGTGGCAGTCTGTGCAGGCGGAGACCTAGATGGAAGTTCTCGACTTCGAAAAATTGAAAACCGGCCTGCATACCACCTTGCTATCGCGGATAGACCTCGAAAAACTGTCGTCAGTGGATGACGGAAAAGCCCGTCGCGCTGTCGCAACAATGATTCAGGAAATTGTCGGCATTCAGAAGATACCTCTCAGCGCCACGGAAAAAGACCGGGTGGAAAACGATCTTCTGGACGAGGTCTTCGGGCTGGGGCCCATTGAGCCTCTATTGAGGGATCCGACAGTGTCGGACATCCTGGTCAACAACAAGGACGTCGTCTACGTCGAACGCCGCGGCATCCTTGAAAAGACAGCCGCGAGATTCCGCGACGACCAGCACCTGATGCAGGTCATCGATCGCATTGTGTCGCGGGTGGGCCGAAGAGTGGATGAAGCGTCGCCGATGGTGGATGCGAGGCTTCCCGACGGCTCGCGCGTGAATGCAATCATTCCCCCCCTGGCGCTCGACGGCCCCTGCATGTCCATCCGGCGCTTCGGCAGCGGCCCGGTCGCGGCGGAAGCACTGGTGAAGCTGAAAAGCATATCCACCGGGATGATGCAGATTCTGGCCGCCGCGGTCAAAGCGCGTATCAGCATCGTGATCTCGGGCGGAACCGGGGCCGGGAAGACGACATTCATGAATATTCTCTCCGGTTTTATTCCGGAGACCGAGCGCATCGTCACCATCGAGGACGCCGCCGAATTGCAGCTGAAGCATGACAACGTCGTACGGCTTGAGACCAGACCTCCCAATGTGGAGGGATTGGGCGCCGTGCGCCAGCGACATCTGCTGGTCAACAGTCTGCGCATGCGGCCGGACCGGATCATCATCGGCGAGGTTCGCGGCGATGAAGCTTTCGACATGCTGCAGGCCATGAATACGGGACATGAGGGTTCGATGACCACCATCCATGCGAATACTACGCGGGACGCGCTGTCGCGGCTGGAATCCATGGTCGCCATGGCGAACGTCAATATGCCGGAGCGATCCGTCCGGCAACAAATCGCGTCCGCCGTTTCCATCGTTGTTCAGGTGTCGCGCATGAGCGACGGTACCCGGAAGGTGGTCGCCATTTCCGAGATCACAGGCCTCGAAGAGAACATCGTCTGCATGCACGACATTTTCAGCTTCGTGAGAAAGGGCATAGGCCCCGACGGCAGAGTCATCGGATCGTTTCAGCCCAGCGGAATTCGCCCGAAGTTCCTCGACCGCCTCCTGGTTGCCGGCATTCTTCTGCCGTCCGAACTCTTTGAGCGTGTAGTGGAGGTCGATTGATGTTGCCGGTCATTTTGTCAATCTGCCTGAGCATTTTCGCTATCGCGGTGCTGGTTACGATTGCGGCGGGAACGGGTAAGGCTACGCGAGTCAATTCGAGGCTCGCAGCGCTGGATCGGGTAGTCATGGCGCCGGACTATGAGGAGAGGATCGCGGATATTCGAAGAGAACAGCATAAATTGACTGCGATCCCGTGGCTCAACTATTGGCTGAACAGAATGAATCTGGCTCCGGCATGCAGTCTGTTTCTGTACCAGGCGGGGGTGGAGCTTACGATCGGAGCCCTCCTGCTGACGTCGATTGCAGGGTCAGTTGTCGCGGCGCTTCTACTGTACATTCGATTCAACGCGGCGCTGCCGGCGCTGCTGCTGTCCACGGGCTTTTTTCCCTTGCCGTTCCTGTATGTGCGGATGAAGCGCACCATGCGTCTGTCCCGGCTGGAACAGCAATTACCCGAGGCACTCGGAATGATGGTCAGCGCCCTGCGCGTGGGACACAGTCTGATCGCCGCCCTTGGAGCTGTTGCTCAGGAGTCTCCCGAGCCGATTGGCGGAGAGATGCGCAAGTGCTTCGAGGAACAAAACTACGGTGTGGACTTGCGCACCGCGCTGGTTCATCTTACTGCGCGAGCGCCGATACAGGACTTTCGTATCTTTGTCGCCGCCGTAATGATCCAAAAGGAGAGCGGCGGGAATCTGGCGGAAGTCCTGGAAAAGGTGGTACATACCACCCGCGAAAGGTTCCGGTTGAAAAAACAGGTGAGCGTTCATACCGCTCAGGCGCGGATGACGGGATGGGTACTCTCCATTCTTCCCGTCGCTCTGGGAATTGCCATGTACATGGTGAATCCGGATGGAGTCAGTATTCTCTGGAAGCGCCCGGTGGGTTTAAAGATGCTTTATGCCTCCGCGGGTATGGACATTGCAGGGGCACTCATCATTCGGAAGATCGTCGGAATTGAGGTCTGAAGGATATTCATGGCCCTTGCTTTGGTCGTATTCATTACGGTGTTCCTTTTGATATCGAGCCTGGGCGTATTGCTTTTTTACCGTCAGAAAACACTGTGGAGACTGTCGCAAGTCATTTCGCCGCCCGTCGATGCCATTTTGTTGCGAAGCATCGCCCCGCCGGCAAGCTCCAAGGTTGAAAAACTTCTCAAGCCGTTTCATAAGGTACTGCCGAGAAATCCGGCAGATGTCTCGAGCCTTCAAAAGCGGCTGACTCGTGCGGGATATCGGGAAAAATCGTATCTCAATATTTTTTACAGCTCGAGGGTTCTCTTGCCTGCGGCGCTCTGCATTCTGGTCACCGTTACGCGAATCTACGAATACGCTCCCCTGCTCGTATTTGCGCTGGCGGGAGGACTGGGATTTCTGGCGCCGGATTACTGGCTGAGCAATCGTATTTCCGCCCGGCAGAAGAAACTCCGTTTGGGCCTGCCCGAGGCTTTGGATCTCATAGTGATCTGCGTGGAAGCGGGCCTGTCCATGGATAAGGCGACGATGCGCACAGCGGAGGAATTGCGCATCAGCCAGCCGGTCATCGCCGATGAACTGCACCTCGTATATCTGGAACAGCGCGCCGGATGTCCGCGCGCAGACGCCTGGAGGCATCTCGCGGAGCGGACTGACGTGGATACGATCCGCTCCCTGGCATCGATTCTCATCCAGGCGGATAAGTTCGGCACCAGTATTGGGAAAACTCTCAGGGCTCACTCCGAGACGCTGCGCGTCCAACGGCGGCAGCACGTGGAGGAGCAGGCGGGAAAAACCACCGTGAAACTTGTCTTTCCACTGGTCCTGTTGATTTTTCCGTCGCTGCTGGTAGTGACGATAGGTCCTTCAATGATCATCATGTTCGAAGGTTTTGCAGAGTATTTGAGTTGATCGGGCGCGTCGTCGTCTGAAGACTCGGAGGAAAGGAGAAAACAGCATGGATAGTTCAACTGTCATTCGCATCGTGGCGGGCGTTCTGTTTGCCATTGGATTGACGTTCTTGATTCAGCGCCGCCGGAAGAAAATTACATAGTTCCGCCGTCAATGCGAAATCCACCCGGAGTGGATTTCGCGGCGGCGACGGGCATGGAATGAGCGCGCCGGATCGACGCCGGGAGCGAAGTGGCACACGGGTGAGAAAAGCATGAAGCAGAAATTATGCGTGTTCAATCGGAATCGCGAATCCTTCCTCGGGCTTCGCGTCGCTCCCGCCGACACCCTGCTGATGCGGCTGAAAGGGCTGCTGGGAAAAATCAGGTTGAAGCCCGACGATGGTATCTGGCTGGTTCCGTCCCGCGGGATTCACACCATCGGCATGCTGTTCGCCATTGACTTGATTTACCTCGATGCGGCTAACCGGGTGATTCATATGGTC
>JBEKTF010000105.1:0-18206 GCA_049516355.1 Bryobacteraceae bacterium | reverse complement strand
TGGGAGAACAACATGGCGCAGGTTCGCGTGGGCGAGTTCGCCGACATTCATCTGGCTGCTTATCCGGATCGTGTGTTGAAGGCCCGAATCAGCAACATCCTGCCGATCGTCGATCCCAACATTCGCACGGCCAAGGTCCGGCTCGAGGTTGATAATCCAGGCCTGATGCGGATCGGTATGTTTGTCACCGCGACGTTTCACGGAGAAACGCTGGAGCGTCGCGCGACCGTGCCGTCAACCGCGATCCTGCACCTGCACGACCGCGAGTGGGTCTACACACCTCTGGGAAATGGCCGCTTCCGCCGCCTGGAAGTGGTCGCAGGCAACATGCTTCCGGGCAACCTGCAGGAAGTCGTCAGCGGGATCAAGCCTGGCGACCAGTTTGTATTGAACGCGCTCGTATTCCAGAACACGGTGGAACAGTGAGGGGTCACAGTAGATGATTGCGAAGATCGTCGATTTCGCTCTGAAAAACCGCTTTATCGTGATGGTGGGAGCGCTCCTGCTGTTCGTCTGGGGCGGGATTTCCTTCCACCAGCTGCCCGTAGAGGCCTATCCGGACGTGGCGGACAACTACGTGGAGATCGTCACGCAGTGGCCGGGAATCTCCGCCGAACAAATGGAGCAGCAAATCACCATTCCGCTCGAGATCGCGATGAACGGCATGCCGCATGTAACCCATTTGCGGTCGTTTTCATTGTTCGGCCTGTCCGACATTAAGGTCGTTTTCGACGACGAGGAACTGAATGCCTGGGACCGCGAGCGAGCGCTCGAGCGGGTCTCGCAAGTCAGTTTTCCGCCTGCCGCGGTTGCCGCCGGCGTATCGGCGCAAATACAAACCGACTGGAGCCCCGCCGGCCAGATCTACTTCTTCACGCTGCACAGTACAAATCCGGCGTATGACGTGATGGAGTTGAAGTCGATCGAAGACTGGGTGATCGAGAAGAACCTCAAGTCTGTTCCCAACATCGTCGATGTGGCCAGTTTCGGTGGCCCCACCAGGGAATACCAGGTTCGTGTGGATCCGGAGAAGCTCATCTCCTACGGCCTCAGCATCGGCCAGGTGGAGCAACAACTCACCAGCAACAATGCCAATTCGGGCGGAAGCTTTGTCGAGGCCGGCCTGCAGCAGATCAACGTTCAGGAAGTGGGCCTCGTGAAGAATGTGCAGGACATCCAGAACACGGTAATCACGGCCAAAAACGGCACTCCGATCCGTGTGAAGGATATCGCCGTCGTTGCACAGGGTCCGAAAATACGCCTGGGCCAGTTCGCCAGGGCGATCCGGCACGAAGATGGAAAGCTCATCGATAACGACGATGTAGTGTCGGGGATCGCGCTCCTGCGCAAGGGGGCCGACGCCGACCTGGCGCTGCAGGGAATTCACAAAAAGGTGCAGGAGCTTAACGACACGATTCTTCCCGCGGGCGTGAAGGTGGTTCCCCTTATCGATCGCAGCGATCTCGTGAAGTACACGACCGATACTGTACTGCACAACCTTAGAGAAGGCATCATTCTGGTAGTAATCATTCTCTTCCTGTTCCTCGGGAATATCCGCGGAGCGATCATCGTAGCGATCACGATACCGTTTGCGCTCCTGTTCGCCGCGGCCTGTCTGAACCTGAAGGGGATTCCCGCGAACCTGCTGTCGCTGGGCGCGCTGGATTTCGGCATGGTCGTGGATGGCGCGGTGGTTATGGTCGAGAACGTCGTTCGGCACCTGGGCCGGGGCAACAAGGACGGCAAGACGCCCAAGCAACAGATCTTCGAAGCGGCGCACGAAGTTCAGCGGCCGGTATTCTACGCGATCGCCATCATTATTACGGCCTATCTGCCCATCTTCACGTTGCAGCGCGTGGAAGGGCGCTTGTTCAAGCCCATGGCCTGGACCGTGGCGTTTGCCCTGCTGGGCGCGATCATCTTTTCGATCGTGATCGTGCCTGCGCTATCCAGTCTTTTTTATCCCAGGGGAACTAAGGAATGGCACAACCCGGTGATGGTGTGGCTTACCCACGGATACCGGCGTGCACTGCGCGTGGCCGTCCACCTTCGTTACGTAACCGTCGGAATAGGGCTTATCAGCTTTGGTTTCGTGGTCTATCTGACGGTCGGCGGCGTAATCGGCTCCGAATTCCTTCCGCACCTGGATGAAGGCGCGCTGTGGGTGCGAGGCACTCTTGCTCCCAGCACCGGACCCACCGAAGGCATCAGGCTCATGAATCAGGCCCGGCTCATCCTTTGTTCGTTTCCCGAGGTGACACAATGCTCCAGCCAGACCGGGCGGCCGGATGACGGGACCGACACGACCAGTTTCTTTAATACGGAGTACTTCGCCGATCTGAAGCCGAAGGAACAGTGGCGGCCCGGCTTTCACCAGAACAAGGACGAGGTCATCGCGGCCATGGACCGCGAGCTGGAAAAACTGCCGGGGGTCGTCTGGGGCTTCTCCCAGCCCATCGCCGACAACATGGAAGAAGCGGTCAGCGGAGTCAAGGGGCAGCTTGCCACAAAGGTCTACGGTGACGACCTGCACGTTCTTGAGGACAAAGCAGCGGAGGCCGTCAATGTCATGCGCAAGATCCCTGGAATCCAGGATCTGGGAGTCTTTCGGGTGCTGGGGCAACCGAACGACAACTTCATCGTCGATCGCCAGCAAGCCTCACGCTATCAGATCAACGTCGCGGATGTCCAGGACGCCGTCAGCACCGCCGTGGGAGGGAATGCGCTCACCCAGGTACTACAGGGCGAACAACGCTACGACCTGGTGCTGCGTTATTTGCCGCAGTTCCGCAACACGAAAGAGGCGATCGAAAACATCCGTCTTCTGGCCCCCACCGGGGAACGGGTCTCGCTCGCCCAACTCTGCAAAGTGGAAGAGCGGGATGGCGGATCCGAGATTTACCGCGAGGGGAACCAGCGATATGTGGCCATCAAGTACAGCGTGCGCGGCCGCGATCTGGGCGGCGCGGTCGCGGAGGCAATCAAGAATGTCACGGAGAAGGTGAAGTTGCCCCGTGGATACCGAATCGGCTGGGAAGGCGAGTACGAAAGCGAGCAACGCGCCGAAGCGCGGCTGGCAGTCATCGTGCCGTTAACTATTCTGCTGATCCTGATCATTCTTTACACAATGTTTCGCTCGTTCAAATGGGCGCTGCTCATCCTGGTCAACGTAATGCTGGCGCGCATCGGCGGTCTGGTGGCGCTCCTCGTCACGCACACGAATTTCAGCGTGTCCTCGGGTGTCGGAATGCTCGCGCTCTTCGGCGTTTCCGTGCAGACGGGAGTGATCATGCTCGAATACATCAATCAACTCCGCGCGCGCGGTCACACGATCGAGGATTCCGCGGTCGAAGGAGCCGTGCTCAGGCTTCGGCCAATCATGATGACCATGCTTGTGGCCACCCTGGGACTCCTGCCGGCCGCGATGTCCCACGGCATCGGTTCCGACTCGCAGCGACCCTTTGCCATCGTCATTGTCGGTGGACTGATCTCGGATCTGGCCATGAGCATCTTCCTGCTCCCGACATTGTATGTCTGGATGGCCGGCAAGAACGACGTACTGCCCGAGCCGGAGGCTGAATTCGATGAGGCCTAGTGTGATGTATCCGAAGTGTCGATATCGATCTTTCGTACACTCGATTGCATTTTCCGAGCCGCGCGTGTCAACAAGCGGTAACGATACTTCAGATACAGGAGACTAGGGGCGCCATTTGCCATTTACTCCAGGCACAGCGGATGACGAAAGCACAGGTTTGCGCGCAAATCGATGAAACAGCCATCATCCCGGCCATCCGCGCGGGTACGGCGGACGAGGCGATCTTCGCCGCCGAGACCGTCGCTCGCGGGGGCATTCCCATCGTTGAACTGACGATGACCGTGCCGGGAGCACCCGACGTGATTGCGCGCCTCCGGCGTGACCATCCGGGGATGGTAGTGGGCGCGGGAACTGTCCTCGATCTCCACGCGGCGAAACGCTGTCTCGATGCGGGAGCGATGTTCCTCACCAGCCCGGGACTGGTTCCGGAAGTGATGGAATTCGCCGCGGCGGGCAATATTGTGCGATGCCGGGAGCGCTCACGCCGACCGAAGTGCTGCGGGCGCTGCGGGCCGGCGCGGACTATATCAAGATTTTTCCCTGTGCCCAGGTCGGCGGCCCCAGCTATATCCGCGCGCTGAAAGCCCCGTTTCCCAAGGCAGCTCTGATTGCATCGGGTGGTGTGAATCAGCAGAATGCGGACGACTTCATACTGGCGGGTGCCCATGCGCTGGGCATCGGCGAACAACTCATTCCGAAGGATGCTGTGCGCGATCGTAATGCCGACTGGATTCAGGAACTGGCGGGGCGATTCAAAGCGATGGTAAAACGCGCGCGCGACCAGCGCGCCGGGTATCCGGAAAGCGTTCGCTGACACACACTCCGATTCGACATTTGAGTGCTCTCACTGCCCCTCAGTGGCTTCCGGGCGCAATGGTCTGTTCGAAACTGCGGATGCAGCCTGCCCAGGCCTCGAGCCGACGGCGTTCCTTGCTGCGCTAGCGATGTGGCTAAGCCCATTTCCGGAGTTGGAGGTTTTTCTCCAGCAAAGGAGAATCGGCGAGCGATTTCCCGAAAGGCAAAAACCATTGCCAATCCGGAAAAAGTCACAACGATCAACGTGTACATCGGGAGCATGTTCGCCTCTCGAACTCCAGTCTAGAATCGCGCAGATGAGGAGTGCATAAGAAGCGTGTGAGTGAAGTCTTGGCTACCCCTCATAGTTTTTATGGTCTCGATAAGGCAACTCATGAGAGTGAGGAGCAGCACCAGATTACTATCGTTTGGACAGTGGATCGGCCTCCGAGTTATTGAAAACAGACAAACTTCGCACTGTGCCCAAGGCGGTTTCCAATCCCGGGCGGCATGCATCCTCCAGCTATTGGGGAAAAACCTCGGCCACCAGATGAGCAGAGGTTCAAGATCAGGGTGCCCACAAAGCCTTAAGCCGGCTCTCAGCCGGAGCAGACTTGAAGCGCATTCAATTCTACCGGCGTTCATCCGGCAGTAGTAGTCAAATTGCCTCCGAGGCTGCCCACCTAAGCCATTCAAAAACTTTAACTAATATTTAACAATCGAAAGATTAACGAATAGGCGGTTGAGTAGGACTGTGCGTCTCCGAGCCCAAACGAACGATTCATTGCTTTTAAGAGTTAAAGCGATTAACCTACCGCAGATGAACAGACGACGCAATCAAAACGGCGACGGGAACGCCCGGCTGATTCGGGAGGCGAAGAATGACTGAAGACAATCGTTACGACATCGTTAGCATTGGGGAACAAGGGGAGGGGGAGGTACACCATGACTCGATTCCACGGTTTACCCTCCCATGGTCGGCTGGTTATAACCCCGGCGGAAAGCGCAGGCTGATTCACCCTACGGAACTGCGGCGGCGGCGTGTCCGATGCAAGCCTTTGGTCAGCAGGCTGCTCGAGTTGGAGCGAAACTGCGTGGCAGCCTGCAATTTCTGCTTTTCCGAACGCAGAGCGATCGTGGCGCAACCTGATCGTTATGGGTTTCCGATACGAACCGTCATGTGCCTTGAGTGCGGCTTGTACTACCTGGCCGACAGACTTACTGATGATGGCTATGCGAAGTTCTACACCGGCTACTACCGCTCGCTGACAGCTTTGTTCGCCGGTGTACCCCAATTGGGCATTGACGGCATCCACGCGGATCAAGCTGCTTACGGCAAGCGGCTGATCACCGCGCTCCAGGGATTCCTCAACTTTCGCCCGGGAGCGCGGGCTATCGACGTTGGTGGCAGTGGCGGGCAGGTGGGCTTCCAGTTCCAAAAATACTTCGGTATCAGGACGACAGTCCTCGATCCCTCTCCTGACGAAGTTGCCGCGGCGTGTAACCTGGGGCTTGAGGGGATCACGGGATCCTTTGAGAAGTTTGAAACGGATGAGTCGTTCGACCTGATCCTGTTCTGCCGAAGCATCGAGCACGTCCAGGACCTGCGGGGAGTACTGACCAAAATGCGCCGCCTTCTCCGGCCGGACGGCCTCCTCTACTGTGACATCATAGACTTCACCGAGCTCTGCCGGGTGGTGGGTCATCCTGAAGGAGTTGCGAAGATCGACCACTGCTACTGGCTGACTCAGGAGACTGCCGCCCGCATTTTTAAGACAGTCGGACTCCAGATCATAATGGTCGATGTTTCCTTGTCTCAGCCACTCGCCGGGTTTCTTCTTCGTCGCTGCGAGCCGTCATCGGCACTCCCGGCGGATCCGTCAAGGATCGAGACCGAGCTTCGGGATCACCAGCGGCAATCGTCGGTATGGCAGGAATGGGGACGAACGCCCTGCGATGCAAAGGACTGGTTGCGGCGTAGGGCCTACCGCCTCAAACGTCGCTTTCTGGCATAAGCTGGAGGGTTTAGCAAATGACCTGTTCCAGGTCCCCGCATCCCGTGGCACGGCGCCCCAACGGCTAAGGGGTTGCAGGTTTGGGCGGCGACGCGGGCGGGGCTGGTTTCGCGAACTTCGACGCATCGATCGGAACGTTCGGCTGCACCTCGCTCAGTTCAATGGTCGACCGCCCATCCGTCCACGTCAAGGTCAAGCGATAGGGCATCTTGACCCCGGAGACATCGCGATAATCCGCGTAGTCGACCTGCGCGGGGACGATGCCGACGGGCGTATCGACATAGCGCACCTGCCGCACCAGCAAGCCCGATTCCTTGTCGAAGAATAGCTTTACGCGAGACCTGCCGGAGGTAATTCCCTGAACAACGAGGACCAGGCGATCATCGATCATAGTGGCTGGGAAACCGGCACGCCATTGGCTGAGCGTCTGCTTGATCTGCGCGGGGAAAGACAACTCCGCGTCCAGCTTGAGGCCGTCCGAATCCTCTCCGGGCGGCAGCGCCAGTACCGGCAAGGGTTTGTCGTTCGCCGCAAGCCAACCGGTGCGGCCGTCGTAAGTCGTGGTGCTGTCTCCGATGAGCGTATGCACGATGGTAGTGCGTTGGCCCGGAGCTTTGGCATAGACATCTACCGGGACCTTTGAGAGACCTGTGTCGTACCCCCGATAAGTCCCCTTGGCGACAAAACTCGTGAGGTTAGCCAGCCGTTCGGTTCCGCCCACCGCCTGAATGTACTTATCCAGAATCTGATCGACACCAGGCCCTTCGGAAGGCTGCGCGAGAATTTCCACTTCATTGGGGTCGTCGGGAGGCGGAGCGCTGTACTGTTCGGCCAGGCTCGGTATCACCTTGGGGTGCTGCGCGCCGCGATGGCAGGAATAGCAGGTCACCATGCGCTGCCCCCCGAAATTGGCCTTATTGATGGCGTTCACCATCACAATCATTCGGCGCGCAGTTCGTTTCAGCGGAATGTCTTCGGCATACTTTGCCCAGCTGCCCAGGCTTTGCGCGACGTGGCAATCCGTGCAGTTTAAGCTCAGGGAGGCGGAAAAGAACCCCATCGTCTCCATGAATTCATTAACTGGAATCCCTCTGAGAACCTGGACGTTCTTGAAGACGTCTTCCGCCATCACGGGCTTCTGTCCTGGCCCAGCCTGGCCGCGTGCCGGCGCAATGCTTAGCAGGCACACGAGGGCGCCAAGCATCTTGCTCGCGTTCATGTTCATACAGTAAATGGAGACGTCGCGTTCTTACTTCTTATTGACAAGACCGCCTGCGGGATCCCTCATCCTCTTGTTGAACGCCTGTTCCTCTGTCGGCACACAAAAGAGTTCGTCGATTTCCGTCTTCGGTTGCAGCTTAAGAATTTTCGTCTCGCTCACCCAGGGCTTGGTATACATCTTCGGATCCGTAAGGGTCATGGACAGCTCCATGGTGTCATGGTCCAGACGCCGGTAACGCTCCTGGAAACGCATCTGGTCGCTATGAGGTGCCCCAAAGTGGTCCACCCAGGTTCTATCGTCAAAACCGATTGAGTCCACGACAAATGTATCGCCATTCCACTTGCCAACCGAGTATCCCAGCCATCGCGGATCCGGATCCTTCGGAAGTTCCCGGCCGTCCGTCCAGATTTCGCGCCACACATGGGCCCATTCGAAAAACTGAATCACTCTGCCGGGAATCTGGATCATTTCCATCGGGCGCCCTGCTACTTCAAAAAAAATCAGCCGCGTCAAACCGAGGGGATCGCAAGTCCCCATCGGGTCATTTCCCAACGCCGGGGGAACCATCCTGGGTCCGTAACCTGGCTTCGTCGCATTGAACTTGGCCTGACCCTCGGGAGTCATCGGAGGCATTTCATTACTCATCGTGAGATTTCCCGTGCGTCGCCGCCAGACGCCGGATAGATCGTGCGGATCGGCCGGAGCCGAAGGCGTAGCATTCGCCTTTGCCGCCCCGGCTGCCGGGGCTGTCTGAGCCCCGAGTGCAGACGAAAACACAAGCCCGGCAATAAAGCCAATCAAGGCGATCATGCAGCGTCTCATTTGTTTCATTGTGCCTGGCCGCCGCCTCCGCCGCCACCCCTCGACAACACTTTGCCATCGGCAAGAGTAAGAGTTTGAATCACGCCCACAGGCGTGCCGGCCTTCGAGGGATGAAGAACAACCGTGACTTTGTCCCCTGGCTTCACAATGTCCCTCGTCCAGCCCGCAGCCTTCAAATTGCCCGGACTGTTCGTTTCCGCGCCCCAGCTCACGACCTTCCCGTCGGCATCCTTGACGTCAAGATAAAGCTGGCAATGAGGGTTCGACCAGACGAATTCCGTCACAGTCCCAACCACTGTAATGGTCTTGTCCATGTCGTAGGACGCGTTCGTTCCGTGGTGGGCGAACAAGGGCGCCGCCACAGCCACTAGCGCTAAAAAAGTGATTTTCGCCTTCATCAAACCCTCCAGAGGTGATCAAACCCGCCCATTATACGTCTTTGAGGTCTGTGCGACAATGGGCCGTTGCCAAACAGTCTTCTGCGCCAATGCAACAATCATGACCGATCTTAATGAGCTTCAAATCTTCGTTCAAGTCGCTCAAACGCACAGCTTTACTCTGGCTGCTAAACGGCTCGGAGTTCCCAAATCGGCAGCAAGCCGGGGGCTCGCCCGGCTCGAACAGCGCCTGGGAGTACGCCTTCTTCAGAGGACCACGCGACGTGTCACGCTGACCGACGGCGGCGAGGTCTACCTTCAACACTGTCAGCGCGTACTCGAGGAAGCGGAACAGGCCGATCTCGCGGTCAGCGCATTACAGGCCGCGCCCCGCGGGTGGCTCCGCGTCGGAGCGCCGCTGACATTTGCGCGCTTCTTTTTGGGCGAGCTTCTGGAACCTTTCCTTGCTCGCTATCCCGAATTGCGCGTGCACATACTGCTTCGTGGAACGGATATCACTCAACCCGAGGACAACCTTGACGTCCTGATACAAGCCGGCCCGCTGGAAGACTCCAGAATGGTCGTTAAGCGCCTGGGATTTGGCCGGCGCGGAATTTATGCCAGTTCCACCTATGTCGAGAAACAGGGAATGCCCGATTCACCCATAGGCTTGCGCCAGCACTCGTGCATAACGACGGGTGAAACCGGCGCGAGCGCAACATGGCGCATACGCCGCGGTTCGGACATTGAGGAGATCCAGTTGTCGCCCCGCGTCTCAGTTGCCGACCCCTCGATCCATCACCAGCTTGCCCTGTCGGGAGTCGGAATCGCGATTCTTCCTCAGAATCTGGTCAGAGAAGATCAGAAGGCCGGGCGCCTGGTCCGGGTCCTCTCCGCGTGGGAGCCAGAGCCGGTCGAGCTTTATGCGGTGTACCCGTCGCGGCTCAATCAAACTCCAAAACTCCGCGTTTTTCTCCAGTGGCTGGAGGAGAATCGCGGCATGAGATTCAAATAAACGGTGGTTCTGGTGGGGCGGACGCCCACGGTCCGCGCCGGACCCCCGGTCCGGTCCTCCGGCCTCACGAGAATCGCCTTCTCACTCAACATATTTCTCTATTCGTCAGCCGTGGTCCAGGGGGGCCCGCCCTGCCGGCGGAATGATTCGACGAATTTCTAACTCATGACAGTAGCTAAAAAACTAATTTCAGCGCCAGTTGCATGATCCTCGGACTGCCGGCTGTCGTAATCTGACCGAACGTCCCGGCGCTCAGCGTAGTATTCGGAGCCAGGAAATTCGCCCGGTTGATTACATTGAAGGCCTCGCCTCTCAATTCGAAACTCCGCGTTTCCCGGACCGGAAATATTCGCGACAGGGCCATATCGACTTCAAGACTGCCCGGAGCGAGAACCGTACCGGCACCGAGGTTTCCAAATGTGCCATTAGCCGGCGTCGCAAACGCTGCTGGATTGAGATAGCCATGAATGCCCTGGCCATAAACATTGGCAGGGAGCACGAGATTGGGTCGCTCGCCGGTGCCGCTCACGCTCGTAGGTGTCCCTACGAGGGCGTTATCGATCCCGGTCGTCACGTCGATCGGATATCCGGTCTCGGCGGTGATGATGGCCGAGAGTCTCCAGTCGCTGGCCACCGTTCGGAGCGTTCGATTGGAAAACTTCGGTGATTCGCCCACCGCCGAAATATTCGCAACCTGGCGCCGGTCCACCGTCAGGCAACTGCCCCGGGCATTCCTCATGTTGGTTTGGTCCACGTAGGTGACACCGGTGAGCTCGTAGTTTTGAGGGATGCCGATGCAGTGCGACCAGGTATAGTTCGCCAGAAGCGTAAAGTTGTTGCTGAGCCGGTGCTGGATGGAAAGCAATAACCCGTTGTAGCTTTGCGTACCGCCGTCCTCCAAAGAATTGATCGATGAGTAATACTGCCCTTGAGTGGGATTCAACAGGTACAGGAGGCGTCGCTGGTTGGTATTCGCGGTGGTCGAGCATGCCGCGGTGCCACACGTTCCGGGAATGAAGACAGCTTCATTGGCGTCATAGGTTCCCCACAAGTGTACGGTCTCGGTCCCAAGATAACCCGCTGTTAAGAGCCAATTGGCCGCGAGTTGCTTTTGCACGGTCAGATTCCACTGCTGCATGTAGGTGGGGACCGGATTCAGCAAAGTGTTGTAATACTGTCCGTTGGAGGGAAACGTCTCGCTGCTGGAGATCGTCAGAGGAAAGGGATTTCCCCCCGGATTCGTTGCCCAGGGATTAGCGAAACTCACGTTCGTCAGATTGTTGAGGTAACCCCAGGGCGGCTGGTAAGCGATATTGTTGTTCCAATATAAATTCGGTAAATCATAAAAGATCCCATACGCCGCGCGAACCGTCATGCGGCCGTCCCCTTTGGGATCCCACGCCACGCCTAAGCGCGGAGCGAAATCGGCCCATTTGCTGTTTGATACCCCGGCGGGAAGTTTCCCGCCCCCTGGTATCGTGTCACCCGGGAACAGCAAACCTGCGGGTGCATTGGGATATACCGTGCTGTGAACACCCGCCACGAACCAGTTTTCCTGGAAAAGGCTGAGATGTCCGTCCCCTGTCGGTTCCTGCAGAAATGGTTCCCAGCGAAGACCGGCATTGATGGTAAGGCGAGAGGTCGCTTTCCAGGTATCCTGCAGGTACAGTCCGAAATATTTCTGTCGCGCTCGCAAGCCCGTGGGTTGATCCTGCCGAAACTGCGCCGCATCTCCCGCGAACAGATCACCCATCCCCGACCCTGTCGTCTGACCGGTGAATGAGAAAAAGCCGTCTGAGTAGGTGTAAGTTCGCGAGTTGATCATATCGCGGATAAAGTTCACCCCGAAACCGATCTGATGCGCTCCCCGGACCAAACCGACATCCTCCGCGATCTGATAAGTGTCCGAGGGAAAGAGACCCGGCACGCCGGCTTGTCCACCGATCGCCGGCCCTCCGGTCACCGAGATGTACGAGGTTTGCGGAACGGGCGCGGGCAGGGAGTACATATTGACGCCCAACGTTGTGGGAGTAAAGTAACTCGGCGGATTGCGCGCCGTAACCGATCGATCGCCCGTCAACCGGAACGAACTTACGATGCCGGCGCCGAACAGATACGTGTCTCCCAGAACCAGGGATTGAACCCTGGATTCCTGGCCGGGCGTGCCGGCATTCAGCACGTCCAATGAACTTGGTGTCGGAATCAAAAGGTGCGTCGTGTAATAGCGCGCGAATAAGGATTCCTTGTCATTTAACTGATAATCCACCTTTGCCACGCCTTGGTGCTCGTCGTAGTTGTTCGGCACGCCATATCCCGTCTGGCCGCATGCGTTGGTCGCGGGTGGCAGGAAGCTCGCCAGCTTCAGCGCCTGGGGCGCGATTAAACTGGGTGCGATCTGATTGTTGACGAAGGAAGGACCTTTCAGCGTAATCTGCCGGCCGCCGTTGCATGCTGGCGACTCAAAGGCTGTAAAGTCTCCTCCCAGCATGGCTGCAGTCGGAACAAACGAGACGCCGGCCGTCACGTTGCCGCTGGTGTTGCTGCCGATCGGGTTCGAACGTTGCAGCGAGCCCTGGTAACCCGCAAAGAAGAAAAGCTTGTTCCTTTTAATCGGTCCGCCTACCGTCCCGCCGAACTGGTTGAGCTTGAGTGAATCGCGGGACGGCGCAAAAAAGTTCCGGGCGTCGAAGTCCCCGTTGCGGACGAACTCGAAGCCATCTCCGTGAAATGTGTTCCCGCCCGATTTCGTCACGGCGTTGATCGCGGCCGCCGAGTGTTGCCCATACTGAGCCGGCAGAGCGCTTGTCTCCACCTTGAACTCCTGCAAGGCGTCCGGAAAGGGGAGCGGTAAGGCCATGCCGTTCAACGGATCGTTGTGTGTTCCTCCATCGAGGAGAAACGTGATTCCGTCGGATTGGCCTCCAGCAACGGAAATCTCCGGTATCAGCGGATAGTTCTTGCCCGCCGCGATGCTATCGACATTGGCGCCCGGGTTGGCAGCTCCCGCTAGAAAAATCAACTGGGTCGCCTGCCGCCCGTTCAGCGGCAGATCGACGACCCGCTGCTGATCCACGACCTGCCCCACGCCGGTGCTGCGAGTCTCCACCATCGCGGCGTCGGCTGTTACTTCCACCTGCTGGGACACAGATCCGACCTTTAGAGTGGCGTCGATCTCCGGATTCGCTCCCACCTGGAGCACGATGCCGCTCTGTACATACTTGGTGAAACCTTCCTTGCTGACTTCAAACTGGTAGGGGCCGATGGGTAAGTTGGGAAGGATGTAGCTGCCATCCGGCTCGGTGTTGACGGTTCGGACCAGGCCCGTCGACGTCTGCGTGGCTTTGACCTCGGCCCCCGGAACGGCCAGACCACTGGCATCGCGAACCGTTCCCTTGACTTGAGAAGTCCCGATCGCCTGCGCCCAGGCGTTCACTGACACGAGCGATGCAAATAAAGAAATAGCAAAAAAAGCCTTGAAAAATACTCTCAATGGGACCCTTTCAGAGCAGCGATTTATGTATGATTTCGAGAACAATTCAGCCTGATGCTTTTGCTGAAGGAGTATTTCATTGATTCCACGCCCTGTCAAGAACTGCACTATTGCATTGCCGCAAAAGACTGTTGCGGGAGCGCATCAACCGCGCGCTGGAGTAGAATCTACACTGACTCCCATGCGAAAGAATGCTCTCGTGTTATTGCCATTGGTATTTTGCTTGGCTGCTGGATCATGGATCGCGCGTGCGCAGCAGCCCGCGGCTCCATCGAAACTGGAAAAGGTGAAGGACGATCTGTACGTGATTTCCGGCGATGGCGGAAACACCACTGTCTACCTGACCGATGCAGGTGTGATCCTGGTCGACGCCAAGTTCGAGCGGGATCACGACGACATCATGGACAAAGTGAAATCGTTGACCGACAAGCCGATCAAATACGTAATCAGCACGCACCCCCACGGCGACCACACCGGGGGCAACGAGAAAATGCGCCCCTTTGCAGTGATCGTCGGCCATTTCGACGCCCGCGCCGACATGATCCGGCAGAAACTCCCCGGCGCGCCCGAGGTGACCTTCACGGACGGGTTGAGCATCAATCTCGGCGGGAAGGAAGTTGTCGCGCGCCACTTCTCGCCTGGCCACACCGACGGCGATGCCGTCGTCTACTTTCCGGCTCTCCGCGTCGTCTCCATGGGCGACATGTTTAATACGGGCACTTTCGGCGTTCACATCGATTACAAATCCGGCGGCAGCATAATGGAATGGACCAAAACGCTCGACGGCGCGCTCAAATGGGATTTCGACACAGTCATTCCCGGTCACGGACCCGTCGCGACGCGCAACGACCTGATCAAATTCCGTGCCGCGGTGGATGCCACCCGCACCCGTGTTCGGGCGATGGTCCGCGAAGGCAAGACGAAAGACGATGTCGCGAAAGTCCTCATCGATGAGTTCGGATGGAATCCCATGGGATTGGGAATCCGCAATGACGTCCCCGGGCTGATGGACGAATTAAAGCCCTAAGGTCATTATTCCTCCTGAGCAACAGATTGTTGCAAAGCATCGCGATTGTCTCAGGGTTGTCCAGGCGATATGCTATGAGGGACTAACTGTTTCCGGCGGACGAACGAGTCGGAACCCCGGTCAGGAATCTGGTAGAGGCGAAAAACTATGAGAACGAAGTTGGTTTGTTTTACTGCGGGTCTATTGCTGGCAGCGGCGGCGCCGATGCTTGCGCACCATGCATTCTCGGCGGAATATGACCGCACCAAGCCCGTGAAAGTCACCGGTACGGTCTCCAAGGTGGAGTGGCTGAATCCCCATGTCTGGTTCTACGTGGATGTGAAGGACGATACCGGCAAGATAACCACGTGGGGCTTCTCCGGCGGCCCTCCCGGCATGCTCCAGAGGAGCGGCATCACCAAAGAGGCGCTCAAGGTCGGAGACGTGATTACAGTGGAAGGTTTCCGCGCCAAGGATAATTCGACTAACGGTTCGGGTGGCAGCGTGACGTTTGCGGATGGCCGTAAGGTGTTCACAGCATCCGCGGAAGAGACTGCGGCGACTGCCAAAGATAAGTAAGAAAGATAAGTAAGCAGGTAGGATGAGTTGGTAATTGCGGTGCCTGAGGGACTCTCCCCGCGAAGAGCCACTCGGGCGCCGTGGTATTTATTTGTTCTGCACGGGCGCTGCGCGAGCTAATATCGATCTGTGGGGGAACTGTTTATATGAGAAATCGCCGCATTTTTTCATCCGTCACCCTGGTGACCACGTTTGCCGGGTTGGCTTTGATGGCCTTGCCATTGTCGGCGCAGGTGGCCCCTGGCCAGCCAGTCCCCGTTCGCACCGCGATCCCAAAGACGGCGGACGGCAAGCCGGACTTTACGGGCGTTTGGGCGGGTCCCGGATTCAAACATCAGGTGGGGCGCGGCGACACCGACACTCCCAGCGTCACAAACTTCGACCCGAAGCTTTGGGCTCCATTCAAACCGGGAGGGGAAGCTAAATTCCTGCAGCCGTTGAACGAAGATACGAAGCATGACGATCCAACCGCATTCTGCCTGCCGGATGGTCATCCACGGGAAGTGTTGGCCCCTTATGCGACGCAGATCGTCCAGAGCCCCGGCCAGATTATCTTTTTTTATGAATATATGCACTTCTTCCGCATCATCCCGACGGATGGGCGGCCCCATAGCGCGGACGTGGATTTGACGTACGAAGGGGACGCGGTGGCCAAATGGGAAGGCGATACGCTCGTGATCGACACTATCGGGTTGAAATCCTGGCCTCTGGACGCATTCACCAATAAGGTGGTGCGCTATCACAGCGACAAGCTGCATACCATCGAACGGATCAAGTACACCGATCCGATGACAGCGACGTACGAGATTACGATCGACGATCCGGAAATTTTCACGAAGCCGTGGTCGCAGATGTTCGGCATGAAGCTTCATCCGACATGGAAATTGCTCGAGCAGGTTTGTGAAGACAATAACCGTTGCGAAAACGGCAAGTGCACCCCTGCCGACGTACAACAAAAGTCCAAATAGGACCTTTAAAGCTTGTTCTGTTGATACGAGGTGGCGCAGGCTTCAGACGCTGCTGAAAAATAAGTTGCAGGCCAAAAGGCCTGCTCCAGGGTCTTTCAAGCTATTGATTCTTCGTCGTGGAGTAGGCTTTCGACCCTGCGCCTTTGTCGTGTGAGGGACTTTTTCATCAGCCTGTTCAGCCTGTGGGCGTTTCAAGCCTTGCAGAGCCCTTCCCGCTGCGTACCTGTTAAGGCCGTGTCGGCGTGCTACGCCTTCTGCTTCACAAGCTGCGATCGAAGCTCTTCCACTGAAGGCCAATCCTGCGAGTGAAGCATTCGATGGCAGTTCGCGCATACAAGCGCGAGATCCTCGATGGTCGTTTCCAGGTCCCCGGTTGAGTCGAGGGTTGACAGCGGTCGCCTGTCGTGCAGCTCAATGTCGTGTGCCTCAATCAGGTCGCTGCCCGCATCGTCGAACGTGCGCATGCACGCCTCGCATTCGAGCCCGCCTGGTTGCCGTCTCAAGGCTTCACTTCGCTTCGCCGTTAGCAATCTCGAATCGCGTTCCAGAAGCAAATGAAGCCGCAGTTTGATCCATCCCGCATACCCGAAAAGTTGAAATGTCGATTGTTCCAGTTCCCTTTCGATCTGCGGGAAACCGGCGCGCCCAAGCCAATCCCGCCATTCCGCTTCGAGAGCCCTGGCGGCCTCTTCTCCAATCGTGACCCCGCCATACTCCGTGTCCCAGTTCACATCGCCGAGAGAACCCTCACTGAGTCGGGAGCGGGGCAAGACGCTCTCCGGATCGAGGATCGTATCGAAGTCCACCATGTTGTATGTGGTGCGTTTGGAACTGTCTTCCCAGTGAGTGTCTTCAAAACAATCGGAAACGGCGACGCCGGAGGCGATCACTCCAGTGGGATGCTGCCTTACCTTGCCGAGAAAAATGCGGTCTCCGGGGACGATACAGGTCGTCCCGCCTGTGCTCCAGCGGATGTGCACCACTTTTCCCCGGCGCGTGGCTGCGGAATTAACGCCATTGTTCGGCCACTTGAACGCGGTGAGCGGGTTCCAGCTGAACAGGTAAGTTGGCATCGTCGTCGTGTCGGTTCCCCTCTGGCTCTGTCGCGGGCCTGATATGTTCTTAGACCCGATACGAATCGCCGCGCGAGATCCTCTTCCCCTACATTGGCTTGCCGGTGATTAAGATCGGTCGCCCCAGGACTACCTCTGCAAGCTTCCGTCGGATGTTCCTCAGAACACTCGGGGGATCCTGCTGCGATTTTGTATCAGACAGTATATCGGTGATCTCGATGCCGGCCTCGAATTGGCCGTTCTGCCCGGCAACACAGTGCCGCACTTCGCCGACTACAAGAGTGGACGACATCTCGACGAAAATCATCGTTCCGGTCTGGACCGGTTGCGGGATCTTCACCCGCATCCCCGATATGGAAACGTCAAGGACCAGTCCCTGGACCGACTGCTCATTGCCGTCGCCGGACAAAGCGAGAATGGCGCCTGGTACGCGGATCGGCAGCCTCGGCTCCCGGCGGACCCGGTCATTCTCGGAACTCAAGGCAATACAAGTCCGGTACCAGGTGTCTTTCCTTGTGCAATAGGCGACTTCGCCCGAAACAGTGATGTGGCCTACGCTTGCGCTGACGGTTGTGGCCGGTTCGATAAAGTTGTCCGCGCGAATGTGCATTTTCCCGCGCTCGATACCCAACAGGGCGCAGGACAGGTGCGGAGCACTCGTTCCTGTGAGGTGCAACAATACTTCGGGGCCAAAAATCGCCGTAGACTCCAGATCGCGCATAGGGGCCCTCCAGGGTTTCACCGCGGATGTGACCTGATCGGACTTCATAAAATACAGATATCTGCTGTATTTCTCCGATTAATGAAGTTATTATACAACGTTTTTTACCTCCTATGTTTTCGACCGAACCCAGGGTGGGGCGGGTCCCCGACCTGCGGCCGACGCCCTCGTCGGCCTTTTCTGCGTGAACCGAAATGCCGCAAGCTGGCTCCGGAAACCCACCGCCTTTCAGCTGGTCTCACCTTTGCTTTCTGAATATCCTGAACATTTGTGGCGCACGCTCTCAGCGTGCCGTGTCCGCACTCATGCGGACACCTGTGTTGGGGCAGGGAAGCGTCGAGAAGAGCGATGGACGGTCCCTGGCCGGGAACGTCTCTGGCGTCAGAAACACTTGCCATTTGACAACTTTGTCAGAATGAAATTGGACACGGCAAGCTAAGGCCGACAAGACACTGGCGCTTTCTACCCGTAGAGGAGCGTGGCCCCGGTTTTCATCCGATCCCTGGCATTGGTTCGGCGGTTCGTCGC